>CAYJIH010000016.1:0-36410 GCA_964370195.1 uncultured Oscillospiraceae bacterium
AGTGCCCAATTACTATCATCCCAATGCCGTGGTGCACCATGTGTGCAACAAAGACTTAAACGGCTACGATGAAATTCAGGGCATGATGGTGAGTATGCTTTCTTCCATTCCAAACGGTAGCTATGAAGTGGAGCGTGTTACTTGCAATGCGGCTGCCGGTAAAGATGAATATGACGTGGCTTTGCGCTGGAGATTGCGCGGTTTAAATGAAGGCATTGGCTTCTTTGGTGCACCTAGCGGAAAACAACTTGACGTGTTGGGCATTAGCCATTTCCATCTGCGCCAGGGAAAAATTGTGGAAGAATGGGTTACATTTGACGGCTTAGACGTTTTGCGTCAAAAATATCTTGGAGATGCGGCCGAGGCAGACGCAGAATAGTAGAAAGGGGATTTTAATATGAGTACAGAAGCAGTAACAAAAAATGCCGGTGAGGAAATCATCTTAGGCAAAGACTTTTCAACGGGGAAACGTGTTTTAGGATTTATTTCGATTGCGGTTATTTACTTCTTTTATTGCTACAACTTCATGGTGGGCACGTTTATTCAGCCCACAATGATTGCAGCGGTTGCCGAGGGTGGTTTTGGCTTCACCTTGGTGGAAAGCCAACAAATCTTTGCGGTGATGAGTTTTGCCACCATTCCGGGCACCATCATCTTTAGTATCTTGGCATCCTATATTGGTAAAAAATATACGATGATTTCCATTGCGGTTCTCATCGCGCTAACAACAGCCATTCCGTTCTTGGCACCGACCAACTTTTATATTTGGATTGTATCTCGTTTTTGCGCCGGTATGGTTTTGGGCGGTGTGTTTGGCACAGCTATGCCACTTGCTGCCGATATGTTCCCGCAAAAATACCGTGGAAAACTGGCGGCCACTTTAACCGCTTTATACTCGCTTGCCATGATTTTTGGCGGCCAAATGTTTGGCCTGTTTGGTGCAGATAACTGGCAGGGTTTGATGATGACTGTTATCATTCCACCTGCTGTGGGTGCTGTGCTGGCCTTCCTCTTTTTACCAAACGATTTGCAGTATGCAAAAGAGCTGCGTGAAATCGGGAAAAAGACAGGTGAAAAAATCAACTATCTCAGCATGTACAAAGGCAAATATCTGTTTATCGGTATTGGTGTTATCCTGCTGTCTGGTGCAAACTTCACCGCTTACTCAGGTTTTTCAAACAATGCCACCACCTACCTTGTGAATGAAATTCAGTTCGACGCAGCTTTGGCCGGCACTATTTTCAGCATTCAAGGTTTTGGCCAGTTGGCGGGCTACTTTGCCTGGGGTGCCATTGCAGATAAATTTGGCCGTAAAGTGCCACTTATTGGTATGGCTCTTAGTGCCGCCCTTGTGTTTGTATACACAATGATGAGTGCAGACCAAGCCACCATCTTCTTTGTGCTTTCCTTCCTCATCGGTTTTGCCTTTGGATATTCCGGTGCATGGGGTGCTTACTACACAGAGTTGTTCCCCAGCAAATACCGCTCTCTATCGGCCGGCATTTCTTTCAACGGCGGTCGTATCATCTCTACCTTCGCTGTGCCCGCATTGGCCGGTGCCGTGCCAGAAGGTGGTAGCATGACCATCATTTTCTACATTGCCATTGGCGTGTTTGTTGCCGGCACCGTTG
Organism: uncultured Oscillospiraceae bacterium; assembly: GCA_964370195.1. Taxonomy (GTDB): domain Bacteria; phylum Bacillota; class Clostridia; order Oscillospirales; family Ruminococcaceae; genus JAAYCI01. Next base: position 1,632 of record CAYJIH010000016.1, read on the forward strand.
TGTGGGCAATCTTGCCGGAAACGATGAAACGCAAAGGAAAAGAACAACCTGCAGCATAGGATTAAAACTCTATTGCGCAGTTCGGCTTTCTTTTCTCTGGCCGAAAACACATATTGTTTTGCCAAAATGGCTCGAATTTTGTTTCGAGCCATTTTGCATTTAATTAAGGTATTATACATACTTATAATGTAAACTTGCCAAATTGAATTGAATCGGCTAAACTAAAATATGTGTGAATGGATGTAAAAATTTAAATGTAAGAGGCAATTTATGGAAACCGCTAAGATAAAAAAAAGACCTACCTCGCGCGATGTAGCGCAGCTGGCAGGTGTTTCACAGGCCACGGTGTCGCGGGTGTATAACCCTGCTGTAACATCCAAGGTGCGACCGGAAATTCAAAAAAATGTGTTGCGGGCAGCAAAAAAATTGGGCTATCAGCCAAACTTAGTGGCACGCGGCATGATAAGTGGAAAAACAGGCATGGTGGGGCTTGTGGTGGGGCAAGGGATTGGCCCGTTTTATCATACGGTCATTATGGAGATTTTAGAGCAAGTTCAAAAGCAAGGGTTGCAGTGCCTTGTGTTCAAAATGGAAAAGCGAGAGCCCTTGCAGGCCATTATGAATAAGGTGCTACAGTTTCAAGTGGATGCCGTTGTGGTAACGGCGCCGGCCATCACACCGGAACTTGAAATGATACAGAAAAGCCTATCCATTCCGGTGGTGCTTTTCAACCGTGTGCTTTTGGGCTCTTCAATGCCCTCGGTATACACCGACCCGTTTAAGGGCGGCCAAATGGCGGCAGATCATCTTTACCAGCACGGCCACCGCCGTTTTGTTTATGTTCACTATAAAAAGCAAACTGCCGAGGAAACCGAAAAACAACTTGGGTTTTTAACGTATTTGCGAAATAAAGGTGTGCACGATGTGCGCCTTTTTCCGGCAGATTATAGCTATGCATCCGGCCATGAAGTTGCCTTGCAATTTTTGGGAAGCGAAAAAAGACCTAGCGCCGTTTTTTGCAGCAGTGATTTGATGGCACTGGGTGTTATGGATGCTGCACGCAATTCTTTTGGTTTAGATGTTCCAAAGGATTTGTCTGTGATGGGTTATGATGGCATTGAAAACAGCGGATGGGACAGCTACAAACTAGACAGTGTCTCTCAGCCGGTTCCAGAACTTACTAAAAAAACCATTGAGGTGCTATGTCGATTTTTGGCCGGAGAAAAAACGCAAACAGTGGAAATAGAACTTTGCTTGCAAAAAAATGGCAGTGTGGGGGATGTGTAAGCAGAGGGTTTATCTTTGCTTTAATTGGGAAACGGCTTGCTTAAACAGGTGAAAGTCGGCTTTTGTGAATACGATATCCGCCGGAAAGGTGAGATGGTTTTTTCCTGTGGGGATGGTCCTTTGGTAGAGTTCATTGCCCGACGATGTTTTGGGCATTCTTTTGAAGTGATGCTAGAGGACTTTGCAAAGTGCGACTCAGCATATTCACCGGACAAGGAACCCGTGGCCTCGCTGAATAGGAACGAAAAAATAATTTGAATAAAGAAAAGGCCAAAAGTGTGAGAAATGTATGTCTCACACTTTTGGCCTTATTTATTATAATCGTATATTTTTAAGGGGCACAGCATAGGGCATTCACTAAAAAACCAAGACCCAGAACCCAATCTGCCAATGTCCTTTGTGAGAGGAGATACAGAATCACTGCAAAAAACACCGTGTCTTGTTCCATGTGGGTTTTGTGTGCGGAGAATGATGTTGTATCGTTTTTTTAGTTGCTTGTCTGCTTTGGGAATATCGTGAGGACGCCCACCATTGTGGCGTGTTTTGAAATGGTTTTGCAGTATTAAACGTCGATGACCACAATTTCTTTTGTGCTAAACAAATCATATAAAACGGGCACCACAAACAAGGTCATCAAGGTGGCATATAGCAGGCCACCGATGCAAACAATGGCGATGGGCTGCATCATTTCCGTGCCAACACCGGTGCCCACAGCCATAAACACCAGCCCCAATATGGTGGTTAAGGCCGTCATGAGGATGGGACGCATGCGTGTTCTGCCTGCTAAAACAATGGCCTCTTTTTTCTCCATGCCACCTTCTCTTAAAATATTGATATAATCGATCAGTACAATTCCGTTGTTCACGATGATGCCCGAAAGCATTACGAAGCCTACCATGGCCACCACACTAATTTCCAGCCCGGTAACAAGAAGCGCCAAAAAGCCGCCTGTCATGGCGAGTGGAATGGTGAACATAACGATGAAGGGGAACTTGAGTGACTGGAACTGTGCCACCATAATGCAGTAGATGATGACAATGGCAAGCAGAAGCATCAGCACCAGCTGTTCCATTGCGTCCATAATGGTGTCGTTTTCGCCACCCACTTCGATAGAGTTGCCTGGCAGTGGCGTGTAGCTTTCAAGCACGGTGTTGATTTCCTCTGTAATCAGTGTGATGTTGTACCCTTCTGCTACAGTAGCACTTAGGGTAATGGTTCTTCTTTGGTTTTCACGAGATACGGCGTTCAGGCTTTGTGTTTCGGTGATGGTGGCAATGCTGGAAAGTGCCACTTCTCCGTGTTCGCCTTGCATATCTTCGTATTCAATCACCAAATTTTCAAGTTCTTCCAAGGTCATTTTTTGGTTTTCTTCACTGTACAATACAATGTCTGTATCGTTGTTTTCAATGGCAATTTCGGTAGAATCACTTTCTGCCACAATTCTTTCGGCAACCTCAGCAAAAATTTGTGCTGTAAGCAAGCCGTGCTCCACCGCTTTTTCTTTGTCTACTGTGATGCGGATTTCGGGGCTTGTGTCGGAAAGGCCGTCGCTTATGTCTTCAAGGCCGTCTATGGCTTCAAGCTCTGTATATAAGCGACCTGCTTCTTCAATTAAATTGTCTAGGTCTTGCCCATACACAGAAACCGTAACACCGGATGCACCAAACATAGAGGTCATAGAGGAGGCGCCGGTAACTTCGGCTTCCACCCCAAGTTCTTGGCCAATGGCCACAATTTCTTCTGATATTTCAGCGTCGCTTCGTGCGGCATCTTCGGCCATAAGAACGTTCACGGAAATTTGGTCAACACCGCTCATGCTCATGCTCATGAGGCTGCCTACAGCGTCTCCGTCTTCGCTGGGAAGAGTAATGCCCACCGTCTTCAATTCAGGGATTTCTGCAAGGCGACTGTAGAGTTCGTCTGCGAGGGCCACATCTTCCTCAAAGGGGGAATTGGGCTCTAAGGGAACACTTACGGTAAGCTCAGTGCTGCTCATGGTGGGCATGAAGATGAAGCCTCTTGCCAAAATGAGGAAGGCACTGCCAAATAGCAAAACCAAAGACAACACAAGCACCATGGCTTTTCGCTTCAAAGCAATGCGTGCAATGCGCTCGTATTGGTTTAGAATTTTTTGGAAGAAAACATCGTTTCGTTCTTTTTCTTTTACCAATGTTTTGGAGGCCAGTGCCGGAACCAAGGTAATGGCCACAAGCAAACTGGCCATTAAGGAGTAGCCAACGGTTAGTGCCATATCGGTAAATAAATCCCTTGTGATGCCCTCGATGAACACAATCGGCAAAAATACCATCACCGTGGTAAGCGTAGAAGCTGTGATGGCACCGGTTACCTGTGCAGCGCCTCTTGCGGCAGCTTTGAAACTGCTTTCCCCACGAGAGCGCATGCGATAAATATTTTCAATCACCACCACAGAGTTGTCTACTAGCATACCTACGCCAATAGCAAGGCCCGACAAAGAGATAATGTTTAAGCTCACGCCCGAAAAATACATAAGAACCATGGCGAACAAAAGCGAGATGGGGATGGAAAAGGCGATGATGAGTGTGGGGCGGATGTCTCGTAGAAACAGCAAAAGCACCAAAATGGATAAAGCTGCGCCGTAGATAAGGCTTTCTAAAACACTGTCTATTACCAGTTCAATGTAGTCGCCTTGATCCATAAGGTTGGAAAATGAAAGCCCTTCATATTCCTCAGAAAGCTCGGAAAATTTTTCGTTCAAATTTTGTGAGACCGTGGCTGTGGCATACGTGGGCTGTTTGGAAAAAGACAAAATGAGTGCATTTTCTCCATTCACTTTAGAGTAAAGCAAATCGGCATTGTCGGTTAAAAACACATCAGCCACATCGGAAAGGTACACCGTACCAACACCATCCATATCGATATTCATCAGTGGCAAATTTTGCAGTTCTTCGATGCTTTCCACCGTGTCGCCTACGCGAATGAGATAATCTACATTGTCTTCGGTGATGTAGCCTGCGGGCATAGAGAAGTTTTGCGCCATCAGAATTTGGTTTACCATGTCCATGGTGATTTCAACCGTGGCACTGCGCAGGGCATTTTCTTCTTCGCTTTCCAAATCCTCGCGTGCCGTGTCCATTTGCTCTTGGGCACCTTCCAGTTCTGCTTCAGCACTTGCCAATGCTGTTTGTCCGGCAATAATTTCAGCCAGGCCGGCCGAAATTTGTAAGGTGCCACTTAGTTGTTGGCGGCTTAATTCTGCAAGGCCTGCGCTTAAGGTGATGGCTCCTTGCTCCATTTGTGTCAAGGTGGCCTCCAGTTGAGCAATGCCGGCCTTTAAGGTTTCCGTTTCGGCCGCAAGCATTGCAATTTGTGCGTCGATGGCATTTACATCGGCAAGTGAAAGTGCTTGCATGGCGGTTTCGGCAGTGGAAATGGTGGTATTGAGCGTGCTAAGCTCGGTGTTATATTCGGCAATTTTGGCGTCAATGCCGGCATAGTTTGTGCCCTGTGCCGCCAGTTTCGCGTCGGCCACTTGCACGTCGGTTTGCGCCAAAACCAAATCGGCACGTAAAGTGGCAAGACGTGTTGTTTCTTCGGCCGTTAAGGTGCCCGCGGCTTCTTTTTCGGCAAGCGGGGCAATTTGTGCTTCAAGCTCGCTCACTTTGGCTGTAAAAGTGGGATAATCTGCCTGAATTTGTGTAAGTTCTGCAATGTTGTTTGTTAGGGTGTCCCTGCGAGTGTATAGATTTTTTAGTTCTGCCGATAAATTGCTGAGGGTGGTGTGCGTGGCTTCTAAAGCGGCAAGGCTTGCGCGCGAGGCGGCAATTTGTGCCTGCATTTGTACAATGCCCAATTCCAATTCTGTTTGTTGGCCTTCCAGCATCGCCTCTGCTTGGGTGGACTGTGTAGCAAGTTGGCCGCCGCCTGTTTCAAGTTGTTCGCGTGCACTTTGTAAGTCGGTTTGGTTTTGGTCTATTTCAGAAAGACCATCCATCACCTCTTGCTCTGCATCGCTTAGTTCTGCCTCTGCTTCGCTGAATTCTAAAAGCAAACTGTCACTAATTTGGCGGTTTAAGGCATCGATTTTCGCCTGAGAAAGCAGCACATTTACCTGCTCTTGCACATCGCCATCCATGTCTACACTGGCAACACCCGAAACACCCTCCAGTTCACTTAATACCTCATCATTGATAAATTCCGTTAATTCTACATTGCTTTTTCCCTCATAATTTGCCGCGCTGATTACCACAGGCAATATATCAGGGTTGAGCTTCATGATAAACGGTGTGATAACAGTTTCTGGCCACTCGCCCGAAATCATGTTGATGGCTTCTCGAATTTCGGGCACAACCACATCCATGTCGGCACTGTCGTTAAATTCCAGCACAATTTGTGACACACTGTCCGAGCTTGTGGACGAAAGGGTGTTGATGTTTTCCAGTGAAGCCATGGATTGCTCGAGTGGCCTTGTAACTGTGCTTTCCACCTCTTCGGGCGTAGCGCCGGGGTATGCGGTGATAACAACGGCATACGGCAAATTAATGCTGGGTAAAAGGTCTGGTATCATGTTACCAAACGAGATGAAGCCAAGCACGAGAACCATGAAGACCGTTACGAAGATGGTGAGTGGTTTTTTAACACTGAAACGAGATATCATAAAGAGGCTCCTTTGAAAATGGGGGATAACAATGCCGATATTATGGCATAGTATTGTTTTGGTGGGTGGCTGTGATGGATTTATCGGTTAAGCAAATAGAGATAAGCGACAATAAATAAGATTGAAACCCTTTGAACAGAGGGCTCATTTCATTTTATACCAATTGGCTCTAAAGGAAAAGCCTTTGATTTATTTTTATGGGATGTATCGTATTTCGTCGGTTTTGTCTCATTAAAATTGGCTTAATTGCTTTTTATCTTGTTTCTAAATGTGCCGAGTGTGCCGGTATAACACTGAAAGAAGGGGTTTTGCTTTAGCTGTTTATATGCATCAAGATAAAAGAAGCAGGTTTTTGCTACTTTACGGTGGATATGATTACCACTGTGGTAGCGGGTTTATGCCCTCGGTTGTTGCTTGCATGGGCGTACTGCGGTAAAGAACCATAAAAACAGCGCCTATAAGCGTTATTTGGTTCATTCTAATTTTAGGATGACTAGGGAAGTAAGCAAAAACGATTTTTGGAAGAATTCTGTTGAATATAGGTCTTGCCAGATGGCATAAAAATAGCGAAGCAGTAAAATAAATACTACTTCGCTATAAAGTTTAACTTATAGGGGCATCACAGCGCAAGCTATACTGCTTCTTTATTAATAAGGTAAATGGTTGTGTATTTCAATTTGTGTGGAAGATAAAGAAAAAGTGGTGAATGATTATAAAGCAAAAGTAAGTTCAGTGCCAGCGAATCCCTTTAAAGGCAAGAAGTGAAAATTCTTGTAAAAATGTGGGTTATACTGATAAAGAGATATTGGGTTTAGAATGCTAAATAAAACAGGTAAAATCCAATCAGTGTCATGAAAGCACCCATGATGATTTTTAGAATTTTGCTTAGCGCACCATAATGTTCGTTTTGAGAAAGTTTTTTTACAAAACCAATGGAGGTACCGCAGATAACTGCTAAAATTCCGTGCCCAACGGAATAGAGAAGAAGCAAAAGAATTCCCCAAAGCATGCTTCCGTGGCTGGCAACAACAGCCAGCAGCACAATGAGCACCGGTGTGGAGCAAGGGGAGGAGAAAATGCCTGCCAGGATGCCGGCAATAAAAGCACCAATATAGCCTTTTTTTGTATTCTTCGAGTGAAGGTAACTGGAGGGGATGATTTCAAAAATCTCCCAAGTTTGTAAAGCCATTAATAGCATAAGAATGCCTAAAAGTGCATACCACCAAGTGGCTGTAGTTCCAAGTAAACTGCCAGCAGCAGTGGCAACAATGCCTAGAAGGGTGAATGTGACTGCTGAGCCAAGTGCAAAAGTGACAGAGAGTAAAAAGGCTCGTTTTGTGTTGTTGTTATTCGTTCCACCCACATAGCCAATTACTAAAGGCACGCTGGATAAGGAGCAAGGCGCAAATGAGCTAATCAAACCGGCTAAAAGGGCCAAAATAGGGGCGAGCCAAGTGTTTGCTGCAATTAGCTGTGAAAGTGTATCTAAGATATCGTTCATGCATTCACGCCCATGTCTTGCAAAATATGTCGCATTTGTTCTTCGGTTAGCCCGCCTTGATGATAGGTGAACAAATGTTCGCCACTTTCTTGGTTGTTGTATTGAATAAAGACAATTTCATCCGTTGAGCTAGGAACATAAGTGGCCGATTCATCAAGTGAAATGAGTGTAAAACCGCTTTCGCTACTGGGGATGTAAGGGGTGCCGTTTGCATTGTAAAAGAACTGCGTTGGAATTACTTGAACCGGGAACCCGGCTGCCCCATTTCGGTTTTCCCACACATCAACAAATTTTATGATGGCCTCGTTTTGCAGTTCTTCGTTCAGTGTTATTAAAACAGGAGCCATCGCTTTACAGGGGGCACAATCGTCGGCCCCAAAGTCAATAATCATAGGCAATTCATATTCTTGCAACATTTCCAAATCAATGCTGCTTGCATGTAGAGCAAGTGGGTCTTCTGTTTCGGGTGTATTTGTGGCGCTGGTTTGCAAAAACCACATGCAAACTACAATAATTACCATAATGCCGGGGACAATAATTTTTGCCCATTTTTTATTTGCCATAAAATTCTCCTGTAAAGGTTGCACTTGGTAGAAAGTCATATCAAAATATATTGATGTGATTATACGGCATTTATTGTAAAATGTCAACTGTGCGCATTTGCTGCATGATAGAACCTTTTGTTTCGTTCTTCGTGTTGTAGGCGTTGAACAAAGAGAAGGTGGTGCTAGGCTCAGCAGGCAGAGGAGAGACGTTGTGATGATTGTAGGTTTCCATTTTATAAATAGGCCCCAGCTTATAGGCCTAGTCCGGAAAATGGACATAAACATAAGCTAGGGTGAATGCACAAAATGTGTATGGGTTTATTCATTTGTTAGCCAACGGGTGGATAAACGGTCAATAAGGATGCTGCCAAGTGGTGCTGTGATGAAAATGGAAAGCACTGCCACAGTTAAGATAAGGTTGCCACTGGCAAGGCCCATAGAAAGAGGAATGCCGCCAATGGCTGCTTGCACGGTTGCTTTTGGTGTGTAGGAAGCCGCCACGAATAAGCGTTCTTTTTTGTTGAGCTTTGTACGAAGTAAGCATAAAAATACGCCAGCCATGCGAAATAACAATGTGGCGAAGATAAGCAATATGGCTGCAAAACCTGCTTGTGTAACATAAGAAAGGGGAACACTTGCACCAACAAGAACAAACAATAAAAGTTCGGCTGCAACCCAAAGTTTTGACAGTGCATGAGAAAGCCGCATAGAAAGAGGCTCGTTTTTGGCGCGTAAGCTTGCGCCCAGTGCCATAACGGCCAACAGCCCAGAAAAAGCAAGGACGCCTGTGGCAACTTCCTCCAGTGCAAGAGCTAAAAATGCCATGGAAAGCAAAATGAGCACTTTGGCGCTGTCTCGAAGCCGAAAGGTACTAAAAAAGCGGTTTAACAAAAAACCTGTTAACACACCGCCCAAAAGCCCAAATATAATGGCACTGGGCACACGTAAGAGAGAGAGGGTTTGAAATGAACCTGTTTGTAAAAAGCCGAGCGTAGAGGCGAATAAAACAATCACAAAAACGTCGTCTACTGTGGCGCTGGCCATCACCATTTGTGGGATGGATTTTTTGGTTCCAAGGCCGGATTCGGTTAAAGCCAACATCTTTGGAACCACCACAGCGGGGGACACAGCGGCTATTACGGTGCCCAAAAGCAAAGCGTTGGAAGCCGTGAGCCCCAAAAGTGATGGCGCCAACAGCACCATACCGGTGATTTCCAAAATAGCAGGTAAAAAACACAACAAAACGGCGGGGCGACCCACCTGTTTTAGTTTGTTAATATCCAGGGCAAGGCCTGCTCGTGTTAAAATGATAATGAGGGCTATTTGCCGTAGTTCGTCTGAGATGCTGAGCAAATTTTGCGAAAGTAGGTTGAAACAGCTGGGCCCCAGTACGATGCCACACAGCAACATGCCTAAAAGGCGTGGCAAGTGCAACAAAGAAAACAGCTTGGCAAAAGCCATACCGCATAAAAAGATAAGTGCCAATGATAATAGCATGGAAGCTCTCCCAAAATGCCTGTGAATAGGGGATGATGTGTTTAGGGTGTGTTTTTGTTTATAGCAGGCTCATTCGTTTTGTCTAATTCCACATGAAGAGGCGCACTGGGGTCCATTTGCAGCGTTTGTGTGGGATAGGCAAAACCGATGCCTTGTTCTTCTGCAAGTTCCATAATGGTGAAATTGATGCGCTCGCATATACGTAAATAATCGAAGTAGCCGGGAATGGTGGTGTAAAAAATAAGCCGCACATTTAGGCTGGAATCTCCAAATTCGGAAAAGCAAACAATGAATCGATTGGGTAAAATTTCTTCGTCTTTTTCTAAAAGGTTTTGAATGGAGGCGATGAAAGTTTTAAGCTGTTCTTGTGTGGTGCTGTATAGTAAGGTAAGGGTGATGTCGGCCCTGCGTTGCTCCATGGCACTGCTAAAATTTGTGATGGGTTCGGCGCTAAGCATGGCGTTTGGCATGGTGGTTAAGGCGCCAGAATCGTTGCGAATGATGGTGTTGCGCATGTTGATGTCTTCCACGGTGCCTTCAACGCTTGTGCAGCTTACCCAGTCGCCAATTTCAAACGGTTTGTCAATCACCAAAATCATACCGCCAAATAAGTTGGAGGCAGAATCTTTTGCAGCAAGAGCAACGGTAAGCCCACCAAGGCCAAGGCCTGTGATGAGACCGTTGATGTTATAGTTTAGTTCGCTTAATACAATAACCACAGCCAAGGCGACAACCAAAACACGATACATGCCGGTTAAAAAGCGTGTAAAGCTGCTGTCTTCTAGCATCTGAAGGCGAGAGCGTGTGTTGCGCACAATTAAATTGACAAGATCGCTGGAAGAAAAAAGCCCCCAAGAGATACAAAGGATAATGGCAATGCGCATTCCGGTGTGCAATGTGGGGGGCATTTTTGAAAGGGAATCGGTGACAAGGGACGGCAAATTTGGGTCTTGTAAGTTGGAAAAAACGAGCCCTGCAAAATAAAGGCCCAGTGCGACGATAAAGGCGAAAGTGGGGGTTCGAAACCCTTGTAGAATAAGGTGTGGATAGGGGTGTTTGTTTGCATCGATGCGTTTTAAGATGAAAGGAATGATTTTACGGTTTGCCAATATGCCTAAAAACCAAAACACCAATGCAAATCCGGCAGCCACGGCCAAAGTAAGAAGCAAATTTTGCTCAATATGAAGATCGCTTATAAAATCAAACATGGAAAAAGCTCCTTTACTAAAAACTTTCTTCGATTTCACCGCCGCCAATAACAAGCGAGCCTTTGTATAGTACAGCATGCTGGCCAGGGGCAGCGGCACGCTGTGGGCAATCAAATGTAATATGAAGCGCGTCATTGGCAACGTGTGTAATTTCACAAGGTACCGGTGTTGCGGCACTGCGTATTTTTACATTGAAGTGTTGGCCGGGCATAAATGGCACTGTGCCACCATTGTGGGTGTGATGTAGCCGTAAACCATTTGAAAACTCATCACCGGCACGTGCTAAAATTACATCGCCATTTTGTTCTATTTTTTGCACAAACACCACCTCGCCTAAAGAGACACCAAGCCCTTTTCTTTGGCCGATGGTATAATAGGCCACCCCGCGATGAGGGCCGAGGTTTTGCCCATCTGGCCCAATTAGATTGCCTTGCTTAATGGGGATGCCGCGGGCTTTGATGTAATCGGCATGGTTTCCGTTTGGAATGAAGCAAATTTCTTGGCTGTCGGGTGCTTTGGCGTTCGACAACCCCCATTCTTCGGCCATTTCGCGAATATGTGGTTTTTCAAAAGTGCCAAGTGGTAAAATGAGACGCCGTAAAATGGATTGCGGCAGCCGGTACAGCATATAGCTTTGGTCGCGTTTTTTGCTTTCAGCTTGTGCAATAAAAACATGTTCTCCTTCACTTTCGCAGTTGGCATAGTGCCCGCTGGCCAGCCAGTAAAAACCGAGTTCATCGGCTTTTTCTTGCAACATTCGAAATTTTACGGCTGGGTTGCATAAGAGGCAAGGTGAGGGGGTGCGTCCGCTGGCGTATAGCGTGCAAAAAGGCAAAATGACTTCTTTTTCAAATGGTTCCTTTGCATCGATGATATGCAAGGGGATGCCCAGTTCTTCGGCGGCAATTTGGGCGGCCAAAACAGCACCGTCATGTGCCGGGGAAAAGCGAATCACAGCACCTTGCACACGAAAGCCTTGCTGCTGCAAAATGCGCACGGACACAGCAGAATCTACTCCGCCAGACAAGGCCATTAATACGGGGGATTCAGGGTTGGTTTCTTTGGTAACGGTATGCATAATTTACTCCTGATAAATAAGGGTTAACCACGTACAAATGTGGCGGCAGCGTTTACGGCCAGTGTGTCACAACGTTCGTTTTCGGCATGGCCGGCATGGCCTCTTATCCAATGGTACTCTATCGTGTGCCCTTCGCTTATGTCTAAAAGCCTAGCCCAAAGGTCTGGGTTTAAAGCAGGGCTTTTGTCGCTTTTTTTCCAGCCGCGTGCCCGCCAGCCACGTGCCCAGCCTTTTTGAAGGCCATCTATTACATATTTTGAATCACTTGTAAGCACAACGTGGCAAGGCTCTTTTAATAATTCAAAGGCCTGGATAACAGCGGTTAGCTCCATGCGGTTGTTCGTTGTGTTTTCCTCGCCGCCGGATATTTCTTTTTCAACAGATTGATAACGTAAAATGGCACCCCAGCCACCGGGACCCGGGTTTCCTTTGCAAGCGCCATCTGTAAATATATAAACTTGTTTGATTGTGCATTCTCTCCCATCTATACTAAATAGGATTTGATTATATCATATTTAATTGCATTTGAAAAATAGAGCATATTTTGTTGAATGGGGAAGCATGTATTTGCGCATAAATGCAAGTGATTTACTTGACAAATAGCATGAATTTACAGTACACTGATAGAGAATAAAAAAGAATATGCATACACTTTCTAAACAAGGTGGTGTGGGCAATTCACAATAAAATATTTGGATATAAATGGCCTTTTGGTAGACAAAAGGTTGTTTTGAAATTTTTAAATGCAAAGCTTAAAAACAGAAGTTTTGTGCAACAATGAACTGGACAGCAAGGCTCTCACCGCAGGTGTCGGGCCTTTGCTTTTCATGAAATGGAGGGGCTTTTTTGAACCAAAAACAGAATACAGAACAGGAGCCTGCAAAGCGTAAGCCAGAACGCCCAAAAAACCACAGCAAAAAACCGGCTGCACCGAAACAGGGCCAGCCACCCCATAAGCGGGCCGGCAATAAAATAACCACAGGAATCAGGCACCGCAGTGCGCCACGAAAAGAGGCCACACAGCTGCGCATTTATCCACTTGGTGGGCTTGGGGAAGTGGGCAAAAACATCACTGTGTTTGAGTGCAACGGGGAAATGTTTATTTTAGACTGTGGCTCGTTGTTTCCGGACAGTGACATGTATGGTGTGGATTTGGTGATACCGGATTTTACCTTTATAGAGCAAAACCGAGATAAAATCCGTGGTATTGTAATTACGCATGGACATGAAGATCACATTGGCTCGCTTCCATACTTATTGCGTGAACTTAATTTGCCCGTTTATGCCACACGTTTAACGGCAGGGCTTATTGGCAACAAGCTAGAAGAGCATGGCTTGCGTAGCAGTGTGGAGCTTCATATTATTCGCCCGCGTGAAAAATTTACACTTGGTTGCTTTACGTTCGACCCCATTAATGTGAACCATAGCATTCCGGATGCTGTGGCGTATGCCATTGATACACCAGCAGGGATTGTAATTCACACAGGGGATTTCAAAATTGATTATACACCGTTATCCGGCGAGGTGATTGACCTTTCGGCACTTGCATCGTACGGAAAAAAAGGTGTTTTGGCATTGTTAAGTGATTCGACAAATTCGGAAAAACAGGGCATGACCATTTCCGAAAGTAAGGTAAACGAAGGCTTGCAAGCCTTGTTTGCAAAAGCCAGCGAACAACGCATTATCATTGCCACGTTTGCTTCCAATTTATATCGCATCCAACACATCATAGATTTGGCGGTGCGGTTTGGCCGTAAAGTGGCTATTTCTGGACGCAGTATGGTGAAAAATACAGAAATGGCACGGGAGCTCGGTTATATCAAATTGCCAGATGATGTGCTGATTGATGTGGATAAAATCAATAAATATCCACCGGAACATGTTGTGCTGATTACCACGGGCAGCCAAGGCGAGCCGCTTTCTGCCTTGTCGCGGATGGCAGCAGGCAGTCACCGTAATGTGCAAGTGAGCCTTGGGGACTTTATCATCATTTCGGCAACGCCGATTCCCGGCAACGAAAAAATGGTAACAAAAACTGTTAATGGTTTGCTTCGCCTTGGGGCCGAAGTGATTTATGAGCGTATGTACGAAGTGCATGCGTCGGGCCATGCTTGTCAAGAAGAGCAAAAACTGATTTTTAGTCTTGTTAAACCGAAGTTTTTTATCCCGGCACATGGAGAGTATAAACATCTTATTCGGCACGCGCAAACGGCCGAGGCAGCAGGCGTGTTGAAAAAGAATATATTTGTTGCCGACACGGGCGATGCTGTTGTTGTTTCGAAGAACGGGATTCGTGCAGGAGAACCTGTACAGGCAGGTGCCGTGATGGTGGATGGCCTTGGCGTAGGTGACGTGGGCAGTGTAGTGTTAAGGGATCGCCGCTTGTTGTCTCAAGATGGTGTGGTGGTGTTGGCTGCCAGCATTGAAAAGAAAACAGGGAAACTGGTGGGAGAAGCAGAGCTGTTTTCTCGTGGTTTTGTATATGTGCGCGACAGTGAGGACCTTTTAGAGGAGACACGCAAAGCGGTGGAGGCTGTGCTGCACCAAAATGAAAAAGAGCCACATCGAGACATGGGGAGCGTGAAAGCGCGCATTCGAGAAACGGCTTCTAGCCTTTTATATCGGCGAACCAAACGTAGCCCAATGATTTTGCCTGTTATTTTAGAGGTTTAAACTCTTTTGCATTTGAATGCCTGAAAGGGGCAGGTTTTTGAAAAGAAAACGTTTTTTTTGGACAGCAGATGTTGCGGTGGTGGTGCTTTTGGCCACTTGTCTTGCCTTGGCAGTGGTGGTGGTGTGGTTAGAACCATGGGCACTTATCCCTGTTTTGGCGGTGTTGTTGTGCACACTTATATTAACAATCATTTTCGTAAATAAATTTCGCACTGCTTTGCGGCGCTTACTGAATGGTAAGCGCGGCCTTGCTGATGCGGAAGATAGTGGCATGGCACATTTGTCCATTCCTGTGGTGGTTGTAAGCAATAAGGTGGTACTGTGGTACAATAAGGCGTTTCGCGCAGAGATGGCCGATGGAGTGGACACAGTAACCTTGCCCATCAATAAAATTGTAGCTGGGCTAGATTGCGAAACGTGTATGGAAAGCGGCGGGCAAGATATCACATTGGGAAACAAGCGGTATACGGCATATTGTAGTGTGGTGCAGGGAGAGTCTCCATTGCATTTCATTTTGTTTGTGGAAGATACGACGCTGAAGTTTCGTGCAGCCGAGTATATGGCCAGCCGCCCGGCGGCAATGTACATTATGCTAGACACATACCACGAAATATTAAAAGAGATGCGTGAAAGCGACCGTGCAGAGATGATTGCCATGGTGTATCGTGAAATAGAGCGTTACATACAAAAGGCAAATGGGTTCCTATGTCATATTGGGGTATCGCGGTATGTTGCAGTGGTAGAAGAACGTTATTTGCAGGAGATGATAAAGAATCGGTTCGACATTTTAGATAAGGTACGTAAGGCCGATGGAGACCAGCAGCAAGTTACACTATCGATTGGTGTGGGGCGCAACGGGAAAAGTTTTCAAGAGTGCGAAGAGATGGCCGCCAAAGCACTGGACATTGCGTTGGGACGCGGTGGTGACCAAGCGGCTGTGTACGGGCCGGACGGCTATAGCTTTTTTGGTGGCGTGCATCAAAGTGTGGAAAAACGAAGTAAAGTGAAAAGCCGTATTTTGGCCACTTCCATTCGTGGACGCGTAGAAAGTGCTTCGCAGGTGCTTATTATGGGGCATAAAAATGCCGATATGGATGCACTGGGGGCCGGTGTGGGAATGCTGCGTTTTTGTAAAATTTGCAAAAAAAAGGCAGCGATTGTTATTAACCAAAACCGGAATTTGGCGGGGCATCTAATTGAGGAGCTTATCCAAGAGGGATATGGCGAAGAATTGTTAATGCCAATGGAAGCACTGCAAGTGGCGAATGAAAAAACATTGCTGATTGTGGTAGATACGCATATGAAATATTTGCTGGAAAGTGAAGAAGTTTTCAATGCATGTGGTGACGTGGTGATGATTGACCACCATCGCCTCATACCGGGGCATATCGAAGCATCGGTGTTTTATCACGAGCCGTATGCATCCAGCACGGCCGAACTTGTAAGCGAATTGCTACAGTATGTGGGAGAAGGCAAAGAAGACCGCCCCACACCGCTGGAAGCGGAGGCGCTTTTGTCGGGCATTATGCTGGATACACGTACATTTTCGTTGCATGTAGGTGTGCGTACGTTTGAAGCAGCAGCATACTTGCGACGCATGGGTGCTCAAACAGCGGATGTGAAGCGTTTGTTCTCTGTATCGATAGACGATTATCAATATCGTGCACTTCTTGTGGCGCAAGCACAAGTTATCAACCGTTGTGCTTTGGTTGTTAGCGATAAAGTTCCTTTTGAAAGTGAAGTGGTGGGCGCGCAGGCGGCAAACGACCTTTTGGGAATAGAAGGTGTAGAGGCCAGTGTTGTGGCCATTTGGCACGATGGTGAAACCCGTGTGTCTGCCCGTAGTTTGGGGCAAACGAATGTGCAGTTGATTATGGAAAAATTAGGTGGCGGAGGGCATTTGACAATGGCAGGTGCTCAGTTGCGCGGTGTGAGTATAGAAGATGCGGAAGAGCAAATTGTGCAGGCAATTGAAAATTATCAGCGCGAACGTACACAAGAAATATCGAGTGTGACACAGCCCACATAAAATGGCATTTGTTCAAAATAGGTTCGCGATAATAGGTTGTTAAGAAATGAAGGCAATTGCATGGAGGAGTTTACAAAATGAAAGTTGTTTTAAAGCAAGATGTGAAAGCATTGGGGAAAAAAGACGAAGTGCATGAGGTGAGCGATGGTTATGCACGCAACTTTTTATTTCCACGCAAATTGGCAATAGAGGCCAATGCCTCGGCCATGAATGAAGTGAAGGCAAAAGAGAGTGCACGCAAACATCACGAAAGTGTGGAGCGTGAAGCGGCGCAGGCGTTGGCGAAAAAGCTGGAAGGCGCAACCATTGTGATCAAAGCCAAAGGTGGCCAAAGTGGACGCTTATTTGGTGCGGTTACAGTAAAGGATATTGCGGCAGAATTGGCAAAGCAAGGCATTGAAATTGACCGCAGAAAATTAAGTGTACAAGCGCATGAAATCAAAGATTTTGGGCGTTATGAGGTGACGGCGAAAGTGTATTCGGGCATCACAGCACAGTTTATTTGTAGTGTAGAGGCGTAGGTTTTTCATGGCAAAAGCAGAGTTTGGCCTTTCGCTCGAAGGGCTGGGAATTCAACAGCCTTATAGTATGACGGCAGAGCAAAGTGTGCTGGGTGCGGTGTTGTTAGATCAAAACGCAGTGGACCTGGTTATGCAAACTTTGCGTGCCGACATGTTTTTTGTGCATCAAAATCGCGCTGTATTTTTAGAAATACAGCTTCTTGTGGAAACAGGGCGTCCGGTGGATCCTGTGCTGCTGGCAGAGAAACTTTCGTACGATGATGCGTTTGAAACGGCGGCTGTGGCAAAACAGTATTTGGCAGAGCTTGCCGACACAGTTCCTTCTTTATCCAACGTGCCCAGCTACATTCATCTCGTAAAAGATAAGTACGTTAAACGTCAATTGATGGACGAGGCACGGCGCATTTTAGAGCAAGCAGCCGATGATGTGGATAGCCAAATGATGTTAGAAAGCGCCGAGCAGCGTTTGTATGATATCCAAGAAGGGCGCGATACTTCCGAAGTGCGCCAATTGATGTATGCCATTTTGGAAATCATGGGTCATTTGCAAAATATTTCAGGACCAAACCGTAAAGACTATCTTGGCATTCCAACAGGGTTTACGTATCTTGATAAAAAACTAACAGGCATGGGTCGCTCTGATTTAATCATTTTAGCGGCCCGCCCAGGTATGGGGAAAACCAGCCTTGCACTGAACATTGCAACCAATGTGGCAAGGCAAAATATACCGGTGGTGGTTTTTAGTTTAGAGATGAATAAGGAGCAACTGGCAGGGCGTATTTTGGCCTCTGAAGCTATGGTGGATAGTGGTGTATTTCGTTCGGGTGTAGAGCGAGATAGCACCTGGGAAGATTTAACACAAATGGCTGAGGTTTTGGGCGGTGTTCCTTTGTTTTTAGACGACACGTCGATTATTACGATACCTGAAATGAAATCGAAGGTGCGCCAGTTGAACCGCACGGCACGCTCTTCTGGGCGGAAAAAAGTGGGGCTTGTTGTGATTGACTATTTGCAGCTGATGACAAGTGGCCGCCGCACAGAAAACCGTGTGCAGGAATTAAGTGATATAACAAGAAATTTAAAAATTATGGCGAAAGATTTAGACGTGCCGGTGATGGCGCTTTCTCAGCTGTCTCGTAGTGTGGAAAAAGGCCGTGCAGATCATCGTCCAATGCTTAGTGATTTGCGTGATTCCGGTTCTATTGAACAAGACGCAGATGTGGTAATGTTTATTTCTCGTGATGCTTACTACAGCAAAGATGATCCGGATGTGGATGATAGCCGCGCACAAGTGATTATAGCAAAAAATCGGCATGGCGAAACAGATGATGTGGAGCTGATATGGGACGGTAAACATACCCGCTTTTTGTCGGTAGAACATAATTATTAACCACTGAGGAGGCACAGCGTTTGAATAGGCCGAGCCAAGAAGTGGGCTATACAGTGGCGCAAACTATTTTGAGCCATGCGCTTTTGTGCGAAGGGGATTGTGTGTTTGTGGCACTATCCGGCGGGGCAGATTCTGTGGCTCTTTTGCATTTGTTGCTTTCATGGAAAAAAATACAGCGTATCACTGTGTGTGCAGCACATGTGAACCATGGTTTGCGCGGTGAGGAATCAGACAGAGAAGAGGCGTTTGTGCGCTGTTTATGTGCAGAGAAAAATGTGCCTTTGTTTGTGAAAAAAGAGCATATGAAAGAGAAAAAAAAGCCAAATGGCCTTGGTGTGGAAGCGTGGGCACGGCAGTTGCGATACACTTTTTTTGAGCAATTGGCACTTGAGAATGATGCAAAAGTTGCCACAGGCCATACGGCTAGCGACAACGCAGAAACGATATTATTTCATGCCATTCGTGGTAGTTTTACAGCGGGCTTGTCGGGGATTTCGCCAAAAAGGGGCCGGTATATTCGGCCACTTTTGGCTCTTTCAAGACAAGAAGTACGTGCTTATTGCGAAAAGCAGGGTCACGCGTATTGCAACGACAGTAGCAACGAAGACACAATGTATACACGAAATTTGCTGCGTATTTCTGCCATGCCATTGCTTGAAAAAGCACATACAGGGGCAGAAAAAAATTTGTATCGTTTGGCAGAAGATATGCGAGAGTTGCATGAGTTTTTGCAGGATGAGGCCCGGGAATTACTTCAAGCGGCCAAGCGGAAAGCAGAAGCGGTGCAAAAAACACCGGGGTGGTATATCCCTGCTTACGATATGGATACGTTAAAAAATGCGCCAAGGCCTGTTCGAAAAGAGGCATTCGCCATGCTTGCAGGAACATGTGCAACGAGAGACAGTTTATTGCGCATGGAGGCGGTTTTGCAAAAAAAACAGGCAGTGGTGCAGTTGGCAGAAGGTCAATTTGTACGGTTGCAGCGTACTCGCTTTATTGTGTCGCAGGTGGAAAGCAAAGAGGCTATTCCACAAGAATGGCCATTGCAAGAGGGAACATTTGAGTTTTTAGGTTATTATAAAATAACAATTTCGGTTATGGATAAGAGCGATTTCGTAAAGAATAGAGAGATAATTGAAAAAAAAGACTACTTTTTTCTGGCGGATTATGATAAAATAAATCAGTCATGTATCTTTCGCACGCGTCGTTTAGGCGATTCATTTTCTCCATTGGGGCGAGGCGTTCGTAAAAGTATAAAAAAATGGATGCAGGAAGTAGAGATAGACCGTGAATTGAGAAACAAGTTGCCTCTTTTGGTAGAAAGAGATTCTGGGCAAGTACAATGGGTTTTTGGGGCCGGTTTTGCCGAAGGGTTATGTGTGCAAAAGCAAACACAGCGAGTGTTGTGTATTGAAACTTGTTATCAGCGCGATATAGAGGAGGAGACAGAATGGGACACACAATAGATAATGATGTACAAAGTGTTTTGCTAAGCGAGCAACAAATTGCAGATAGAGTAAAAGAACTGGGTGCGCAAATCAGCAAAGATTACGATGGAAAAAAATTGCTGATGGTAAGCGTACTGAAAGGGTCTGTTGTATTTATGGCAGATTTGATGCGTGCCATCAATGTGCCGGTTTCAATCGATTTTATGTCTGTTTCTTCTTATGGAGATGGCACCAAAAGCAGTGGTGTTGTAAAAATTATTAAAGACATCGATATCAATTTAGAAGGTATGGATTTATTGCTGGTAGAAGATATTTTAGATTCTGGCAAAACGCTGGCTTACTTAAGAGAATTGCTGGAAGGCCGCAACCCGGCTAGCATTCGTGTGGCCACACTATTAGATAAGCCGGCGCGCCGTCAAGCAGATGTGAAACCGGACTATTGTGGTTTTGAAGTGCCGGATGAATTTATTGTGGGTTATGGGCTGGATTATGCAGAACTGTACCGTAGCTTGCCGTATATTGGAGTGCTGAAACGCGAAGTTTACGAATAAGCCCCCGCAAGGCGGGAATATGGGAGGAAGTGCCGCGTGAACAAAAAACCACGTGCTATAAACATTTTAATTGTACTTGCTTTTTTAGCAATACTCTTTTTTATCTTTCGAACCAATTTTCAATCGCAAGAACCGGGAATGATGTATTCTGAGGTGATTACTTTATTTGAAAATGGCGAAGTGGAAAGTTTTACGCTAGATACAGGCAATGGTAATTTAGAGTATACTCTAAAAGGAAAAACAGAAACGGAAGTTTACAAAATGCCGTTTCAGATTTTGTTTGTGGAAAACTTACAAAGTTATGTAGCGCTTTATAATGAAGAAAATCCGGATGACCCGATGGAGTACGATTTCCAACAATCCAGCGATAACTCTATGTTGTTTTATATTGTGCCTTCTCTTGTGATGTTGGTAGTGATGGGATTTTTCTTTTACTACATCATGTTTATGCAGGGCGATGGCGGTGGCAAAGGCGCCATGAATGTGGGCAAGGCAAAGGTGAAAAACCAGGCGGATAGCAAAACAAAAGCAACATTTAAAGATGTGGCCGGCGCCGACGAAGAAAAAGAGGAACTGGAAGAAATTGTGCAGTTCTTAAAAAACCCGAAAAAATTCAATGGCCTTGGTGCACGCATTCCACATGGTGTGCTTCTTGTTGGCCCACCGGGCACGGGTAAAACCTTGCTGGCACGTGCTTGTGCCGGGGAAGCAGGTGTGCCTTTTTATTCTATTTCAGGTTCTGATTTTGTGGAGATGTATGTTGGTGTGGGCGCTTCACGTGTGCGGGATTTGTTTGAAAAAGCAAAGAAAACAGCACCGGGAATTATCTTTATTGATGAGATTGATGCCGTAGGTCGTCAACGTGGTGCCGGCCTTGGCGGTGGGCACGACGAGCGCGAGCAAACTTTGAATCAGTTGCTTGTAGAAATGGACGGTTTTGAGGGGAATGAGGGCGTGATTGTGGTAGCAGCCACAAACCGCGCCGATATTTTAGACCGCGCGTTGCTACGCCCGGGTCGTTTCGACCGACAAGTGTATGTGGGATTGCCAGATGTGAAAGGACGCGAGGAAATCTTAAAAGTTCACACACGCACAAAACCACTGGCACCAGATGTGGAGCTGAAAATTATTGCGCGCACAACACCGGGCTTTACCGGTGCAGATCTTGAGAACCTCGTAAATGAGGCTGCTTTGCTTGCGGCACGTCGTGGGCATAAGGCCATTACAGAAAAAGATATTGAAGAGGCCAGCATTAAGGTGATGGCAGGGCCCGAAAAACGCAGCCGTGTTGTAACAGAAAAAGAACGACGTTTAACGGCATATCATGAAGGTGGCCACGCTTTGGCGGCATACTATCTGCCCACAAGCGACCCGGTGCATCAAATAACCATTATTCCACATGGCCCGGCCGGTGGGTTTACAATGTACCGCCCAGAGGAAGATGTGCAATTTAGAACACGCACACAAATGCGTGAAAATCTGGTGTCGATGCTGGGTGGCCGTGTGGCAGAAAAATTGGTGCTGGATGATATTTCTACCGGTGCATCGAACGATTTGGAGCGCGCCACAAGCCTTGCTCGCGCGATGGTAACACGATATGGCTTTTCTGAAAAATTGGGGCCTGTTGTGTACGATGAAAACCCGAATGAGACATTCTTAGGGCGCGATTTTAGCAATAGCCGCCCTTATTCTGAAGAAGTTGCCAGCGAAATTGACCGAGAAGTACGTGCTATGTTGGATCATGCGTTTGCAGCAAGCGAGCATATTTTAGAAGAGCATATGGATCAATTGCACTTGATTGCCACCACGCTGCTAGAGCGTGAGAAAATCAATGGTGATGAGTTTAAATTGTTGATGCAAGGCGAAGAGTTGCCTCCTTTGGCTGAAAACGAGCGTGCACTTCCGATAGAGGAAGAGCCAGTGGAAAGCGAAGAGGTGAAAGAGGCAGAAGAATTTGTGCGGCAAGCGTTTGAAGAGGAAGAAACAGCCTCAGAAAACAGCCAAGATAGTGCACAAGATTCAAAGCCAAATGATGACGACGAGACAAAGAAATAAACAAAATCAATCTCCGCAGGCAAACGCCTGCGGAGATTCAAGCTGTGCGGGTTCCCCCATAGCGCGTATCATAAAACGCAGTTTTGTGGCTTTAATTAAGAAACAATATCTGCTATATGGAGGTTCTAAATGCCTAAAAAACATACGGCATATGACAATGAAAGTATTACAAGTTTAAAAGGGGCAGACCGTGTTCGAAAGCGCCCCGGTGTTATATTTGGATCAGACGGGCTGGAAGGCTGCGAACATTCTATTTTTGAAATTTTGTCAAATTCTATCGATGAGGCGCGTGGTGGATTTGGCAGTCAGATTGTTGTGACAAAATACAAAGATGGAAGTTATGCCGTTGAGGATTGTGGACGCGGTATTCCGGTGGATTTTAACCAAAAAGAGAACCGTTACAACTGGGAGCTTTTGTTTACTGAGTTGTATGCGGGTGGTAAGTATGGGCAAAGTGGACAAGATGGATATGAATATTCGCTGGGGCTTAATGGCCTCGGCCTTACTGCCACCCAGTATGCCAGCGAGTGGATGAAGGCGGATGTTTGGCGTGATGGGCATCATTATCACTTGGAATTTCAAAAAGGTGAAAATGTAGGTGGGCTGCATAGTGATGAAGTGAAATCAAAACGCACAGGGACACGCATTCGTTGGAAGCCGGATTTGGATGTGTTTACAGAAATCAATGTGCCAAGTGAGTATTTTTGCAATATTTTGCGTCGTCAAGCCGTTGTAAATGAAGGTGTGCACTTTTTGTTTGTGGACGAAACGGCAGAGGCGGATGGCCGTGAACAAACCTTTTTTTACGAAAACGGTATTCGGGATTATGTGGCAGAAATATCAGACGGACAGGCGTTTACACCGGTTATTTTTGCCAGTGGAAATGCAGAAGGGCGCGATAGAGAAGACCGTCCAAGTTATAAAGTTAAAATGAATGCTGCATTTTGCTTTTCCAACAAAGTGCAGGGGATCGAATATTATCACAATTCTAGCCATTTGGAACATGGCGGCAGCCCCGAGCGGGCGGTGAAAACAGCTTTTACAAACCAAATTGATGCATTTTTGCGCCAAAAGGGGATGTATAAAAAAGGAGAAAGCCGTATTACATTTACGGATATTCAAGATTGTCTTGTTTTCATATCCTCATCATTTTCTACGATTACAAGTTACGAAAACCAAACCAAAAAGGCCATTACAAATCGTTTTGTGGCCCAGGCTATGACAGAGTTTTTGAAGCATAATTTAGAAGTTCATTTTATAGAAAACCCTGAAGAAGCACAAAAAATTGCACAACAAGTGCTGGTGAATAAACAAAGTAGAGAACATGCGGAAAAAACACGTCAAAGCCTTAAAAAAACCATTTCAACACAAATGGATATGGCAAATCGTGTGCAAAAATTTGTGGATTGCCGCAGTAAAGACCCAGCCCGCCGTGAAATTTATATCGTGGAGGGAGACTCTGCCCTCGGTGCAGTTAAAACAAGCCGTGATGCAGAGTTTCAGGCCATCATGCCGGTGCGTGGCAAGATATTAAACTGCCTAAAAGCCGATTATAGCCGTATCTTCAAAAGTGAAATTATTACAGACTTAATTAAAGTTCTTGGCTGCGGTGTGGAAATTAGTGGCGGAAAAGGGCGCAAAGATTTGGCCACGTTTGACATTAACTCTTTACGCTGGGACAAAGTGATTATTTGTACGGATGCTGATGTGGACGGATTCCAAATTCGTACATTGATTTTGGCGATGATTTACCGCTTGATACCAACATTGATTACAGAGGGGTATGTGTATATTGCAGAGAGCCCTTTGTATGAGCTTACAACGAAAGATAAAACCTATTTTGCGTATAGCGAAAGCGAAAAAGCAGAGGTGATTGGCAAACTGGAGGCAGGTAAAAAAGTGGGTATCCAGCGAAGCAAAGGCCTTGGCGAGAATGACAGCGAGATGATGTGGCTTACCACTATGAACCCAGAAACACGCAGGTTGGTGAAAGTGCAGCCGGAGGAAGCCGAGCGAACATTTGAGGTGTTCGATTTGCTTTTGGGAGATAATTTGGCGGGCCGAAAAGAGTTTATCGCAAAACATGGGTATGAATATTTGGACGAACTGGATGTATCTTAAGGTGGCTATTGTTGCTAGTGTATGAGTGCGAAAAACGAAGGAACGATATAAAGTGAGGAACACAATTGGCTAAAAAGAAAAAAAGTGTTGCCGGAAAAAAGCCACTTCGGCCACAATTGGGCGACAGTGTTATTATAGCAGATGCTGGTGTTGTGCAGGAAAGTGGTATTACACAAACGCTTGAAGACAATTATATGCCGTATGCAATGAGTGTAATTGTTTCGCGTGCTTTACCGGAAATAGATGGCTTTAAACCGTCTCATCGAAAATTATTATACACAATGTACGGCCTTGGGCTTTTAAAAGGCGCCCGCACGAAAAGTGCGAATATTGTGGGGGCTACCATGCATTTAAACCCACATGGCGATGCGGCTATTTATGATACGATGGTGCGCATGGCACGCGGGAATGAAAGCTTGCTTTTGCCTTATGTAGATTCTAAGGGGAATTTTGGCAAGGCATATAGCCGCGATATGGCCTCGGCGGCGTCTCGTTATACAGAGGCGCGTTTGGAATCGGTATGTGAAGAATTGTTTCGTGATATCGAAAAAGAAACTGTTGATTTTGTGCCGAACTATGATGCCACCACAGAGGAGCCAACACTTCTACCGGTGAGTTTTCCGTCTATTTTGGCAAACAACACTTTAGGCATTGCTGTGGGTATGGCTTCGAATATTTGTTCATACAATTTAAAAGAGTTGTGTGAAACCACCATTGCCCTAATTAAAAACGAAGAGCACGATATCAAAAGTACTTTGCCGGCCCCGGATTTTGTGGGCGGTGGCCAATTATTGTACAATGAAAAAGAACTGGATAATATTATTGAAAATGGGCGCGGCAGTGTGCGCGTGCGTGCAAAGTGGGAGTATCAAGACGAAGGGCATCGTATTGAAATTACTCAGTTGCCATCTACCACCACCGTAGAGGCGGTGATGGACAAAATTTCGGACCTTGTAAAAGACGGGCGCGTAAAAGAAATCAATGATATGCGTGATGAGACCGACTTGAATGGTTTGAAACTGACATTGGATTTGAAACGTGGGCAAAATGCTGATAAATTGATGGTTAAACTGATGCGTTTAACACCGCTTGAGGACAATTTTTCGGCCAACTTTAATGTGCTTATACAAGGGATGCCACGTGTGATGGGTGTGCGCGAAATTTTGCAAGAGTGGACAGCGTTTCGCACGCAGTGTGTGCGCAGGCGTGTAAGCTTTGAGCTAGCCGGCAAAAAAAAGCGGTTGCACTTGTTAGAAGGCCTGAAAGCCATTTTGCTGGATATTGATAAGGCAATAAAAATTGTACGTGAAACAGAGCAAGACGCCGAGGTTATTCCCAATTTAATGATTGGGTTTGGTATTGACGAGGTGCAGGCCGATTATGTGGCAGAAATTCGTTTGCGCCACTTAAATCGAGAGTATATTTTAAAAAGAACACAAGAGATAGATGGCCTACAGGCAGATATTCTTGATTTGGAAGCTATTTTGAAAAGCCCGCAGCGTGTACAAAAAATCATTATCTCAGAGTTGACCGCTGTAGCAAAAAAATACGGTACAGAGCGACGCACAGAAATATTGTATGAACTGGCAAATGAAGAAGCTGAACAAGAAGAGGAAACTTTGCCGGATTATCCTGTGGTTGTGTTCTTTACGCGTGAGGGGTATTTTAAAAAGATTACACCGCAATCTTTGCGTATGAGTGGGGAACAAAAGTTGAAAGAGGGCGATGAAGTTGCCTTGCGTATGGAGAGCCATAATACAGCAGAGCTTTTGATTTTTACAAATCGGCAGCAAGTATATAAAAGCCGTGTGGGCGAATTTGAGGATGGTAAAGCCAGTGTAATGGGCGATTACTTGCCGGCAAGGCTGGGCATGGATGATGGGGAAATGCCCATTCATATGGTGTTAACAGACGATTACACAGGGTTTATGCTTTTCTTATTTGAAAATGGCAAAGTGGCCAAAGTGCCTTTGGCAAGCTATGCAACAAAGCAAAACAGACGCAAACTCATCAATGCGTATAGCGATAAAGAGGCCCTTGTATGGATAGAAAATTTCCAAGATGAAGAAGAGATTGCCATTCAAACAACGGCAGGGCGGTTGTTGCTTGTGAATACGGCACAAATTGCCCCAAAAACAACAAAAAACACGGTGGGCATAGGGGTAATTACGCTAAAAAAAGGCCAACGCGTTCGCCTGGTGCAAAGGGCAGGCGTGATGGAGCTGCGTGATGTACATCGCTACCGCGTGCGTTCACTGCCGGCAACGGGGGCGCCACTTCGTCCTGAAGACGTGGTAGAACAAATCACATTAGATAGCCTTGAATAAAAAATTGTGATTGTATAAAAGAATCTAAGGTGAATGCTTGCTTTTTTTTGTAAAATGTGGTATTTTAACATAAGACTGTGGAGGTGTATCATGTCGGTAATTGAAATTGTTGCAGGTGTATTGGTTTTGCTGGTTTGTGCTGCTATTACTGTTATGGTTTTGGCACAAGATTCCAAAGGCGGTGGCCTTTCCAGCGTAATTACAGGAACAGAAATGATGTCTGGTGAAACGCGCTCGCGCTCGAAAGAGGCGCGGCAGGCAAGGCTTACCAAAATTATGGCCGTTGTATTTTTTGCGGTTGTTATTTTGGCAAACGTAATTTCTGCACTGCAAGTCTAAGGGGCTTTGGCCCTTAAAGCGCCTTGAAATGTGATTTCAAGGCGCTTTTTTTAGCAAAGTATGATTGAGAGAAAATGGTTGTCGTTTGCCATGAGAAAAGAGGGCAAAATATGTCTTTAAAATCAAACGTACTAAAGCAGCTGGCACACAAAGCATGTAGTGTGAAAAAATTGAGTCGAGCACTCGGTGCGGATTCAAAAAAGATACAGCGTTTGCTTAACGAACTACAGCAAGCGGGGAAAGTGCAGTTGAAGGATGGGGCGTATGCACTGTCTTCCAAAAAAGATGAGCTTGTGGTGGGAACACTGGTGAAATTGGGTGGCTCTTTTGGGTTTGTGCAACCGCACGACAAAAGCGCTGATATTTTTGTACCTGGACGATTTTTGTTGGGGGCAATGCCCGGCGACGATGTGGCCGTGAGTGTACGAAAAAAACCACGCGTGGAAGGCAGCCGCGAGGGGGAAGTGCAAAAAATTGTAAAAGCGCAAAACCGAGTGGTTGGCCTTGTGGAAAAAGAGCATGGCAGGCTGTATTTGGTGTTGGATAATGCCAAAAGTACAAAGCTTGCCTTGCAAAAAGGCGCAGATGGTGGCGTGCAGGTGGGGGAAAAAGCGGCGGGTGAAATTGTGCGGCGCGGTGAGAGGCATGACGATCATCGTGTGGGCATTACGTTGCG
Organism: uncultured Oscillospiraceae bacterium; assembly: GCA_964370195.1. Classification (GTDB taxonomy): domain Bacteria; phylum Bacillota; class Clostridia; order Oscillospirales; family Ruminococcaceae; genus JAAYCI01. Next base: position 29,514 of record CAYJIH010000016.1, read on the forward strand.
ATTTGGTTCTGCGGAAGCGGCAAAACAGTGCGCAAAAGCGGTGCTGTATGGTGCCGGTGTGGAAAAGAAATTTTCGGAAGATGTAAAAAAAGAGAGTAGACGTGTTGCAGCGCAAGGGGTCCCCCTTGAGGAAATAAAGCTGCGAAGAGATTTGCGCGAAGAGATTGTGTTCACCATTGATTCGGCTTCCACAAAGGATATTGATGATGCGATCAGCGTAAAACGTGTGCTAGATGGGTATCGTTTGTCTGTACATATTGCCGATGTAAGTTATTATGTGTCGCCTAAAAGTGTTTTGGATGAAGACGCGATGAACCGAGGTACATCTATTTATTATGCAGACAGTGTGGTGCCTATGCTTCCCAAAGCACTCTCAAACGATATTTGTAGCTTGAATGAAGGTGTAGATAGGCTGAGCTTGTCGTGCATTATGACATTGGATGCACAGGCACGTTTGTTGGATTATCGTTTTTTCAAAACGGTTATTCATAGCAAAGTAAAAGGTGTATATGCTGAAATCAATGAATTGTTAAATGGAGCAGCATCACAGGAAATTTGCGATAAATATGCTATGGTGCGTGAAAGTTTAACCGTTTTAGAAGAAATATACGAAAAGCTTTCCCTTTTACGAAAAGAGCGTGGGGACATTGAAATCGAAAGCGACGAACCCAAATTGGTGCTGGATGACGATGGGCGTTGTATTGGTGTGGAAAAAAGAAACCGTGGTAAAACAGAGCGGATGATAGAGGAGTTTATGCTGCTAGCTAACACGGCCGCGGCAAAACAGGCACGTAAACTGGATGTACCATTTGTTTATCGTGTGCACGACAACCCGCCGCAGGCCAAGGTGGAAGCACTGGAAGAAATGCTACAAGCGCTGTCGGTTCCGTTTAAAATGGCAGGAGAAGCACCGACACAAACAGAGCTAGCGCAACTTTTGAATGAAACGCGCGATACAAATTTGCAGCGTGCGGTGCATCAAGGGGTGCTGCGCAGCATGGCAAAAGCATCTTATGAAGCACAGCCAAAGGGCCATTTTGGGTTGGCGCTGGATGATTATGCCCATTTTACGTCACCCATTCGTCGTTATCCTGATTTGATTGTTCATCGCATTTTAAGTGAAGTGGTGCTTGGCACACCGCCCGATAAGCTACGAAAACGTTTTCGTGCATTTTGTGAACAAGCGGCACAACAATCGTCTGAACGAGAACTGCGTGCACAAAAAATTGAGCGCACTTGCGATGACATATACAAAGCAGAGTATATGAAACCGTTGATTGGCAATGAATTTGAGGGCACGATTTCGTCTGTAACACGGTTTGGCATTTATGTGGAATTGGAAAACAGTGTAGAAGGGCTTGTTCACATCAGCGCACTATCGGATGAACCAATGGCCTTAGTGGACGGTGTTAGTTTAAGTGAGACACGCAGTAAACGTAGTTTTTGCATTGGGGATACTGTGCGTGTGCAGGTGGCAGCTGTGGATGTGGGACAAGGCAATGTAGATTTTGTGTTGGCACAGAAATAAAGGGAAGAATCCTAGCGGGAGGTGAGGGAACAGGTGAAAAATATGCTGGCAGATGCCGCGAGTAAGCACCGAAAATTGGTGTTGATTCTTTTTGATATTTTTGTAGAGAGCATCTGTTTCATCGTGCCGTGGGTATTGATTCAAGGGCGTGTGGATCTTCCGCTTTATTTCCCATTGATGATGGCAAGTTGTTTTTTCTTTGTGTGCTGTTACGAAATTGTGTATGGAATATTGGGTATGTACGATAGCCTTTGGCGCTATGCAGAAGTGGTAGAATTCTTTCAGCTGGTGTTGGCATCTGTGGTGGCGGTAGGGCTGTTTATTTTGGCCAGCAGCATTATCTTTTACGATCGACGTGTTCCGCTTTCTGTTTATTTTCTAAGCGCTATTTTTGCAACGTCGGTCACATTGTATTCACGCCTTACATACCGTATGTATCGAAATAAAAAACTTCGCCACAGTGGGGCCAAAAAGCAGCGTGTTCTAGTGGTGGGGGCAGGGGAAGCGGCTGCTACATTGATGCATGAACACAGCAAAGACCCGGAAAGCATGATGAGTTTTATCGGTGTAGTGGATGATGCAAAGGACAAGGTGGGGCGCTCTATTTATGGTGTGCAGGTGATGGGCACAACAGACAACATACCTGAAGTGGTAGAGCGTTGTGAAATTGATACCATCATCGTGGCCATTACATCGCTTGACGCTAAAAATCGTCAGCGTATTTTGGCCATTTGCAATAAAACAACATGTAAACTTCAAATGTTGCCAGATTTGCGCCAGCTGATGGTAGAAGGTGGCGATTTAAGCAGCCGTGTGCGTGAAGTGAATGTGGAAGATTTGCTGGGCCGCACAACGGTGCAGCTTTGTGGGCAAAGTTCATTTGTGGCAGATAAAGTGGTGCTTGTTACCGGTGGGGGCGGATCCATTGGCAGTGAACTTTGTCGCCAAATTGCCACTTGTCATCCTAAAAAGTTGATTATTGTGGATATTTATGAAAACAATGCATACGATATTCAACAAGAATTGGTGCGCAAGTATGGGGACAAATTGGCGCTGGAAGTTCGCATTTGTTCGGTGCGAGACTCTAAAAAAATGGATGCGATGTTTGCCAGTTTTCGCCCGCAAGTTGTGTTTCATGCAGCGGCCCATAAGCATGTTCCTTTGATGGAGGATAGCCCCGAAGAGGCCGTGAAAAACAATGTGTTTGGCACATACAATACGGCACTTAGCGCAGATAAGTATGGAGCAGAGCGTTTTGTTTTGATTTCTACCGACAAGGCCGTGAACCCTACCAATGTAATGGGGGCCACAAAGCGTTTGGGCGAGATGGTGGTGCAATGCATGGCACAGCGTAGCAAGACGACGTTTGTTGCTGTTCGGTTTGGGAATGTGCTTGGTTCAAACGGTTCTGTTATCCCCTTATTTAAAGAGCAAATTGAGCATGGTGGCCCTCTTACAGTGACACACCCGGATGTGGTGCGGTATTTTATGACAATTCCTGAGGCTGTGGCTCTTGTGTTGGAGGCAGGCTCGATGGGACGTGGTGGAGAGATTTTTGTGCTGGATATGGGCGAGCCAGTGCGTATTTTGGAATTGGCGGAAAACTTGATAAAACTGGCTGGTTTCGTGCCGTATACAGAAATGAAAATTAAATTCACTGGCTTGCGTCCGGGCGAAAAATTGTACGAAGAGTTGCTGATGGACGAAGAGGGCCTTGTGAAAACAGATAATGATAAGATTTTTATTGGCGCGCCATTAGCAATGAACAAAGGGACATTTTTCGATCATCTGCGGGTTTTAAAAGAAATAGCATACGCAAACAACAGCGAAAATTTGGTGCAAGCGTTACTTGATCTTGTGCCCACATTCCAACATGCATCAAAAAGGCAAGAAGAGGGGGAGTAGACCACAATGTATAAAAATGTTGTGAAGCCGATAGGCGATAAGGTGCTATCAATTTTGGCGCTGTTTGTGCTATCCGGTGTGATGCTATTGCTTGCTCTTTTTGTGAAGCTGGATTCAAAAGGGCCTGTGTTTTTTCGTCAACAACGGGTGGGGCGAGATAAAAAACTTTTTACTATTTTAAAATTTCGCACGATGTTTGCCGATACACCAAAGGATGTGCCCACGCACCTTTTAAAAGATCCAAATAGTCGTATTACAAAAATGGGGCATTTTTTACGTAAAACCAGTTTGGATGAATTGCCACAAATTTTTAATATTATTTCAGGCGATATGAGTATTATTGGGCCACGCCCCGCACTTTGGAACCAAGAGGATTTGATAGCAGAGAGAGATAAATACAATGTAAATGTACTGGTACCGGGTCTTAGTGGTTATGCACAGGTCAATGGACGAGATGAGCTGCCCATTGATGTGAAAGCAAAGTTGGATGGGTACTATGCACAAAATATTGGGTTTATACTTGATGTGAAAATATTTTTTTGGAGTATTACGGCCATGTTTCGTGGCAGTGGTATTGCGGAAGGGGAAACCCAGCCGCAGGCCACTTTAGAGGAGCATAAGAGTGATACCCATTGAATTGGTGATTTAAAACAGAATATCCTTTGCAAATAATGCAAAGGATATTTTGTTTTTTTATTTAGTGGATGTGTTGATGTTCGTTGAATAAGTAAGAGTTGGCACATAAAAATGCTGAAATGGTATGATTTACAAAGTGATATAGTGGGGAATGATGTCTTCATAGTGGCCGTCTTTTCGTAAAAACCCGTTTGGAATTACGCCTAGTTGCACAAAGCCTAGTTTTTCGTAAAGGCGCAAAGCAGCGGTGTTGCTGGATACAACGGCATTAAACTGTAAAATTTTAAAGTGAAGCTGTTTGCCCTGTAAAAGGCTATGTAAACAAGAGCTTCTCCAATGCGCTGGCCTCGCAGGCCTTCTTTTACGGCATAACTTGCATTGCAAATATGCCCACAGCGCCCAACATTGTTTGGATGTAAAATATACACACCCACAATTTCATTTGTATCCACATTGTATGCGAGGCCTGTATAAGATTGGGAGTTGAAAAATGACAACCCCGAAGTGGTGTTTAGACAGTATTCTTGTGGGAAAACGGTGCCATTTTTAATTACGGAATTCCAAATGGCAAGAGTTTCTTTAATATTTTCCGGGGAAAATTCTTTGACGGCAAAGTTCATGTTGAAATACGCCTCCTTTTATGTAGTATATCAAAAAAAGTACGAATTGTCTTTATTTCTTACAAAAACAATAGGAAATATTTGTTTGGGGCAGCATTTCTCCTTGAAATACACCTTATATGGTGTATAATATAAAGGATAGAAGATTGCAAAAAACAAAGATTTGCGTGATTTACGCAATAGCGTATGGTGCTTACAATGTGTTTCCCATAATGGAAGTGCAATGTACTTGATGGAGGAACAATGCTTACCAACCCGATGTTCTACATAATTTCAGTATTTGTGATGGCGGTTCATTCCTTTTTGAACTGTTATCTTTGTGGTATATTAAGTGATCGCACACGATTTCACAAGGCGTCTGTTCTTGTGGTTTGTTTGATCAATGGTATCATGGCCCCGTTTGTATTCACAACGGCCTTTTCTAACCCCATAGCCCCCTATATTTTTTGCATAATTGTGTTAAATGTTGAGTTTTTAGTGTTATTTGTGGGCAAAACTTCTGGGAAGATTGGTGTGGCAATGGGTTCGTTGATCCATTTGTTTACGCTTCGTGCTATTGTTTTGTCTTCGATTGCATATGCAAAAAACATTTCAATGCATGAGGTATATTATAGTGAGCAGCTTATGCCATGGGTGAATTTAGCTGCATTTGCAGTGCAGCTGGTAACGCTTACACTGTTTATTCGTTTTATTCCACTTAAAACCGTGCGGCAGATTATGGCGGACCAAGGGTTTTATAAAAGCCTTTTGGTGCTAACCTCGTTGCTTGTATTGTATATGGTGTATAATTCGTACATATTTACAGTTGATGCGGTTTCGAGAGTATTATTTGTTCAGGAAATAGTGGTTTCTGTGTTTATGTTGTCGTGTTTCTATATTATGCTTCTCTTTTTGATTAAAATATTTAATTTGGGTGCATACAAAGAAAAAACCAAACAACTGGAAGTTCAACTCGACAAGGATAGGGTGCTTACATCGGCTGTGATAAATTATGCTTCTATTATTATAGAAATCAATTGTACAAAAGATGAAATCACACGGCTGCTTATTAACTCAAAAGAAACACCGGTGAGCCATTTGCCACCGGTTACAGATTTTTTTAAAAAACAAGTGTATGCACATACACATCCGGACGATGTGAAAATGATGAGTGAATTAAGTGCACACACATTTGTTTCAGCTTTTGAAAATAACGAATTTGAAAAAATATATGAGTATAGGGCAATGCCGATTGAGGCCGTAGAAAAAGGTACGGGTGTGAATGCCAAGGGAGATGAATATCTATGGTACAAAATGCGTGTTAACATTAGCTTGGACGAAAGTACTTCTGATGTTATTGCACTACTTACCGTAGATGAGATTCACAGTGAAAAACAGATGGAATTGGCATTGCGATACAAAGCAGAACGAGATACGCTAACAGGTGCCTATAATAAAAACACATTTGAGACAAAAGTAAATGAATATTTAAGCACAGGCGGGCAGGGCACATTGTATATGTTTGATTTGGATAATTTCAAAGGGATTAATGATAATATGGGCCACACAGCCGGCGATGCCGTTTTGAGTGAAGTGAATTCGAAGATTACCGCATTATTTCGAGCACATGACCTGGTTGCGCGAATTGGCGGTGATGAATTTGTGATTTTTTTAGTTGGTGCAGTGGGGCTTTCAGTTGTGCAAGACAAAGCGCAGAAAATGTGCGAAACAATAAATAAAACATACCATGCAAAAAACAAAGTGGATATTGAAGTTTCTTGCAGTGTAGGTATTTCGATAGCACCAAAAGACGGAGACGATTTTGAAAAGCTGTTTAATGCGGCAGACATTGCTATGTATCATTCCAAGGGAAAAGGGAAGAACACATACACAATTTACGATCAGGCACTGAATGAGGGGTTTGAGCCGCAAGAGAATATGCGAAGCTAATAAAGCAAAATAGGGGGCATGGAAAATACAAAGTGGTGTATTGAGTGAATGCAGGTGTGTGGCACTTTTGGGAATCGTGGAGCACAAATACATTCAACATTTGTGCCTTGGATTCGAAATACCATTGCAGCTGTGCTTTACGAATGTGTGTGCCTATATCATTTGCATAATCTGGTAACGCTAGGCCAATATCAATGCATGAACATCGACTGACAGAATTAATGTTCTTTTGCTTTGCAAGAGTGGCCAAGCTGTTAAGAAAGCATCAATTGCGTCGTA
>CAYJIH010000017.1:0-5849 GCA_964370195.1 uncultured Oscillospiraceae bacterium
AAAAAGTGGCAACATGGCAATAAACGAACCCGAGAGAGTAGAACTCTCTCGGGTTAAATTTATCTTACGTGGGTTTTGGCATCGTTTGGCTGGGAGCCAGTTACCTTTCGAAACACAAAAAAATAAACCCTTCGCACGTGCCGAAACCGCCGGCAGGGTGCCGCCGGTTTCTTTACGCAACATGTTCCCATACAGTGAACACCACATCATACGTTTTGTTCTTGCCGGCAAAACAGAACCTTTTGATCATAAAAGTGTGAATATATATCGATAAGAAGTGGTTTTAAATATGGTTTTGCTATGCCGAAATTCGCGTTCGGCTAAATATCAAACCAGAGAGCCAAACGCTCTCTGGTTTGATTTACGCAAGTCTATTCCTTTGGAATTGCCCCAATAGGCACAGCCTATCTCTTGAAACCACCCCAAATAAACCTCTTGCATACGCCAAAACCGGCGGAGGTCTCTCCGCCGGTTTCTATACAACATATCTTCCCACACGGTGGATTACACACACCGTGCATTCTTATTTTCAGCGCGCCAAATCGAAGAGAACTCCGTTTGGAAGGGGACCTTTCAAACATTCTTCGTGCATTTTTTTGCACGAAGAAACGCTTCCCGGCCGTAAATTTTCATGGGAACGCGCCCTTAAAAGAAAATTTTGTCCACTTTTATAAAAGTGGCGGGGTGTGGGGCAGCGCCCCACGGCCTTGACCTGCAGTCGATAGGCAGTAGGCTTAAGCCATCTCAAGCAGTTTTTCTTCTAGGAAAGCAAGCACGGTTTGGCCGCAAAGGCTCACATTTTCTTCATCGAAAAGATCGGCTTGAATTTTGAAGAAGTTCACGATTAAGCGGTTTCCGTCAATCCAGTAGTCTTCGGCGGCGCCGGGCACGAACAAAATTTGGACGTTCTCATGTGGAATGTCAGCTTTGCTGTTCAAAACATCTACCATCGCATCAACGTTCAATACTTTAATGGGGTGCACCATGTTATCGCGCAAAAGTTGCTCTTCCATCACCCACATGTTGTTGTTCCAAAATTTCCACTCACGTTTCGAAGGCGCGTTCATTTGCTCACGGTTCGTGATGGCGCTAAGCACTTTTCGAATGCCTTCGGCGTTCAATTCATCGTCGTACATCAGCTGCATTTCAGGCGCATCAGCGATGTTACGAAGATAATCCTCACTCACCTTTTCGCCTTCACTCGAGGCTTGCCAAAAAAACAACATTTTCTCCAGTGTTTCCAAATTGATTTGAATATTGCGTATCATCGATATTCCTCCCAATAAATGATGTTGTTTGAAAATGAATCTTATATGCCGGTTCCCGAAACAATTTTAAACCCATCCTCTTGCAGAGCGCGGCAAATTTCTTCGGCGTGAGCATGGTTGCGTGTTTCCAAAGCAAGTGTTAAGAAACAGCTGTTTATCGCCATATTTTGGTCGCTGTGGTCGTACTGAACAGACACAACATTGCCGCCGTGGTTCGCAATGATATCGCTTACACCCGAAAGCTGGCCGGGTTTATCTGTGAGGGCGATGGAAAGCGAGGTGTTGCGTCCGCTCATCACAAGGCCGCGCGTAATCACACGGCTTAGGATGTTCACGTCGATATTTCCACCGGAAAGAAGACAAACAGTTTTGCCGGTGGTAGGAACTTTTTTGCATAAAATAGCGGCCAAAGCAACGGCGCCGGCACCTTCTGTAACCAGTTTTTGCTGCTCCATCAGTGTCAAAATCGCCTCGGCCACTTCATCCTCACTCACGTCCACAAGCCCATCTACATATTGGCGGCAAAGCTCGAATGTAAGCTCGCCGGGCTGTTTCACGGCGATACCATCTGCAAAGGTGGACACTCCGGGCAACATAATGCGTTTATTTTTTTGAATACTGCGTAGCATCGAGGCCGCGCCGGCCGCCTGCACACCGTAAATTTTACACTGGGGACGCAAACTTTTTATGGCAAACGCCACACCGGCAATCAGCCCGCCGCCGCCCACGGGCAGCACAACATTGTCCACGTCCGGCATTTGGTTCAGAATCTCAAGGCCAATGGTGCCTTGGCCGGCAATCACATTTTCATCGTCAAATGGATGAATAAAACTAAGCTGACGCTCTTCGCACAAACGAAGTGCGTACGCATACGCATCATCGTAGCTGCCGGGAACCAGCTCTACTTCCACGCCATAGCGGCGCGTGGCTTCAATTTTAGACAAGGGTGCAGAATCCGGAATACAGATAACGGCTTGAATTCCATGCTGTTGTGCAGCCAGAGCCACGCCTTGTGCATGATTGCCCGCAGAACACGCAATGATGCCACGTTTTCGCTCCTCTTCGTCAAGTTGGCTAATTTTGTAATACGCACCACGCAACTTAAAGGAACCGGTCACCTGTAAATTTTCTGTTTTCAGATACAATTCCCGGCCGGCAGCCAGCTGGGGGGATGCGGCAATTAAATCGGTGGTACGTGCTATATCTTTTAGCGCATACGCAGCGTGATATACCTTGTCTAACGATAAGCTCATGAAGCCTCCTATGTACAATGCGTTCCTTTAATACCTATTTAAATAGGGGGCTGTGCAGTGGCAAGCCCTGTCGTCCTAGCAAAAGCCCCCGCCCAATGGAAGGCAGGGGCCAACGTAAATTTCTTTAGGCCTTGCCCACACTGCCAAACATTTCAAACTTTTCGCGTGTGGTTTCTTTAATGGCTTCGGTGCCGGGGGCCAGCAATTTGCGTGGGTCAAATCCTTTTCCTTGACGGTCTTTTTCTGCCTCAATGTATTGGCGTGTGGCAGCAGCAAACGTTAGCTGACACTCGGTGTTTACATTGATTTTCGACACGCCGAGGCTAATGGCTTTTTGAATCATCTCTATCGGAATGCCCGTTCCGCCGTGCAACACAAGTGGAACACCACCCGTAGCTTCGTGGATTTTTTGTAAGGTATCAAAGTCAAGCCCTTTCCAGTTGGGCGGGTAAACACCGTGGATATTGCCAATGCCTGCAGCCAAAAAATCAATGCCAAGCTCTGCAACGCGCTTGCATTCGGCAACGTCGGCCACTTCGCCGGCGCCCACAACACCGTCTTCTTCGCCACCAATCGAGCCCACCTCGGCTTCAATGCTCATGCCGGCTTCGTGCGCCAAACGCACAAGTTCTGCCGTTTTCGTCACATTTTCTTCAATGGGGTAATGGCTGCCGTCAAACATGATGGATGTAAAGCCGGCATCAATACATTTCATCGCACCTTCGTATGTTCCGTGGTCCAAATGAAGAGCAACCGGCACTGTGATACCCAAAGATTTATCCATGGATTTCACCATTTGTGTCACGGTTTCAAAGCCGGTCATGTATTTGGCAGCGCCTTCGCTTACACCTAAAATCACAGGGCTTTTTTGTTCCTCCGCTGTCAGCAGCACAGCTTTTGTCCACTCGAGATTATTGATGTTAATTTGGGCCACAGCATAATGTCCGTCACGGGCTTTCTTTAGCATTTCAGTAGCGTTTTGCAGCATGATATTGACTCCCTCCATTTGGTTGAACCATATCGGTTCATTCTGATAAAGAGTATACCATAAAAAGACAGCAAAAAGCAATTGCAGTACCGTTGAATTTTTTTGCCTTAAAAAAGAACAAAATGCACGATAAACAATAGATAATTTTGTGTAAATTCACAACGTCTAAAAGTTATTAGACGTGAGAATCAAGGCATAGAGCCGATTTATCCACGTTTTCAACAGAGTTTTCAACATGGCATGTGGAAGCGAAGTTGAAAAAAAAAGGCGGGGGTGGTATAATATAACTTGAATTTTTATGGGATAGAACACATAGGTGGAGGGTGCGGTTTGGCAGAGCAAAAGATGGCAAGTCATGAGGAGAAACAATTAAAAAGCGAGCTGTTATGTGGGAAACACAGCGTAACAGAGGCTTTGCAAACGGGCGGTGTAGACAGCGTGCTGTTGGACGAAGGCATGCCCGAGCGTGAAGCGGCCTATTATACGGCGCTGGCAAAGCAGGCAGGTGCGGTGGTAAAGCGCACACGGCGCGAAAAATTAGACGCAATGTGCCAAGGCGCGCGGCATGCGGGCGTGGCGGCGTTTGTGGCACAGGTGGAGTATGCCGAGTTGTCCGATTTGTTGCAAATCGCAAAAGATCGTGATGAAGCGCCCTTTTTGCTATTGTGCGACGGCATTTCAGACCCACACAATCTGGGCGCGCTCATTCGCTCGGCGTTGCTTTGCGGTGCGCACGGTGTGGTGATAGAAAAACGTGGCTGCTCTCAGGTAACGGCCACGGTGATGAAGGCGTCGGCCGGTGCGGCTTCACGCATGTCAGTGGCGCGCGTGGCCAATTTGGGCGAGTGCATTCGGCGCATTAAAAAGGAAAATGTATTTGTGTATTGTGCCGACATAAAAGGCGCACCTTTGCATAAAACGCGGCTAGATGGCGCGGTGGCACTTGTGCTCGGCAGTGAGGGCAGCGGTGTGTCTCCGCTTGTGAAAAAGCTGTGCGACGGTGTGATTAGCCTTTCTATGGCGCCGGATACCGGCGGCGTGGATAGCTACAATGTGTCGGTGGCAGGTGGTATTTTAATGTACGAGGTACTGCGCGGCCGCGAGAGCGAGTAAGCAGACAATAACGGCATGTGCCGTTTTTTGAATGGAGATGAGGAATTTGGATAGGCAACAACGACGTTCCGACGCAACTGTGGAGGAAATTCTGGCTGACCTGCATCGAAGTGGAAAAGTGGCCGACCAAAACAAGGACCAAAATCTGGAGAATATTTTGGCAGGGTTGAAAACGGGTTCAACTGCCAATGTGCGCACGCCTTCGGCAAGGGGGCAAAGTGCGCAGCAGGCGGCGCGCCGCACCAAGGTTTCTCCTGCGGGGCAAGCGTCACCGCCACCGCCACAGGTGGATATAAACGATAATGCGAATTATTTTGAACAAAAACCAATGGCGGAGAGCGTGGCAAGTGCCTCGCTGCCGGAAGTACAAAAAATAGAGGATAGCACGAGTGGCGTGCCACAAACAGAGCCATCACAAGCGGCAGGGGCAACGCGCCGCCTGCCAAAGTTTGGCGATATGGAAGACCAGCCGGCAATGCCACGTGTGGGCAAGGCGGCTGCGCTGGAGCGTGTGCAGCAAGACAAATACGTGGGCGATGCGGCGTTGTCGGAGTGGTTTTCCGGCAACGAAGAGCAACATTTGAGCCCACGTGAGCAAAAACGTCTTGAAAAAGAACGCAAAAAAGAAGAAAAGCTAGCCATCAAAGAGGAAAAACGTCAGGCGCGTTTGGCGAAAAAGGGCCACGTAGAAGAAATGCAGCCGGATGCATTTTCAGACGATTTTTCAGACGGCTTTGAAACAGCGGATGATTTTGACATGGGTGCGGAAAATACAGCGGATGCCTTTTCGCAACAAATCCGTGTGGCACAACCGGAAGATGACGGCAAAGCGTTGAAAGAAGCATTTGCGGAAATTCAAAGCACGCCATCGAACTTGCCTCCGCGTGCACAATATGAAGAAGAAGTGCTCCACGAGGAGCCTCAAAGTATGAGCCTTCTTGATTTTGCCGGCCAAGCGCAAGTGTCGCAATCACCTTTGGCGGCAGCACCGCAGCCGGTAGTATCACAGCCGGTTGCACCGCAGCCGGTAGCACCACAACCGGTCGCACCACAGTCGGTCGCACCGAAGTCGGTCGCACTGCAGTCGGTCGCACCGCAACCAGCTTCCCCGCCTTTAAGCGGAATGTCGTTTGGTGGCGTGGCCGCAGTCTCTGCAGCGCCGGTTGCTCCGGCTCCCGTTGCTCCGGTGTCTTCTTCCGCACCTACGCAATTTTTTGAACCTGTGCA
>CAYJIH010000017.1:5949-33647 GCA_964370195.1 uncultured Oscillospiraceae bacterium
CTCCCGTTGCTCCGGTGTCTTCTTCCGCACCTACGCAATTTTTTGAACCTGTGCAAAGTGCACCGACGCAATCACAAGACAGCGCACAAAAAACGCAGGTGTTTTCCTCACAAGAAATGCAACACGCGCTTGAACAAGGGGCGGCGTCGCTTGCGGCGGCATCGGTAACGGGCACATTTCCAAAGCCAATTTCCGGTAAAACAGACGCTACTGTGAGTACAAAACGGTTTGACATCAACGGTGCCGAAGCGGATCGTGTGCCCACCGCAGCGTACACGCAGGAGTTTGATAGTGATACGGGCGCCTCTGAGCAAAAAAACTTGTTTGTGGATGAAATGGTCGACGACCGTTTTCGTCAGTTCTTTGGCGAAACGGTGATTGTGGAACAAGAAGAAGCCGAGGCGCTTCCAAAGCCGATGCAACGAAGGAAAAAGAGAAAAGGCCGCACGACGTTGCTCACCGGCGAGTTTTCCCAGTTTTCGATGCAGGCCCAACTAGACGACGACGAGATGCCCGACGACGACTATAACAACCCACAAGACGCACAGCAAGTGGAACAAGATCTATTTGAATTGAAGAAAAGCCTGTTCCGCAGAACTATCATTTCTGCCGCTGGTACATTCATTTTACTTTGGCTTTCTCTTGGGTACTCCAATGTTGTGGCCTTGCCGGAAATGCTGAACCCCGTTTTGTCGCCGCTTTTTTTCTCACTACTATATGTGGGCATGTTTGTGGCCGTGCTTGTGGTGAACTTTACAACCGTCGCAAGCGGCCTGATTGGATTGTTTAGCGAAGCAACGCCAGATTCTTCGGTGGCAGTGGCGGCGGTGGCCTCTTTGTTGCAAGTGGTGGTAACAACAGTGCTTTTGCTCAGTGGCATGTCGCCCGAGGCAAGCTTGTTCGCACCTTTGGCCACCTTGTTGCTGTGTGGCAATGCATTTGGCAAACAACTGCGTTGCAATGCCATTTTAGAAAGTTTTCGCCTTGTAAGCAATGGCCAGGAGCACAGCGCGGCTTATGTGCTGGAAGGCAATAGCGATGTGGCGTATCATGTAACGCGGGGCCTTGAGGAAGAAGCGCCCAATATTTTGGTAAGCCGCCCCACGGCACTGATGAAAGGGTTTTTGCGGCAAAGTTTTTCGCACCGATGGAGCGATACGGTGTCGAAGAAATTGGCGTGGGTATGCCTTGGCGTGTCGTTCTTATGCATTGTTTTGGGCTTTATAATGACACGTGAATTGCCGTTGGCACTTTCGTATTTCGCCGCTGCTGCGTGTTTAATTGCCCCTCTGTCGTCCTCGTTGCTTGCGGCCGTGCCGGCAACGATGTTGCAACAAGCGGGCAATAAACTTGGTGTGGTGGTGCCCGGCTGGAGCGCCATTGAAGAACTTAGCAGTGTGAATGTGGTGATGGCCGAGGCAAAGGATGTGTTCCCGGCCAGCTCGGTTACCTTAAAGGGAATTAAAACATTTGAGCAAGAGCGCATCGATCTGGCCATTCTGTATGCGGCTAGCATTTTAATAGAAAACTGCGATACAATGAAAGATGTTTTCCTTGGTGTGATACAAGGGAAAAAAGAAATGTTGTTTAAGGTAGAAAATTTGTTGTGTGAAGTGGGCCGCGGTTATGTGGGCTTTGTAGACAACAATCGTGTGGTTGTGGGAACGAGAGAAATGCTGCAATCACATGATATTGACCCTCCATCTCTGGAAATGGAGTTAAAACTGTGCTCTGATACATACACGCCGTTGTACCTAGCAGTGTCTGGACGGTTGTTTGCCATGTTTTTGGTTGAATACACGCCGGAGCCGGGTGTGCGAGCCACACTAAACGGTCTCATCCGCAGTGGTGTGTCAATGCTGGTGAAAAGTGAAGATCCATGCGTAACGGGCGAGCTGATTGAGCAGTTGTATCAGCTACCGAAGGGCGTGGTGAAGGTGTTAGACAAAAACGAGCGGCGTTTGATGGAACCGATGTGCAGTTATTTGCCGGAAAGTGAAGGGTCCATGAGCCATCTAGGCACCTTTACAAGCTTTATTGGTGGAATGCGCGCCGCCGCAACGTGTGTTGAAAGCGAGCGCATGAGCACGTATGTGCAAATGGCTGGCGTTATTTTGGCCGCGGCTCTTGTGGTTCTGCTTGCGTTCAGTGGTTCTTTGGCCATATTGTCCATCGCCGTTATCCTTCTTTATCAACTTGGATGGAGCCTGCTCGTGGGGATTTTACCGTTGGCACGTCGAAATTGATGCGTATATAAGCAAATTGTTCATATAATTGAATACAAAAAAGACTTCGCCTTTCGCATTGGAAGGGGAAGTCTTTTTTTATGCCCATAAGTGTATTTATTCATCTACAAGAAGTTTTGCCATATTAAGCAGCTTCTTTAAATCTTTATGGGAACAACCTGCTATAATTTGCAATAACTGCCGAATTTCATCAGTTCGGTCTTGCGCATTGGGCTGGCTTGACACTTCTGCCAAAATTTGGCTCCATTGGGCATACTGTGGGCGAGGGGTATCTGCTTCTGTGTTATACTCCACCTCATGAGCAGACAAAACCAACGAATTTTCATCAATTTTAAGCATGCTGGGGTCCATCATAAGGCTGTGCGCAAAAGCAACATTATCGCCGGCACGCAATGCCATTCGAACTTGCTCCGCCTCCTCTGTTTCAAGCCCTAAAAAATAATCGGTGCTGTGATCAAGTGCAAAGCTTAGTTTTGCCAATGTTGTATAATCGGGCCGGCGCTTATTTTTTTCGTAAAAGTTTAAGGCGGTGGGGGTCAGCGCCAATTGTTCCGCTAATTCGCGCTGTTTCAAGCCTTTTTCTTTACGTGCAGCCACCAAACGGCCACCCAATGTTTCTTTATCCACAATAAAACACGCTCCTTTCAATTCAATGTGTTTTTCTATCTCTAGTATACTCCATTTCCATAAAATGAGCAATATGTTTATTTTGTGCTTGACAAACTGAAAAGGGGGCGATATAATAAAAATTAGCAAATTGCTGATTTTTCAATCTTAAGGAGGAACCATGGAGAGCGTCATCGCAAAACAGTTGTTGTTACATTTGGAAAAACAATCATTTCCCACACATGTATACCCCTATTTGCGGGAGTTGGTTATGCTGTGCGGAACAAAAGATATTATGTACCTATGCACAATTTGCTATTTGTTTGGGCAATTGTCAGCAAAAGAGGATACCGGCGTATGCTATCCGTTGTGAACCAAGCAAGCGGTCAAGGTCCTGTCCGACAATCGGATGATATGTGATTACTTTTGCACCGCTGCTTGATTTATAAAAAAGCCCACCCGGGCCGGCGCAAGCCAAAAGGAGGAATAAAATGGACAGTAGTAAAGCGAATCAAAGTGAAGGGCAAATGCTTCAAGAACAAAACACTGCAGCAACGCAGCAGGAAGCACCAGCACGCCAGGACACGGCGGATAAAGAAGCAGAAAAAACATTTTCCCAAGATCAAGTGAATGAAATAGTGCAAAAACGACTTTTGCGTGATCGTGAATCGCGGCCAACAGTAGGGGATGCGGGACGTTTGGCCAACGAGCTAACGCAACGTGAAAAATCCCTCTTACTACGTGAGAGAAAGTTGGCTGCACGAGAGCACCTTTTGTCGCTTTCCTTGCCGGGTGAAACGGCGGAACTGCTGGATTACTCAAGCGAAGAAGCACTGGAGGAGAGCCTTAGCTGTGTAAAAACATTGTTACAGCGCATTGAACAAACAGCGGTGGACCGTGTTTTACGAGAGCATGCGTGGACACCGGAAAAGAGCCCGGCGCAGACGATGCAAACGGAAGATCCGCTTCGCAGTGCGTTCTTACGCGATTAAGGTAAGGTTGTTTTTGCAAACAAAAAATCATAAATACAAGGAGAATATGTGATTATGGCTATTGAATTGGCAAGTCAATTTCTACCGTATGTTGATGAGTTGTTTGCGGCAGAATCGAAAAAAAGTTTGTTAACAAACGAGGATTTTACGTGGGATGGTTCAAAAACTGTAAAAATATATCGTATATCTACGGCAACGATGTACGATTATGGTCGGCAAGGTGCTGCCGAGGGCCATACAAGTCGTTACGGTTTGGTAAACGATTTGTCTGCCACAACCCAAAGCATGACTTTGAGCAAAGACAGAAGTTTTACATTTGCCATTGATAAATTAGACGAAGATGAGACAAAACGCGCCCTTCAAGCGGCCAGTGCTTTGGCGCGTCAGCTGCGTGAAATCGTGATTCCGGAAGTGGATACACACGTGTATGCACAGATGTGCACAAATGCTGGTAACACACCTGCGGCTGTGGCTCTAACAGCCACAAATATCTACGAAAAAATCATGGACGCTGGCAATGCACTAGACAATAGTGAAGTGCCCGAAACAGGTCGTGTGTTGATTGTTACGCCCAACACATACCTGTTGATGAAGAAAAATAGCGATATTGTGATGGAAACAGAGCTTGGACAAGAGGTGCGCAACAAAGGTGTTATCGCCATGCTCGATGGCGCATCGGTTATCAAAGTTCCGGCAGCGCGCCTGCCTGCAAAATTCGGTTTTTTGCTGGCACACCCTTGTGCCACCGCAGCGCCCACAAAGCTCGAAGATTACAAAATTCATCAAGACCCACCGGGCATTTCAGGAAGTCTGGTAGAAGGGCGTATCAATTATGATGCCTTTGTATTGGATAATAAGGAGGACGCCCTTTATTACCAAGCGGTGACCTAGCCGATGATAAGCGATGATGAGTACAGGTGCAAAAAAGACAGCTTATCGAAATATTGTGTGCTAAGGCGACAACTGCTTGCCCTATCAGCGCGGGCAAAAATGTATGAGGGAATTGCAAGTGGCGAAGTGATCGATGTAAACCCGTTTCGTCAAGGAAAAAGACGACTCACCGCTGATAAATGCGAGAGGGAGTTGTCGAGGCTGCTTCCTGATATGCAGGAGATGCTCACACACATGCTTTGTGCTCGTAATGAAGCACAGCAGAAAATTGAAGCGTTAGAGGATTCTCGCGAAGAAATTGTGTTATATCTGCGGTATTTTTGCGATATGCGCTTCGAGGACATCGGTGAAACGCTTGGTCTTTGCACATACACAATTTCTAAAATTCATCGTAAAGCGGTGGAGCACTGCTGAATGCGTGAAACGGCATGTTGCATCAAAAATGTGCGCGTACATCACTGCAAATCTCAGTCAACACAGAATGCCGCTCAATTGTGTAAAAAACACATTTGAGCGGCATTTTTGTTATTTTTGTTTTCTCATTGGCAATAAGTAAGGCGAAACAAATATCCAAGATTGTCGTTTCGTGCGGTAGGGTTAAGGTCGCACAGCGGCTTATAAAAGAGTGAAAGCTAAACGCCTTGGCGACGGAACCGCTCGTATCTCTCTTGTAGAAGACTCTCTTTTTCTAAAGCAAGTAGGGCCTCAAATTGACACACAATATCACGCTGTAATGCAGAAATATCTGCTTGAGGTTCCTCGCTGATGATTTTTTCGATGACGCCAAGCGTAAGCAAATTTTGCGGTGTTAGCTTCAAAGCACAGGCCGCTTCTTCTGCTTTTTTCGCATCTTTGTATAAAATAGAGGCACACCCTTCTGGGCTGATGACGGAATAAACAGAATTTTGCATCATCCAAACACGGTCGGCCACTGCAAGTGCCAGCGCACCGCCGCTGCCGCCTTCGCCAAGAAAAATGCTGAGAATAGGCACACGCAGGCCGGCCATTTCAAACAAGTTCTCTGCAACAGCTTGTGCCTGCCCGCGCGCTTCGGCCTCCAGCCCACAAAATGCACCGGGTGTATCCACAAGACACAACACAGGTAAGTTGAATTTTTCGGCCTGCTTCATCAGACGTAAGGCTTTTCGGTAGCCTTCCGGGTGCGGCATACCAAAATTCCGTTTTGTTCTTTCGGCAAGGTCGCCGCCTTTTTCTTGGGCAATAATCATCATAGGCATATCTAAAATACGTCCAATGCCTCCGATGATGGCATGGTCATCGCCAAAGCGTCTGTCGCCACGAAGCTCTGCAAATTCCGAGCATAAAGAGCGAATCATCGTCTTTCCGGAAGCGCGATCTGCAGCACGTGCAGCTTGCAGCAAGGCGTAGGGATCCGGTTGCAGGTCAGCGATGCGGCTTTCATCAATGCCGTTGGCCGGTGCATCCTCTGTGTTGCAATTTTTCGCGTCATCGATTTTTTTGCTATCTGCCGCCACTGTGTACAGTCGAAGCAATTGCACAATACGTCTTTTCAGTTTTGCACGTGGCACAACTGCATCCAAAAAGCCATGCTCTAGCAAAAATTCCGCTCGTTGGAAATTTTTTGGCAATTTCTGGCGGATGGTCTGCTCAATTACACGAGGGCCGGCAAAAGCGATAAGAGCGTTTGGCTCTGACAAAAGAACATCGCCTTGAAATGCAAAACTTGCCGATACACCGCCTGTTGTTGGGTCGCATAAAACAGAAATATACAAAAGGCCGGCGTCGCTGTGGCGCTTTGCAGCGGCCGAAACCTTGGCCATTTGCATTAAGCTCAATGTTCCCTCTTGCATGCGGGCACCGCCCGAAAGGCTACATCCCACCACAGGCAGGTTGTTTTCCTGTGCATGCTCAAAAAGACGCGTGAGGCTTTCGCCTACGGCTGTTCCCATGCTGCCCATAAGATACTCAGCATTCATAGCAAAGATACAACACTCCAAACCGCCAATCATTGCGGTTCCTGCCATCAATTCCGGCACGTGCATTTTTTTCAGGCTATCCAGCTTTTTACTGTAACCGGGAAACTCAATTTTATCAATGCTTTGCGGTAAGTCGCTTAAAGAGGTGAAACTGTCTTCGTCGCATAGCAAGGCAATGCGTTGCTGTGCCGAAAGGCGAAAGTGTTGCCCGCAGTGAACACACACTTGATGAGCGCTCTCTACTTCATCTAAAAATAGCGTTTGTCCGCATGTTTTGCAGGAGATAGCCAGTGGCTCATTGTCTGCGCGGTCATCCTCTTTCTTTTTAATGTCAAGAGGTAGTATTTTTGGTAAGTTAGGGCTCTTTTTAAAATTAAACTTTTTTGGCATTTGGCATGCCCTCCGTCTATAAATTCATTGTGGCAAGAAGACCGGTATCGTAACTTCCGTCTAAAAATGCAGGTTCTTCTAAAATATCCATCAACACATCGCCGGTATTTGGCAAAGGTTCCACACAAAGCTCGGCTAAAGCTGCGCGCATTTTTGCCACGGCACTTTTACGGTTGTGTGCGTGCACAATCAATTTGCCCAGCATTGAATCGTAATACGGTGGCACCATGCAGCCCTCATACAAGGCGCTGTCGAACCGCACACCAGGCCCACCCGGCACATGCAAAGATTCTACGCGACCACTTTGTGGTAAAAATCCGCGGCGTCCATCTTCTGCATTGATGCGGCATTCAATGGAGTGACCACGAAATTCAATGTCTTTTTGTTGAATTTTAAGTGGTTTGCCCGCAGCAACACGAATTTGGCTTTTCACAAGGTCGATGCCGGTTACTTCTTCTGTCACAGGATGTTCCACTTGCAAGCGTGTGTTCATTTCCATGAAATAGAACTTACCATCGCGGTCTAATAGGAACTCCATTGTGCCAAGCCCTTGGTAGCCCACAGCCTTTGCCGCAGCAAGGGCCGCCTTTACCATTTTGCTTCGCACAGACGAGGAAACGGCCGGAGACGGGCACTCTTCCAGTAATTTTTGGTTGCCTCGTTGCACACTGCACTCGCGCTCGCCAAGGCAAACAGCATGGCCATATTGGTCGCACAAAAGTTGCATTTCAACGTGTTTTACATGCAAAAGCATGCGCTCCATATAGCAAGCACCGTCTCCAAAGGCAGCTTTTGCTTCAGCAGTTGCCGCAGCAAAAGCGCCCGGGATTTCGTCTAAATCATCAACGCGGCGGATGCCTTTTCCACCACCACCACTGCGTGCTTTGATTAAAACAGGCGTACCCATGCGTTTTGCTTCTTTAAATGCTTCACGTGCCGTTTCCAGCACTTCTGTGCCGGGAATCACAGGCACGCCGGCCTTTTGCATGGTAAGACGCGCTTGCTCTTTGTCGCCAAGCAGTTCTATTTGTTCGGCAGTTGGGCCGATAAAAACAAGCCCGGCCTCTTTTACGCGTTTTGCAAACAACGCATTTTCGCTTAAAAGACCATATCCCGGATGAATCGCCTCAGCACCTGTGGCCAAGGCAGCGCTTAAAATGGCGCCCATATTGAGATAACTTTCTTGCAACTTTGCCGGGCCAATGCACACGGCTTCATCGGCCAACTGAACATGCAGGGCCTCGGCATCCGCTTTGCTATATACAGCCACGGTGCGAATACCCAGCTCACGGCAAGCACGCAAAATACGCACAGCCACTTCGCCGCGGTTCGCAATTAAAATTTTATGAAACATCGTTTATTCCCCTATCAATGCGAAACTAAATTCACCTTGCACTGCTACCGTGTCAAGCACACGGCCCACACCCTCTGCAAAGAAAAATGGCGCACGTTCGCGTGTTAAGCGGCAGGTGCTAACAAGTGTATCCCCCGCGCGTACAGGATGCTTGAAACGAACTTTGTCGAGCTTTGTAAAAAAAGGTGTTTTTGGGCTTTCCAGTTGCTTTTCGGCAAGAAGAACGCAGCATGTCTGTGCCATCATTTCGCACAAAATAACACCGGGAACGACGGGGTTGCCTGGAAAGTGACCTTGTAAAAAAAACTCGTCTCCACGCACAGTATAACGTCCAAGGGCCGTTCCGTCCTCTTGCAACTCCACCTCATCAACCAGCAACATGGGTGCGCGGTGTGGCAAAATCTTCTCAATTTCTTGTCTATTCATGGGCGTTACCCGAGGCGGAAGAGCACTTGGCCAAATTCTACCAGCTCTTCGTTGCCTACACAGATGTCTAGCACAACACCGTCACGTGGTGCGGGGAATTCATTCATAACTTTCATGGCTTCTAAAATACACATAGTTTGGCCTTTTTTCACACTGTCCCCCACGCGAACGAACGGTGCTTCACCTGGTGCCGGCGCAAGGTATGCCACACCAACAAGTGGGCTTTCTAGCGCATCACCGCTTTTTTCTTCATTATTTACAGAAGCTACACCTGCGGCCGACTGCACTGGTGCACTTGGTGCGGCTACGGCAGTGGGGGCAACGGTGGCGGCTTTTGATAAATACACACGAGCGTCCTTTTCATCAACTTCAAGTTCGGTTAAGCCATATTCTTCTAAAAGTTCAGCCAATTCTTTAATGCGATTGATATCCATAGATTCCTCCGTTTGTTTGTAACAAGATACAAGTTTTCTGCATGAAGTACAGAAGTTATTTTTTATTTAATTAAAGAAGCTACAACATACTTTTTGTAAAATATAAACATAAAATATGTTATTATATCCTCTTTAATGCTGGCGATACTCTATTTTATGAAGGGAGTGCTCTACTAGCCGAGCTTACGGAATGCCACACACGCGTTGTGCCCACCGAAACCAAGTGAAGAAGAAAATGCAACGTCAAATGGTCTTTTTTCTGCCTTGTTGGGGCAGTAGAATAAATCACACTCTGCGTCGGGTTCGAGATAGGAAATGGTGGGTGGCGCCACGCCGTCTTGCAAGGTCATAATGGCAGCGATGGCTTCTGCGGAACCGGCAGCCCCAAGCATGTGGCCGGTCATGCTCTTCGTACTTGAAATGGCCACATCCTCTGCGGCATCGCCAAAGGCTTTTCGATAGCCCATGGTTTCCGTTTTGTCATTCAAAGGAGTGCTTGTTCCGTGTGCATTTACATACGTTTGTGCGTTCACTTGTTGCACATTGGCTTCTTCCATCGCCTGCTTCACAGCGCGATAAATGCCGTTGGCCTCAGGATCGGGTGCGGTGAAATGGTGTGCGTCACACGTGTTGCCATATCCACAAACTTCTGCATAAATATGCGCACCACGTTGCACAGCATGCTCATATTCTTCCAGCATCAACAATGCGGCACCCTCGCCCATGATAAAGCCGTTTCGACGTGCATCAAACGGCATCGAAGCCGCATTGGCATCAGACGAAAGAGACAGAGCCTGGCAAGCGGTAAAGCCCATAACAGCTAGTTTGCATATGGATGCTTCGCTTCCGCCGGCCAAAATGGCGTCACAATAACCATGTTTGATAGAGCGGAAAGCTTCGCCAATGGCATTGCTCGATGTGGCGCATGCGGTTACCACCGGCATAGAAGGGCCTTGTAAATTATGTAACATCGCCAAAACACCGGCACCCATGTTGGCAATCATCATGGGGATTAAAAACGGTGAAAGGCGGTTTGCCTCTTCATTCATACGTGTAACTTCGCGCACCGTTGTGTGAATTCCGCCAATGCCGCTAGACACATAAGTGCCGATGCGCTCAGGCGATACGGTGCCGGCAATGCCGCTGTCTTGCATGCACTCTGCAGCAGCAGCCACTAAATATTGAATAAAAGGGTCGTATTTACGTGCATCTCCTTTATCCATATAGTTCGATGCTTCAAAGCCTTTGAGCTCAGCGGCCAAAGATGCCTTTAGGCCGGTTGCGTCAAACTTAGTGATGGGCCCAATGCCGTTCACGCCATCCACTGTATTTTTCCAATATTCTGCGGCAGATAGGCCCAGTGGCGTCACCGCGCCCATGCCGGTTACAACAACACGTTTCATTTTATGCTCCTTTGTCATTCAATCACTAAATTGTTTCGGTTACATTGCCATGCCGCCGTCCACTCTAAGCACCTCGCCTGTGATGTAATTGGCGCTGGGTGAGGCCAAAAAGGCCACAAGTTCTGCCACATCACGCGGTGTGCCAAAGCGCTTTGCAGGAATGGCATTCAGCATCGCTTCTCGCACTTTATCGCTTAAAACATCGGTCATGTCCGTCTCAATAAACCCCGGGGCAATTGCGTTGCACGTTACACCGCGCGCCGCCAATTCTTTCGCGGTGGATTTTGTAAGGCCAAACAGGCCTGCTTTTGCGGCGGCATAGTTTGCTTGGCTTACATTTCCAAATAGACCAACCACACTTGATATATTGATGATACGTCCTTTTTTTTGGCGCATCATCGGCTGGTAGACTGCCTTTGTAAGGTTGAATGCACCTTTTAAATTCACGCGGATTACCTCATCAAAATCATCCTCGCTCATTTTTAGAAGAAGTTGGTCGCGTGTAACACCCGCATTGTTTACCAAGATATCCACATGCCCAAAGGACGCTAAAATGCTTTTTACCGTTTCACTTGCCTGCGTAAAATCTCCAACATCACAGCAATATGCTTCGGCTTTTGTTCCTTTTGCGCGCACGGCAGCAAGTGCTTCTTCGGCTGCCGCATGGTTGCCTGCGTATAAAATAGCAACATCAGCACCGCATTCTGCCATATATTCAGCAACAGCACGTCCAATACCGCGCGAGGCGCCACTGATAACAGCCACAGATCCAGTCAAATCCATCATGGTTTCCCACCTTGTCTATAATCCACTAATTAGGGATGTTTTCACGTAAAATTTCTAATGTATCCAGCAAACTTTGCTCATCCTGCACTGACGCAAGGGTGGCATCTTTTGCAATGCGTTTGGCAAACCCGGTTAAAGTGCGGCCGGGGCCAAGCTCTATAAATGTTGTTATATCGTTGTTATATAAAAACTGCACCGTCTGGCTCCAGCGCACAGGATTCTTCATCTGTAAAGCCAGCGTTTCACATGTGTCTAAGCCATAAGGCTGTGCAGTTAAATTTGCATAAACAGGAAGAGCCGGCACTTGTAAGTTCATTTCAGAAAGATCTTCTGCGTACGCTGCTGCGGCTTTTTCCATAAAGGGCGAGTGAAATGCACCGGATACAGGCAAGATTTTGCCAAGCCCACCATTTTCCTTCACAAGGGCCGCAAAATCTGCGAGGTGGTCGGCGTCGCCTGCCACCACAAGTTGGCCTGGGCAGTTGTAATTTACAGGGTAAAATGAAAAACCGCTAGTTTGTTTAAACTGCTCACATAAGGCCTCCACGCGGCTGTCATCCAGTTTGAGAACTGCGCACATACCACCGGCCTCACTTAGGGTATGCATGCGGTCAGCGCGTTTGCATACAGCTAGAAAAGCAGCCTCAAAACCGTTGTGAACAAAGTCGGTTTCGCCTTCACAATAAGCCCCTTTTCCGGCAGTGCGAAAGGCACCGGAAAACGCGAGCGCCGCAAGTTCTCCGAGAGAAAAACCGGCCAAAACATCCGGCCGTACACCGCGTTCATACAGGGCGCATGCTGCGGCCAAATCCACAGTAAATACACACGGCTGGGTTACCGTTGTTTGTGCTAAATGTTCGGGCGAGCTCTCAAAACAGTCGGCCAACGTGCCGGGCCGAAGGCGCTCAGCCATATCAAAAACGCGTGCGGCGTCACCGCCCAGCGCATACAAGTCTCGTCCCATACCCGGGGCCTGCGCCCCTTGGCCGGCAAAGAAAAAAGCCGATTTTCCCATTCCTTCCTCCTCTTTTGTGCATTGCACCGCCTTGACAATGGCGCAAACACAAATTGTAAGTCAATATACATGTTGAGCTGCTTAAATATTTAATACGATAATACGAAATATAAAATATACAAATAGTGTTTTTTAGTGCAAACAATACAAATGGTTGCATACATATCGTGTGTAGATGTTGCAAGAATCACGATATTGAAAGTGTTTTACAGAATAGATGTGTTGTTACACGGCTTAAAATCGCAATTGAGTTTCTTTTGAACACACAATATGACGATAATAAGAAGATTATCAAACTCGTGTTGATCACATATAAAACAATGATTGTATAGGTCATACGGTTACAGTTCATTACTATACGATACAAAAAGTATTTTATCTAAATAAAATTACAAATCGTAAAATGATGAATTTGATAAAACAGGCTTTTACCCGCTCAAATTATCCGTATAAAACCGAATTGTTGAAGTCAAACTTAAAAATATGTGCTGATGCTTGTTCAAAAAGGTACCATTTTGATTTATACATGCAAAGCTAAAATGCTTTACATGTATAAATCGCGTTGATACACTATTTTGCTAAAATAGCACGTTGTTTATTCTGTAAGCCTTGCTATAAAATATGTTGTTTTTTTTCTAAAATATACTTAATGTAAATCGAAGTGACTAGCGTGCAATCCACTGGGTGGCATTGTTTAGTAGGTCTTCGGCTTCACGGCAGACACTGTGCACAATATTGGCGGCCGATTCTTTTTCACATAACATGCCGGCCACTTGCCCGGCTAAAAAACTGCCGGTTTTTTCATCGCCTTCCACTGCGGCACGGTACAAGCTGCCGCCGCCAAAGGCCTCCAGCTCTTCGTCGCTGATGGTCGAATCATACTCTTTTTTAAGATACTCGCGCATGAACGCATTGCGAACACCGCGCACGGGATGACCCAATCGGCGGCCGGTGGCAATGGTGTCGATGTCTTTCGCTTTGATGATGCGTTGCTTGTAATTCTCGTGCACATTGCACTCGTCGGCCAGCAAAAAACGTGTGCCCATTTGCACACCACAGGCACCCAGCATTAAGGCTGCGGCCATGGCGCGTCCATCGCCAATACCACCTGCGGCCACCACAGGAAGAGAAACGGCATTGCACACTTGAGGAACCAATGTCATCGTGGTCATTTCACCAATGTGGCCGCCGCTTTCACCGCCTTCTGCAATCACAGCATCCACACCACTGCGCTCCATTTTGCGTGCGTGGGCTACGCTTGCGATAACAGGAATCACAATGATGCCTGCTTGCTTCCAGCTTTCTACATACTTGCCGGGGTTGCCTGCGCCGGTTGTTACAACAGGCACATTTTCCTCCACCACCATTTTCGCCACATCATCGGCAAAGGGGCTCATCAGCATAATATTTACGCCAAAAGGTTTGTCTGTTAAGGTTTTGCATTTGCGGATTTCTTCACGCACTACATCGGCGTTTGCATTCATCGCAGCAATAAGGCCAAGGCCGCCTGCGTTCGATGTAGCTGCGGCCAGCTCTGCATCAGCAATCCAGGCCATGCCCCCCTGAATAACAGGGTATTCTATTCCCAAAAGGTCACATAAACGAGACTTTAGCATGGTGTCCTCCTACGCTTTTTTCTCGTCAATCAATTTTACAAGGTCGCCTACAGTGCGAATGTCTTCACTAATTTCCACTTCCACATTAAACGAATCTTCGCATGCCATCGCCATATCTACAAGGTCTAGGCTGTCGAACTCAAGCTGCTCAAAGGTTGTTTCCATGGTCAAGCTGCCTTCTTCCATCTCTTTGTACTCGCTCATAATTTTTTCTACTTGTTTTAGTGTTTCCATTTAAAGAATCTCCTTTTATTGTGTTATGTTTTATGTCTAGCCCAAAGGGCAAAACCCAAAAATTAGGCAGTTAAAGCCAAATAAAGATAATATATCAATATTATTATGAGAATACTGCACTATTGTTCTTTTGTCCAGCGAAGAATGGCTGTGCCGTAGGCAAGGCCGCCACCAAAGGCACTAAATAGCAGCCTGTCGCCTTTTTTAAAGCGGCCAGCTTGGTTATACTGGTCAAGCAACACAGGCACACTGGCGGCCGATATGTTGCCCACATCGTGGATATTAACACAAAAGCGCTCTGCGGGAACAGCAAGTTTTTTGCGTGCGGCATCGATAATGCGTAAATTGGCCTGATGCAAAAGCACATGGTCGAAGTCTTCCGGTGTATAGCCGGTGTGCTCCATCGCTTCATCAATGCCGTTACAAATGGCACTCACTGCAAATTTATACACTTCTTTGCCATCCATATGCACAAACATCTCTTCTCTGTTCTTGCGGTTGGGTGCCAAATGGGCGGGTAAATTTCCACTGGAAGAGGGGAGGAAAAGTGCATTTTTATTCGGAATCGTGTGCAGTTTTAAATATTCCAGCGCTTCACCACCGCCCAAAACAGCGGCGCCGGCACCATCGCCAAATAAAATGCAAGTGCTTCGGTCGGTCCAGTCGGTAAATCGGCTAAGGCCTTCGGCGCCGATAAGCAAAACCCGTTTTGCACCGCGCAGCAGAATGCCCGCGGCGATATCAAGGCCGAAGACAAAGCCGGTGCACGCGCCGTAAATGTCTAGCGCAGGGCAGTTTGCGCCCAGCTCGTCCAGCACAAGGCTTGACAGGGATGGCGTAACGTATTCGCCGCCCAGCGTAGCGCATAAGATGTAGTCCAGCTCGGAAGCCGACACATTTGCATTCAATAAGGCTTTTTTTGCCGCGGTAGCGGCTATCTCGTGCACGGTTTCGCCGTTTAAAACATGGCGCGTTTTGATGCCCGTACGTGTTTCAATCCATTCATTACTCGTATCTACAAGTTGCGCTAAATCGTTATTATCAAGGCAACGTGATGGCAATACACTTCCTGTACCTAAAATTTCTAAACTCATGCTCTCTCCTGATAAAGATCGTGTTGATGGTTTGAATATAAGTCGATGTTTTGTTCTAAAAACAGCTCCAGTTTGCCAACGCATTTGAGAAGTACACGTTTTTCATCTTGCGAAAGCCCGTTTGTAACGGCGCGCACAAGGCGGCGGTGGAAATAAAGGCGGGCACGTTCTGCGCGGCGGCCGGCTCGTGTAAGGCACACCAGCACCATGCGGGCATCTTTTGCCACTTTGCTTTTTTTCACATATCCCTTCGCCTGCAGTTTGTTTACTGCGGCGGTAACGGTGGGCAGGCTAATTTCCATATATTCCGATAGTTCGCTTACACAGGCCCCGGGGCCGTTCGTTTCAGCAGCCACTGCGGCCACCGCTTCCAGCAAATAAAGCTCCGCGGCCGATAAACGGCTGCCTCTGCCGGCGCTTGCCAAGGTGCGCTCCAGTTTGCCCAGTGCATGGTAGCTATTTAAAAATACGCGGCTAAGTTGTTCTTCAAACGCATCCATGCTATGCCCTCCCATACGTGCGACGAAAGTCAACACATTTAATAGTTAGTTAGACTAACTAAATGAATTATACGGTGAATGTCCTTGTTTGTCAACAGCAAAATGCATGTTTTCTAAAAGGAGGGTTTGCAAAAATGCGGTGCATGTGTTTGTTGTAGAGGATGTAAAAAAGGGTGTGGCTGTTTTTTAGGATGAAATAACATGAATTTTGCAAATTTGAACATTATAATATGTGCTTTTTGCCATATGATATACATTGTAGAGGAAAAAGAGAAATGCGTGTGCAAGTGGTGCTTTTAAGCCGTTACCTTATATTTCTTTAATAAGTATAGATACGAGGAAAACAGCGCCATGAATTGTTTTGCGCAATGGTAGGCAAAATCCTGCGGTACTTTTTGGAAATATGCAAAAAAGTAAACACTAGCCGAAAAACCTCCACACAGCCTGAAATAAGGCCGTGTGGAGGTTTTGAAAAAACGATAAAACGTTTATATTATTAAATTTCAGTGGAGAGAAGCAGGCTCAGCAGTTCCGGCGCCGTTTGCACAAAGGGGCCGCTTTCGGCTTCGCGCTCGGTGTAGCGGGCACCTTTTTGCTTCTCAGATGGGTTGCGGCTATCGTAAAGCAAAAAGGGAACAGGCTCTGCGTCGTGGCCGCGTGTTTCGGTTAAGGTTTTGTGGTCGCTTAGCAATAGCAAACGAAACGCGATGTCTTCTTTGTGCAAACTTTCTATCAGGCGGCGCACACACCGTGCATCAAACGCTTCAATGGCTTTAATTTTTCCCGGTAAATCGCCGTTATGTGTGCATTCGTCGGGTGCTTCTACATGCAGCAAAGCAAAGTCTTTCCCATTTTTTAATGTTGAGAAAACAGCGTCGGCTTTTCCTTCATAATTCGTGTCCAGCTCACCCGTGGCACCTTCTACCGCAACACTGGAAAGCCCGGCCAATGCCGCAATGCCGTGAATAAGAGGCACGGCGCTAACAACAAACCCATTTACGCCATTTGTTTGTTCAAAATTGGCAAGCGCAGGTGCCACGCCTTCCGCCCAAAACCACAGGCAGTTTGCCGGCAAAAGCCCTTCTTTGCGTCGTTTTTCGTTGATTGGGTGATGGTTTAGCAGCGCGTGCGAGCGGTGCATTATGGCATTCAGTTCCGTAGCTAAGCTACCACCGGAAGGGAGCCATGGCCCGGCTTCTTCGTTGAGATGGTCGTGCGGGGGGATGGTGCACAGCCCGTTTAGCGACGTATTTTGCTGCACTGCAATTTGGCGAAAGGCCGGCATTGTGTGAATGCACATGTTGTTTTTTTCCAAAAGAGCGCTAAGTTCTGCGTCATTCAGCACACTTTCCATCAAAGCCAACGCATCATCGCCGTGCACGTTTCCGCCACTATGCGAAAGAATTCGTTTTTCAGAAAGGGGCATTTCGCCATCTTCCAATGCGATGATATTGCATCGGTATGCTATTTCCCCCGGGTTTAAGGGCACGCCACAACCGGCGGCCTCCAAAGGCCCACGGCCCGAAAATGTTTTCCGTGCATCGTAGCCAAAAATACCAAGGAAGGCCGTGTCACTGCCGGGCGCAATGCCGTCCGGTATCGTACGCACCGTTCCCAGTGTTCCTTTTTGTGCAAGTTCGTCTAGCATGGGGTGCTGTGCTGTTTCCAGCGGCGTTTTGCCGCCAAGGCTTTCCAGTGGGTTGTCGGCCATGCCATCGCCCACAGCAATAATAAATTTCATATTTTTTCCTTTATCTATGTGCTTTATGGTTTGTTTAGAGCATTATGGCCAAAGGCCACAGGGGCAGCCTCGTGCCTTGTTACCTAAAAAATGGGCAATTTTTTGGCATAGGACGGTGTGTTTTTGCACAAAAATGCTGTACAAAAAATGTGCTCAAAAGCCACCTTAAAAGCACCGCTCTCCTTGATTGATTCGTTAAAAGCGTACTCGTCACCATCGTCTACCAAAAGCCGAATTTAAACGGCTATAAAGGTGCAGCATCAACATAAAATTGCATCACACATACGCGTTTTTGCGTTGGTATGCTGCGGTTTATTGCAAGCCAAAGTGGGCCCTTCATGTTCATTTTCATTATAGCATATCGCATTTTAAAAATGAAGAAGACACTGAGTGAAAGTCAAAATAAAATGAAAAAAACATACAACAAGAAGCAACTTATACATTTAAGACGTAAAAACAACAAAAATACGGTATAGAAGCGAAAACGCCGCGTTTTACACTACGTAAAACAAGGGGTGGTTTTCCGCCCTGTAAAAGCCTACAGTTTGGCAAGCGCGGCTTTAAACAACTGCCAAGTACGCTCTGTGGAGGAGATGGACACACGCTCGCTGGGCGAGTGTACATCTTGCAATTCAGGCCCAAAAGACAACACATCCAGCCCCTCAATCGCGTCCGAAAAAATGCCACACTCAAGGCCGCAGTGCACAGCGGTAACAAGGGGCTCTTTTCCTTCTTGTTCCACATAAGTACGATGAAAAATGTTGCGCAATTCTGATTGTGCCTGGAATTCCCACGCGGGATAGTCTGATGTGATTTCCCCTGTGGCGCCAATGTGGCTTTGTAGTAGCAAAATTTTCTGATAAATGGCTTCTTTGCGGCTTTTTACGCTGCTTCGAATGGTGTACATCAAAAGCACAGCGTCGGCCTCGGTTTGCACCACGCCCAAATTATTCGAAGATTCCACAAGCCCTGCAATGTCGGCGCTCATTGCCTGCACACCGTTTGGCATCAGTGCCAAAGCCAGCAGCAGTTTGTCGCGTGTTTCTTGTGCAAAAACTTGCGCAGGTGCGTTGCAGCTCTCGTGCGAAAATTGAATGTCGGCATCGGTTGCGGCAAATTCTTTTTTGAATAAATTTTCATGATTTTGCATGATGGCGTGCAGTTTATCGGCGTCTTCTGCCGCAACACCCACGGTGCAAAATGCCTCGCGCGGGATGGCGTTTTCTTTCGAGCCGGCCTGTACATCACATAAAGAAAACGAAGGAACGTCTACTTTAAGGGCACATAAGGCGCGTGCCAACAAACGAATGGCGTTGCCACGCCCTTTGTTGATATCCATGCCGGAATGCCCGCCCTGCAAACCGCATAACGACAGGCGATAAAATTGCAGATTGGCAGCATTTTGCCACACAACGGGCAAACTCATTTTTGCATGGCGGCCACCGGCATTGCTGGCGATGAACACGCCCTCTTCCTCGGTGTCAAGGTTGATGAAACGTTTGCCATTCACAAGGCTCATGTCAAAGGCAGATGCCCCCACAAGGCCAATTTCCTCGTCAACCGTAAAGACGGCCTGCACAGGTGGGTGCTCGCATGCGCCATCCAGCAGGGCCAGCATCATGGCGGCGCCAATGCCGTTGTCGGCGCCAAGGGTGGTGCCATCGGCCGAAAGCCAGTCTCCACTTACAACCGTGCGTATGGCATCGGTTTCAAAATTATGAGATACCTCGGCGTTTTTTTCGCACACCATGTCCACGTGGCTTTGTAAAATTAGGGTGGGGTTGTTTTCGCGCCCCGTGGTACCGGGGGCAGTTACCACCAAGTTGCCGGCGGCATCGCTGGCGGTGGTGTAGCCTTTTTCGGTGGCCCACGCTTTGATCCATGAAAGCAAGGCGGCTTCGTTGCCACTGCCGTGCGGGATGTTACAAATCTGCTCAAAAAAATGCCATACAATGGCAGCGGTGCTCGTTTCAAGTAAAGGCATGGTGTGGGTCCTCCTGTTTTGCAAAACATTTTTAATGGAAAGGTGTGTGGTAAAACAAAGGCTTCGCAAAAAGGAAGCCTTTGTTTCATTTGTGCTTAAAATGGCCGAAGGTTTTGAAAGGTTGCTTTTTTACAGTGCAGTGCAGTGAATGCAAATGAAATGTAAACACGTAAAAACCACTGCTTTTTGGCCAAAGAGATACCGGCCTTGTAAGGCTGTGTTTCGCCTAGAGGCCATTTACCACGTTTTGTGGTTTTTTATTTAAAAAGGCCGCCACATTTTGCTCTGCAACATCCACAAGGCGTGCACGGGCCGCATGCGGTGCCCAGGCAATATGCGGTGTGATAAAGCAATTTTTTGCGCCAAGCAAGGGGCATGTTTCTTCAATGGGCTCGCGCTTTGCCACGTCCAGGCCGGCGGCCAATAATTTGCCATTGTCCAGTGCGGCACGCACGTCTTCTTCTTGCAACAGGCCACCGCGTGCCGTGTTTAGCAAAATGGCGCCATCCTTCATTTTGGCAAGCGTTTGCGCATTGATGATTTCCTCGGTTTGCGGCAACAAGGGGCAATGCAAGCTAACCACATCGGCACGCTCCAATAGTTCGTCAAGGCCAACATAATCGGCAATGGCGCGGCCTTCGTCTGTTTCGCGGCTGCCTGTGGCAAGTACTGTCATGCCAAAGGCTTTAGCAAGCTCGGCGGTGCGCCGCCCAATGGCGCCAAAACCAATGGCACCAAATGTTTTGCCGTGTAAAGAAATAAGGGGCCTATCGTAAAAGCAGAAGTCAACACTGTTTACCCAGCGGCCGCTGTGCACTTCTTGGCTGTGGTGCGCCACACGGTTGCAAATTTCCAAAAGCATCGCCATGGTGTGCTGTGCCACTTCGTTTGTGCTGTAAGCAGGAATGTTCGACACAACAACGCCGCATTCTTTTGCAGCGGCCAAATCCACAACGTTTGTGCCGGTGGCCAAAACGCCAATGTATTGCAAGTTTTTTGCGCCTTCAATCAGCTCTTTCGTAAGCAACACTTTGTTTGTAAGAACAAGGTGCGCGTTTTCTATGCGCTGTGCCGTTTCGTTTGGGGCGGTGCGCTCGTGCACGGTTAATGTGCCATGTTTTTGCAATGCATCCCATGAAAGGTCGCCCGGGTTGGATGTATAACCGTCTAAAATTACAATGTTCATGCGTTCTCCTTTTCAAGGGCCATGATTTTTGCCACGCGTGCTTCGTGGCGGCCGCCTTCAAATTCGGTTGTTAAAAACAGATGTACCAGTGTTTCGGCAAGGCCGTTGCCTACAACGCGCCCGCCAAGGCACAGTGCATTTGCGTCATTGTGGCGGCGCGTAAATTCGGCACTAAAGGCGTCCGAGCAACACGCCGCGCGGATGCCGTGTATTTTGCCAGCCGCCATTGAAATGCCAATGCCCGTGCCGCAAAACAGCAGCGCACAGCGGCATTGCCCACTTACCACAGCATGGCATGCCGCCGGCACCATATCGGGGTAATCCACACTGTCGGTGTTGTATGTGCCAAAATCTTCATAAGGCATGTTGTTTTGTTCTAAATAAGTGCGAATATGCTCTTTTAAGGCAAAGCCGCCGTGGTCGCACGCCAGTGCAATGGGGTTCGTGTTCATCGGGCACCTCCTGTTTTTGAAGTGAAATAACAAAGAAATTGAGCCACACGTTGTTACGGTTGGTGCGTGCCTTGTTTGTTAAGAGAAAATGGTGTCTAAAATCTCTTCTTGCGAGATGGACCCAAACAAGTCTTGCAGTGGGAATTTCGAAAGCTGCTCGGCAACATCCTCGCGTCGCAAAGGGCACCCTTCCAGCGCTGTGCATAAATCATCCAGCGGGCTGCGGCACAAAAAGTCTCCGCGGAACTCGGCACTGGTGATAAGCCCTTTTTTTACACCTAAAAACACTTCCAATCCGCCGCCGTCCCAGCGTTTGCGCGCATGTAAGTCATACGCGGGGGAATGCCCAAAATTCCACGCCCAGGTGTCGTATCGCTCTGCTTTAATGGCAGCAACGGCAGCCAATTCTTCCTCGTTTAAACAGCCTTCTTCAAAGCCATCTTTTGAAAGCGCTCCCTTTAAATAATGCCAAAACGCAGGCATATCCATATCCTCTTTCAGTGCGGGGCGAATGTTGCCAATGCGGCTGCGCACCGATTTTGAACTTTTCGATTGAAATTTCGAGGGGTCGGCATTTAACGCACCGGCTACCATTTCGGGGTTCGATTCAAAAAGAAGCGTGCCATGGTGTAAAATGCGCCCTTTGTGCAGGCGCTGCGCCGTGCCGGACACTTTTTTTCCATCCACCAAAATATCGTTGCGGCCCGAGGCTTCCGCGGCAAGGCCCAGCGCTTGCAACGCCGCCACCACAGGTTTTGTAAATTGCGTCATACCAAGGCGGTCGCTGTCGGCCGCGTCTGTGATGAACGAATAGTTTAAGTTGCCCATGTCGTGATACACCGCGCCGCCGCCTGTGCCACGGCGCACCACAGTGATGTCGTGTTCTTCCACAAAGGGGCGGTTGATTTCTTCCTCAGTGTTTTGATGGCGGCCCACCACAATGGTGTTGGCGTTTTGCCACAAAAACAAATAATCGCCTTCCATGCGGTTTTCTAAAAGAAATTGCTCGAAAGCAAGGTTGTAGCGTGGGTCTTGCGAGTTGGTTTCTAAATAGGTGGTTTTCAAAACATACACTCCTTTGTGTAAATATAGCATTAAAAAGTATGCGCAAGAAAAGGGAAGCCGGGCTTTGCGTTTGCAGCTTTTAAAATGGTAAAGAAAAAATAGAAAATATCCCTCACGCCAAAAGGCACGAGGGAAAATTGTATGTGGAAGCCATTTGTCAAAGTTGCTGCTGCAAACCGGCAACAAAACAAAATAGGTACAATAGGTGCCTTACTGGCGGATGTGATGGAAAACGAAGGTTTCTTCCGCATGCCAACTTTGTAAAAAAGTATACGGCTTTTGTAGGCATTTGTCAAATGGCGCCGGGCACATCGTTTGTTGTTCTTTTTAGCACAGCATTCCCGTTTTATGGGGCGTTGCGCCACTACGGTAAAAATGTGTAAAGGTGGTTTTCGCCCGCACACATTTTTACGTTGCATGGCCCTCTTGCTTGCACTGCAAATTTGCAGCGTGCCGTTTTTGGCTACAGGCGTTTAAAATGGTTCACCCTGTATAGGCCAAAGTTCTCGTCTTCATGCCACGCACGCACCAAGGTGCACGGTTTTGAAAAACGGCTTTCAAATTGCTTTTGTAGCCCTTCTTTTTCTATCATTGCATCGCATTTTTTCCATGCTTCTCTGCTTTCCCAGGCAATAACAATATGAATTTCGCCGGGCTTATTCTCGTTCACCCACACTTCTTTATAAAGAAAGGGAATGTTTTCGAATTCTTTGCTAAGCGCTTCGCCCAAGGTCCACACTTCGTGGTCTGCCTGAAGAAACTCTTCCATGTCTTCCTCTGCCACTTGGAACACCAAATACTCAATGGGATATCTTTCCCCATCTTGATAGTGATATCGTTTCGAGGTGTCTTTTTCATCGCAATGGCTTTCGCCGGCTTCGTGCTCTGGGCCGTGCAAACGCTCAAAGCGGCTCACACGTTGAATGCCAAAATTTTCTTCTTCAAAAATGGCGCGATGCATGATATACGGCACACCGGGCTGGCACGCTTCAAAGCGGGCCTCAAGGCCGTCTTGGATGTCCTGGCGCAGCATATGGTCCCATGCCGGTTGGTCTTCCCAGGCAAAGATATAATGCGCTTCACCGGGATAATTGTCGTTCACCCACACTTCTTTGTACGGGAAAGGAATTTCTGCAAATTCTTCGTGCAGGCCCTCGCCCAGTGTCCACACCTCATAGTCTGTTTGCAGGCAAGAGGCCAAATTTTCCTTTGGCATTCTAAAAATCAGGTGCTCCATGGGGTAATGCTCTCCGCACTGGTAACGGTACGCTTTTTTCTGGTTTAAACTCATAAATAGTCATTCTCCTTTTTCGGGAATTAAATAATTTTATTAAAAAGACGAGCCGCACCTGTGCATCGCCTCTTTTTGACACGCTGGCAGTTATACGTAGCCGTTTTCCTGTTTTTCTTTTTCCAAAATAGGGTCGATACCGGTATATGGCACAGCGTTTCCGTCGCTGTTGGCGCCCTTGCCCGTGCGTTCAATGGTGGCAGCCGTGTATTCTACAATGCCGCCAATGGGCACAAACGGTTTTTTCACTGTCACTGTCAACTTTTTAATTTGCGGTGCTTCATCAAATATTTCGTCTGAAATGCGCTGGGCGATGCGCTGCAATAGCTTGTGGCGCTCTCGCGTGCACACATGCTCGGCCTTTTTGTACAAAAGTTGATAACTTAAACCGCCCTCGAATTGGTCGTGTTGGCACATGTCAAACACATCGGCCTCGGCCACTACATCAATGATGTATTTGGCCCCGTACGTGTTTTCTTCGGGAAACATGCCGTGTGTGCCCCAAAATTGCATGCCTTTTGCAACCACCAAATCAGCCACAGGCAACTCCTCCTGTATTCAAAATAACATGCAAAAGTATACACTACCGTGCAATCAAGCTGGTTGTATAAGCCAGTTTTCTGCCTAAAGTGCGTGCTTTTTCAATGCCGTACTCATCGTCCATTTTGCCGCTGCCGTCGCCGGGGCTCCACAGGCCCACACCGCCATAAATGCCGGCGCCACCGTTGCACACGGTAAAGCCTTGCGTGTGGTAAAAGCCCATAATGCCATTCACGGTTGTCTCTTGCCCGCCACTGCGCGTGCCACCCACAGCCAAAGCAGAGCCCACTTTGCGCGTGAAGTAGTACGAGTCGTTTTGCAGCATCACCCACGTGGGGCGAAAACGGCTGAAAAATGCAGAAAGCTGGGGTGTAATGTTCATTTCATACACGGGCGAGCCAATAATCATCGCATCGCACTCATATACTTTGTCGTACAATTCATCCATGTCATCGCTGTAAATGCTGCAATGTGTGTTTTGGTCGCGCAAACATTTGTTGCAATGCATACATGGTGCAATTTTGCGCCCACGCAATTCAATCAATTCTGTTTCCACACCGCCGTGCTCGCTTGCGCCCTCCAAAGCTGCCGTAAGTGCTGTGTGTGTCGATTTACGTCGAGGACTGCCGCATACTCCTAAAATTTTCAACATGAGTTCAAACCCTTTCTATTAATATATTTCCTTATTAAACTAGTTTATGGGCTACGGGCAAAGGCACAGCGAATCAATGGCATCGCTTAGCCTTGTTGTAACCGCATCATAGCCGATTGCGCCAGCAAGGCGCTACCCACGCTAAGTGCATCACGGTTTGTTTCAAAATGTGGGCTGTGCAGTGGATGGAGAGGCCCGTTTTCGTTCATGGCCCCAAGCTGATAATAAAAAATAGGCACATCTTTGCCAAAAATAGAAAAATCGTCTGAGCCAAGCATCGGTGGTGGGCAAAGTACGTGTTTTGCACCCACCACACATTCGGCCGCCTGCTGTGCCAGCGCCGCCAAAGCGGCATCATTCTCTAAAACGGGCACGTGGGGAATCCACGAAAGGGAAGCGGTGCATCCATACGATTTCGGCAAGGATTCGCACAGTTCCGTTACACGATGCATGGCCATTTCGGCCGTTTCGCTGTCTAGTGCCCGCACAGAGCCACTAAGCTGCATTGTGTCGGTAACAAAAAACTCATGGTCGCCCGCATGCACATTGTACACGGCACACACCAGCGCCTTGCGTGGGTCGGCGTTGCGGCTTACAATGGTTTGAATGGCCTGCACCAGCGCGCTGCCTGCCACAATGGCATCCACACATTCGTGCGGAAAGCCCCCTTGGCCGCCGCGTCCTGTGATGCAAATGCGAAAATGCGTTTTGCTGGCGGCCACCGCCCCGGCGCGCACGCCCACAAGGCCGGCGGCAAATGAGGCACAGTGCAAAGAAAAAAGTGCGCAAAGCTTTTGTGGCAATGCCTGCCAAAGCCCGTTAGAAACCATGGCGGCCGCGCCTTGCGTCACTTCCTCGGCTGGCTGAAACAAAAATACTACATCTCCATGTAAATTTTGCTGCTGCGATGCAAGAAGTTCGGCCGCGCCTAAGGCACAGCACGTGTGCAAGTCGTGCCCACAAGCGTGCATCACCCCTGCATTTTCAGAGCGGCACGCCCCTGTTTTTAGGTCTGTTTCGGCAATGGCGTCGATGTCGGCGCGGATGCCCACCATGGGCCCTTTATACGCACCACGCAACACGCACACAAGCCCTGTTTCCATGCCGCGAAGCGGTACAATCTCTAGCCCTAAGGAAAGCGCCTTTTCTTTGATAACACGTGTGGTTTCGTGCTCTTGAAAGCTAAGCTCCGGGTGGCAATGCAAGTGGTGCAACAGCGCTTCCCACTGTGGTTGCCGCTGTTTTGCCAGCGTTAAAAATGTGTTCATCGTGTTGCCTCCCATGGCAAAATCAGAAACAATCCAGTTAAGTATATCATTGTATGACGCGCTTGAAAATTGGCGGTATGCACAATTTTTCTTGTACAAATCGCCAGAATAGGCGTATAATAGAAGCAATCGTAAGGTCAACGTTTTTTTGTATAAGGCGCTTTTTAGCGAAAAGCATGCGAACAGGAGGCACTGCTATGGATTCGAAAACACTTAAAAACACGATAAATCAAACTTTTCCTTTGTTTACAACGCACCTTTCTCGTCTTGTGGCCATCAACAGCGAAAATGCGCCTGCACAGCCGGGCAAGCCCATGGGCGAGGGCCCGTTTGAAGCGTTGTGTGCTATGCTTGCCATTGCAAAAGAGCTTGGGTTTCGCACAGAAATAGACGAGGCCGGTTACTACGGCTATGCCGAGGTAGGCGAAGGGGCCGAAATGCTGGGCGTGCTGGGCCATGTGGACATTGTGCCGGCCGGCGATGAAGCGTTGTGGCAAAGCCCGCCGTTTGCATTAACCGAGCGCGACGGTGTGTTGTATGGCCGAGGCGTGCAAGATGATAAGGGGCCGATGTTGGCTGCAATGTACGGCCTTTCGCTTCTTTTGCAAGGTGGCGCCGTGCTTAACAAACGTGTGCGCTTCATCATTTGCACCGACGAAGAGTCTCATTGGCGCTGTGTAAACCGTTATGTCGAGCGCGAAGAACTGCCCACATTCGGCTTCACGCCAGATTCTTCTTTTCCGCTTATCTATGCAGAAAAAGGTGTTTTGCAATACAAAATATCATCCCGGCAGGCCACGTGCGTGCCCCTTGTGGGGGGCAGTGCGCCAAACGCCGTGCCCGAAAGTGCGAAAACACCGTACACAGAGGAACTGGCAGATGCCATGTGCGCAATGGGGTACAAATTCGAGCGTGTGCAAAGCGATTTACAGGCACAAGGCAAGGCGGTGCATTCCAAAGATGCGCCAAAAGGCGAAAATGCGGTGGTGCACCTGTGCGAAGCGTTGCATCGCTGTGGAAAAAAAGACGAAATAATCCGTTTTATTGTGGAAAAATTGGCAGATGCAAACGGCGAGCTTCTGTTTGGCCACATAGAGGATGCCGACACAGGGCGCCTCACGCTGAACGTAGGCATGGCCTGTTTTGAAAATGGTGCACAAACCATCACGGTGGACATTCGTTTTCCGGTTGCGTGCACACACAGTGAAATAGACGAAGCCTTGCGCAAGGCCGCTGCAGAATATGGCCTGTGTGTGGCAGAGGAAACATACTTAAAACCACTGCACATCGAAAAAGATTCGCCTCTTGTACAGCAGCTGTTGTGCGCCTATCGCACGGTTACGGGCGATGATGCCCCTGCACGCACAAGCGGTGGCGCCACATTTGCACGCAGCATGAGCAATGTTTTGGCCTTTGGTGCATCGTTGCCCGGCGCCCCCTCCACCGAGCATCAACCGAATGAGCAACTTAGCGTGCAGAATATGAAAACTGCCATCGAAATTTACGCATGTGCATTTGAAAAGCTGGCAACACAATAATTCTGTAAAAGGTGCCTTGCGCGGCTTTTGCATTGA
>CAYJIH010000018.1:0-33111 GCA_964370195.1 uncultured Oscillospiraceae bacterium
GGGCAAAAGCTTTTTCTAAAGGGCGCGTAGAACACGAGCGCGTACAAAGGGAAAGTGTCAGGGCGTTTTTTTAAAAGGTCACGCCACACAGGGCAGCGAGATTTCGTGCTGTGTCCACGCGTAACGGGTTACCATCCAAAAAACAAGAAGCTGTGCTTGTCAAGCACAGCTTCTATTTTAGTGTGACCATAGCGGCGCAAACGGGGGTGCAGTGCGAAGCCTCGCTACCCTGCGGCGTGTGATTTTTATAAAACATCGCCCTTTGGCTTTTGGTTTGAGTTTGCTCGCGTTGTGCGTGTCCTTTAGAAAAAAGTTTGTCCACTTTTCAAAGTGGCGGGGTTTGGGGCGGCGCCCCAAGGTCTTCAGCCCAGAGGTAGCGCCCCAAGGTCTGTCCTCTACCTGGTGCAACGTCTTTTTTGTTTTGTCATTCATAGAATAAAGATAAGCAAGATCAAAATGCCAAATGTGGCCTCGGTGGTATTGTGGGTAAATTCTTTGCCCGCAAAGTAAAACTTATAGTGCACCGCAAATGGTTATTAAAGTGGTTCTTTTATCCCATAGGGGTGCAAACTTTATGATGTGTTTGAAAGCAATGGGATACGCACCGTTTGATTAAATGCGCTGAACCGGATTCATGAAAGGCTGAATATTGTACTTGCATCGATCGTGCAAAACAAGCTCTGTTACTAAGGTTCCAACCAGTGCCGATAGCACCACGGCACTTTTGAACCCGGCGGCAATGATGAGGCCCGATACAGGGCTTTTGCCAAAAATAGGTTCGTTGTTTTCAGTAAAGGGAGATGCAGTTACCCAGCCGCGTAGTACCTGTAAATGTGCGGCTGCCGGCGCATAGAGGGCCAACTTTTCGCGCATGGCGATGCAATGCTCTGGCGAAGAGGCATCTTGTAATTGGTTTGTAATTAGATGATGCGGTTTTGTGGTTTCGCCCAGCAGCAAGTTTCCGTAATGGCTTTGCCCAATGCAAAGTGAGGCCGAGGGTTTTTCGGGGTCGTGTGCCTCCGCGAAAAATGCGGCCGAAGAATAGTAGGTGTTTAAAAAGGGCGCAATGGCCTCGGTAACAAAACATTCGGCTTTTACAGAGTGTACCGGAACGTCGAGCCCGGCGCTGCGGCAAATGCCATTGGTGCCAGAACCTGCTGCCACAATGGTGTTTTCGGCGCGAAGTGTTGTGCCGTCTGCAAGCACAACGCCCTTGCATTGCCCGCCTTCCATGAGCAGAGAATTTACGCTACAGTTCTCTTTTACGGTAAGACCATGTTGTTTGCCACGGCGAACCAAAGCGTAGAGGTAGTGGAAAGGATATACTTTCCCTTGCTTAAAATACGTGGCCGCCAGCACAGCGTTTTGGTTCATGTTTGGCTCTAGGTCGTATAGTGCTTTGCCTTCGAGCCAGTGGATGTCTAAGCCGGCTGCTTTCTTTTCTTGATATTCTTTTTCTAAAATGGGAAGATGCGAAGGCGCTTCGGCGCCCACCAGAGATTCGCACATGTCATAGCCGATGTTGCAGTCTAGCTCTTTTTCCATCGTTTGCATCAAAGCAAAACCGTCCAACGTAAGCTCAAGGTTTAGCCCCATGGAGGAATCTTGCACTTGCACATTTCCGAAATTTGCACCAGAGGCGCCACGTCCAATTTCATTTTGGTCTAAAAGCAGGGTGCGCACACCACTTTTTGCTAAAAAATAGGCGGAGGCACAGCCAAAATAGCCGCCACCAATAACAATGGCATCATACTGTAAATCAATCATTTTCGCCACCTCCAAAACTGTCTATATCGCAGGGGACCGCGGGGAAACGTGCCTTATCTGGCGAAAGATCTGCGGCGGTGGCAATGCCCTCGGCTACCAAAATCTGTTGTATCAAGCGCCCGCAAGTGCGGCCCTGACATGCGCCCATACCAGCCCTAGTGGCACGCTTGATGCTAGGCACTGTGTGCCACCCATCAGCAATGGCCTGTAAAATATCCTGTTTTGTCACTTCTTCACATCGGCAAATCAAAATGTCTTCAGCTTTCATGGTTTGCCTCCTCTTTTGCCAAGCGTTTCATAAAACGCACGGTGTCTTTTTGTTCTTTTGGAATTTTTAGTGTTACAAGGGGTGTTTTGTTAAATGCATTTCGGTTTTCAACCAAAAGCACTTCTGCTTCGCACATTACTTGGCCAAAGCGATCTGTTGCTTGCACAGTTTGTCCTTTTATGGGCAAGGGGCGATATTCAAAGGGGAATGTGATGGTAGCGCTTGTTTCATCATAATCGGGCACTTGCAAAAAAATGGCTTGACCGGGGCATTCTGCAACACATAGTTTGCATCCAATGCACTTATCGGTGTGCAAAACGGGGCATGCATTTAAATTCTCTTTTGTAATGGCGCCGCACTTGCAAACGGATACACAGGGGTTGCATGGAATTTCCTGGGTGCACTCGATGATGGCAATGCCCTTTGGCGTGTTTTTAGACATACAGGCAAGCTCCTTTCTCTATGGTGCGCATTTTTCCGTCTAAACGACGTTGGGCGTGGCTGCCACTGCGTAAGTCGCTAAGGCTTTGTTGTAAAGCACTTAGGCGGCTGTTTATTTCGGTGTCAGAAAAGCCGAGCGACAAAGCAGCGTGTAAACCGGCAAGGCGTCCTTCTTCTAAGGCGGTGTTTGCCTCTTCTACGCCGGCAATGTCTCCGCATACATACACGTCTTCTTCGCTACTGCGCATATAGGGATCGTGCAGGGGAAACTTACCGCCTAAAATACCCTCAAACGTGGTTTTGCAGCCATACATTTCGGAAAGTTCAATGCGTGGATTGAGGCCAACAGCCAAAAGAACCGTATCCACCTCGATGGTTTTTTCGGTGCCCTCTTGTGGGCAAAAACATTCATTCACCGCTGCAATGGTGGCACTTTCTACATGGTCTGTGCCATTGGCAGACACAACCGTGTGTGATGTGTAAATGGGCACACCGGCACGTTGGATTTTGCCTGCATGCACTTTATATCCGGTTACTTGTGGGGCACCTTCTACCAAGGCCACCACATTGGCGCCGGCTTGCATTAGCTGGTAAGACACGATGAGCCCCACATTGCCAGAGCCTACCATCAAAATGTTTTTTCCCACCAGTGTGCCATGCACATTGCAAAATGTTTGTGCTGCTCCTGCGGTCATTACGCCGGGCAATGTCCAGCCGGCAAAGGCAAAGGCGTTTTCTTTGGCGCCGGTGGCTAAAACCACCTTTTTTGCCTTGTGTTTTTGTAAGGTTCCATTTTGCATCAAAGCCATACGTCCATCGTCTAAAAGGCCCAATGCGCGCGTGTTGAGCAAAATGGAAACGCCAAGCTCTTTTGCTTGTTCTAGCAAAATATCAGCAATTTGGAAACCACGCACACCGGCATAGTGTGCACCGGAACCAAAAAACTTATGAATTTGTTTGTATAGCTGGCCACCGGCTTTTAAGTTTTCGTCTACAACGGTAACAGCTGCGCCACAACGTGCGGCCTCTATAGCAGCGCCAAGCCCCGCGGGCCCTGCACCTACCACCAATACGTCACTTACAGACATAGCACACCCACCTTTCCTAGGCCGTGTTGCCGCTCAATAACCATGCCCTCTTCCAAAGGGGTAACACATGAGCGGATGTTCGGCTGGCCGTTTACCACCACTACACAATCGTTGCATTGGCCGATGCCACAAAATAAGCTTCGTGCCTCGCGCCTTTTTTCCGTTGTGCGAAAAATATGGATATTATTTTCCAGTAAAGCGGCAGCAATGGGCTCTCCTAAAGCACCTTGCAATTGATGCCCTTCAAACGTAAAAGGCACAGATGTTGCGGTAGGAAATTCTAAAATTGGATGTTCGTTTTTGTACATACACATGATGCTCACCTCTATTTCAAAGTCTATTTTGCAATGGGTTTATGTGAACAACCAAAGTATACCACAGGTTAACTTGTTCGTACAAGTGAAAAAATAGACAAACATATCAATATTTTTCTGTAAGGTTGTACAAAAAATAAAAAAGTGCCAATTGCATCATCAGATAAGAGCTACCGCATGGTTTTGTATATCAATACATACCTTTTTGGGCAGGCCTATCTTTTCAGCAATGAGCACTTTTGTTATTTTGTGATTTCAAATACGGTACAGGCATCTGTTCTATAATGTCGCTTTGCGTAATGGGGGCGCTTGTTTGTATAGAAAGTTAAAGGGAAGCGCTTTTAAAGCAGACTATGCTTTTGCATTCTTTTTCGTAATGCGTTTTACAAGCAGAATAAGAACCACAGCCACAAGAGAACAAATGCTGGCAATGGCAAAGGCGGGGAACATTAAGCTAATGTCGTCAGTGGCTAAGTTTTTA
The DNA here is from genome assembly GCA_964370195.1 of uncultured Oscillospiraceae bacterium. Lineage (GTDB taxonomy): Bacteria > Bacillota > Clostridia > Oscillospirales > Ruminococcaceae > JAAYCI01. The sequence continues at coordinate 4,360 of CAYJIH010000018.1, forward strand.
TAATATCCTGCGATATACGAGGAGCCAACTGCAGCAACACCAAAGCCAAGAAGCACCATGCCATAGTTTGTGGCTACATAAGTTGGGCCAAACGTTTCGGCGGTAAGTGTGGGGTATGTGGAAAGCAGGCCGCCATAGAAAAAGCCGATTAGGCCGATTAAAACAAAAACCCAATAGCCTTGTGCCCAGTTTACACATAAGGACATAGCGCTGCTACCAATCATTAAAATAACAAGTGTTGTGATGCGGCCCAGTTTGTCGGAGATAAAGCCCCAAAAAAGGCGGCCCACAGAGTTGAAAATAGAAATCATAAGCACACCAACGGTGGCTGTTTCCACCATGCCATGTCCCACCGCAATTGGTTTTGCAAAACCAATCATCATAAGGCCGCCTGTGCATGCAAGCATCATAGACAAGGTGATGAGATAGAATTCGCTGCGTTTAAGTGTTTGCAGTGGGGTTTTGTCTTTTGTGGCTTCTTGTGCTTTTTGTGCTGCTTGCCCTGATGATTTTTCTGTATATAAGAAAAACGAGCCCGTAGTGCATACAATAAGAAAAATAAAGGCGATAATACGAAGTGCCATCAACTCGCCAACGCCTTGGCCGCCAAAAGCTGCAATCATGTATTCTACAATGGGGGTGAATACAACGCCACCAAGCCCAAGGGCTGCCACCACAAGGCCTGTAACAAGGCCTTTCTTTTCAGGGTATAGCTTTTGCACACAGGCGATGGTGGGCGAATAGGCAAAACCCATGCCAATACCACCCATTACACCGTATGTTAGCAAAATGAGGTAGGGGTAATTGGGCGGTGTGAATGAAGCAAGAAAAAATCCGATTGAAAGGATAAAACCGCCAATCATGACCACCATTTTCACAGGGATTTTAGAGGTGAGCAACCCGCCGCAAACACTGCCCACGGTAAGCGTGGAAAGCAGCAATGAATAAGCAAGGCTTGCAGCGGCATTGTCTCCGCCAAAAAGAGAGTTGGCAATGCCGGTTTGAAATACGCTCCAGATATAAGCAACCCCTAAACAGAGTTGAATGGCAATGGCGGCAAGAAGCGCCATGGTTTTGCGTGTGGACATGTGTTTCATAGAAAACTCCTTTGTTTTGTAAAGCAATATTTTTTTATTATACAAAATATATAAAGGCCAGCACAATAGTAGAATATTGACATTTTTCTTTAGGTGAGTAGAGAGAAAAAATTACATGGTGTATATTTTTTTAAAAATGCATACATGCGAAAAATATGGTGCAGTGGAAAGCGGAGAGGAATAAACAAGGGAGGTGAGGGGGAGATTGATTTTTTGTTTGGTCGTTTATGCAATGGGTGGTGATGTATGTTGAATGCAATAATGTGCCAAGAATATTTGTTTTGTAGAACAACAAAGAATGTTTTGTTCGTCTTGTGCGTTTTGCATAAAAGTTGGTTTCATTATTCGGCGTAATGTCAATTTTTTTGAATTTGTCTTGTATTTAAAATGTGTTTTATGGTACACTCAAAAAGCTTTACGGTGATCTGTGGTTTTTGAACTTGATCCACATTTGTGGTTTTGTTGGACAAGAATGCATTTGGCTTTGGTTCATTTTCTGAGAAGTTGTCAACTCGCCAATTCGGGCGAGATTGCATACATAACATTTTTTAGGAGGATCGTAGATCATGAAGAAAAAAATTTCTATTCTACTGGCTGTTTTGATGCTTGTTGCAATGGTTGCGGCTTGCGGTGGCACAGCTGAAAGCACAGCACCAGCAGAGAGCGGTGCCGCAGCAGAGAGTGGCGCAGCCGAAGGCGGCGATGCAGCTGCTGAAGGTGGCGATGTTCAAATTGGTATTCTAATTCCTGGCTCGCCTACAGATGGTGGCTTTAGCCAATCTGCTGCTGAAGCAGGCCGTCACTTAGAAGAAACATACGGCTACTCTGTATCTGTTGTAGAAGCCGCAACATCCGAAACCATCAAACAAGAAGGTCAAATCATGGGCGATGACGGCTATGATGTTGTGTTTGGCCATGGCGGCCAGTGCGCTGCACCGTTTGCAGAAATCGTGGCTGATTATCCCGACACCATGTTCTACACAGTAGGTGGCGACATTCTTTCAGACAACCAAATTCCTTTGGTAATGTGCTTAGAGGAAGCTACATATATTGCTGGTGTTGTTACTGCTATGATGGACGACATGAATGCCATCGGCATCACTTTGGGTGGAGACTTCCCCGCTTACACAAAAACCACCACTGGCTGGGCACTTGGTGCACGCAGTGTAAACCCTGATATCGAAATTTTGCAAGCTGTTTTGAGCAGCCCTGATGCAAACGAAGCATATGAGACCACTTTGAGCCAAATTCAAAATGGTGCCGGTGCTATCCTGTCGAACGCCAACGAAGGCCAAGCTGGCGCTATCAAAGCTGTATCTGAGAGCGAAGGCGTTTATGCCATCGGTTGCTTAGGCGATTTCACTTCTCAAGCTCCAGAGCAAGTTATCATGAACACATTTGGCGATTATACCACTATGTATGAGGATGCAACACAACGTGCTTTGGCCGGCGATATGCCTGCTGAAATTCAGTTCTACACACTGGCAAATGGCGCTATCTCCTACGAGTGGAACCCAGCTGTGGAAGAGACCCTTTCTGAGGAAATCATCCAAGCTGCTGCAGACACTGAAGCTGCCATCATTGCTGGCGAAATCGACGTACCAAACGAATTCGAGCAAGATGAAGCAGAGGCAACTCTGGCTGCATAATTGGCACCTTTAAAATGCATTGATAAAACCATCGGGTTTCTCCCGGTGGTTTTATTTTTTTGTTTTAGGCTGCCTTTTGTAAGAGGATAGGTGCATTTTAATTTGCCGCTGTGATGCCTCTGTGGCAAGGGTTTAACAAAGAAGAATTGTTTATTTTTACTTTTGTACTACATTGTTTATTGGGTTTTTAGAAATGTCAGTTGAAAAACACCCATTTTTATTTAGATGAATATACAAATTTACTCTCTGATATTTAGTGCTTTTCATGAATTTGGGTCAAATATATTGATTTTTTATGAATGAAAAGGTATCCTGTATAGTAGTAAAGTACTACAAAGAAAATTTGTCTTATGCAAGTGTGGTGTGGCAAGCGATTGTAACAATGAGAAATAAAATTAGGAAAGTGTAAGAAGTTATACTTGCATTTTATTTTACATGGTTTGTCGATGTTAAGACGTAAAGAAACGAATTTTGTAGTATCAAAGGATGATTTGTTGCATTAACCGTTTTTCATTTTCATCGAATGCAACAAATTCTGCTGTGATAGAGGCTTTCACTTTAGAAAGGAGCTTGAAAATGAACGTAGTGGAGATGCGCGGGATTTACAAATATTTTGGAGATTTTTGCGCGAACAAAAATGTGGACTTTACTTTGAAAAAAGGTGAAATACATGCATTGCTTGGCGAAAATGGTGCAGGAAAATCCACACTGATGAACATTTTGTACGGGCTGTACAGCCATGATGAGGGCACCATCCAATTGCAAGGGGAAATGGTGGATATCGATAAACCTAGTACCGCGATTGCAAAAGGTGTGGGCATGGTGCATCAGCACTTTATGCTTATTCCGCAATTAACAGTGATGCAAAATGTGTTTCTTGGCATGAAAGAGGCCGGCTTTGTGCACGACCATCGCAAACTGAATGCACGTGTAAAAGAGATGAGTGATCGTTTCGGCTTTAATATCGACCCCACCAGCCTAATTTGGCAATTGCCTGTTGGCGTGCAACAGAAAGTGGAAATTGTAAAAGTGCTGATGCGGAATGCTAAAATTTTGATTTTGGACGAACCAACCGCAGTGCTTACACCGCAAGAAACCGAAGAATTGTTTGAATCTATCAAAGCATTGGCAGATGAAGGATATTCTATTATCCTGATCACACATAAAATGAGCGAAGTGCTAAACTATGCAAACAGTGTAACTGTAATGCGTTTGGGAGAAGTGATAGGATCGGTAGAGGTTAAAGATACCGACAAGGATGCACTGGCACGAATGATGGTAGGGCGTGACGTATCTCTAGAGCGCCACGTGGAACCAAAAGAGCCCGGGGATGTGCGCCTAGAAGTACAAGACCTATGTGTGAAAAACGATAAGGGCTTGATGGCTGTGGACGATTTAAGCTTCACGGTGCGTTCGGGCGAAATTGTGGGAATAGCTGGTGTAGACGGCAACGGGCAGCTAGAGCTTGCCGAGGCTGTTTCCGGTGGCCGTAAGGTAGAGAAAGGCACCATCTCCTTGATGGGCAACGAGATTACACGCAAGAGCATTCGTCACCGTTTAGACGAAGGCATGGGCCACATTCCAGACGATCGCCATAAAAAAGGCCTTGTGTTGCAATATCCTATAAAAGACAATTTTGTGCTTAGCAACCAGCGCTCGAAACAATATTCCAATTATACATTTTTAAACACGAAAAAAATTGAAGCACATGCAAACGAATTGGTGGAAGAATTTGATGTTCGTCCAGCAAATATCAATTATCTGGCAGGTGGCCTTTCGGGCGGAAACCAGCAAAAGGTAATTTTGGCACGTGAAGTGGCACGTGAACCAAAAATGATGTTGGCAAACCAGCCCACACGCGGCCTTGATATTGGTGCCATTGAGTTTGTACGTAAAAAATTGGTGGAAGAGCGTGACCGCGGCACAGCCGTGCTTCTTATTTCCACAGACTTAGACGAAATATTCTCCCTTAGTGACCGTGTTTTTGTAATTCACAGTGGCAAGTTTATGGGCGAAGTGAGCTATGATACACCCATTGAAGAAGTGGGCTTGCTAATGGCTGGCCATCACAAAGGCGAAAACGTTGCCCAGGCGGCGGAAAACACAGAAGGGGGAACAGGCGCATGCTAAGTCAATTAAATTTACGCCAAATAGTAGTGTCCATTGTGCGTCCACTTTTGGCCATTTTAGGGGCCGTAGTTGTAAGCACATTGTTCCTGCTGGCATTTGGCTACAACCCGCTGGAAGCGGCCACTTCCATGTGGGAAGCATCGTTTAAAAATGCACGTACACTAGGCAACTTGTTTAACAATGCAGCTCCTTTGTTGTTTACAGGCCTTGCCGTGGCGGTGGCATACCGTAGCAGTGTTTTTAACATTGGTGCAGAGGGCCAGTTTATACTGGGGGCTATCGCTTCCGCATGGGTGGGCATTACATTCACAAGTTTGCCAGGTTTCATCCTTGTGCCGGCCATGTTGATTGCAGGTGTTATCGCTGGTGCTGCTTGGGCTTTTATTCCGGCCTTTTTGAAAGCAAAGTATGCTATTTCAGAAGTTATTACTACCATCATGTTTAGCTATATTGCACTGCAATTGGTTGCTTTCCTTGTGCGTTCTGTGATGCGCGATACGGATCAGGCGGAACCACAAAGCCATGCGATTGCAGAGCAAGGTTTTCTGCCTTACGTTATTCCGGATAGTAGTGCACATCCAGGCTTTTTTGTGGGCATTATCATTGCGGTTTTACTGTTCTTCTTCTTGTTTAAAACGTATTATGGTTTTGAGCTTCGTGCAGTAGGTTTTAATAATACAGCTTCAAAATATGCCGGTATTAGTGTTACACGTATCACCATCAGCTCCATGCTTATCTCCGGTGGGCTTGCCGGCCTTGGTGGTGCCTTCATGATTTCGGGCAGCACGCATTACTTACTGGAAACAATTTCAAACGGCTACGGCTATACGGCGATTGCTGTATCGATTTTAGTAAGCAATAATCCTATTGGTATTGTTTTCTCTTCGCTATTGTTTAGCTTTTTAACAACAGGATCACTGGGGTTACAGCGTGATCTTGGTATATCGGCTTCGTTCGCTAGCATTATGCAGGGTATCATTATTATCTTTGTGGCTGTGGCTGCTGTGAACCAAGGTGTGAAAAAACACAAAAAGAGCAAAGAGCCACCCAAAAACACCTTGCAAGACGCAAAGAAGGAGGCTTAAGCGATGGATACATTAACATTTTTTCTTACATCTGCAGTACGTATGGCCATCCCCTTGATGATTGCAGCACTTGGCCTTCTGGTTTCCGAGCGAGCAGGCATGATTAACATCGGTGTAGAAGGCACGATGTTAAGTGGCGCCTTTTGTGCCTTCCTTTTGGCATACTACACAAATAGTTATTGGATTGGATTATTGGGAGGCATCTTTGGTGGTCTCGTCATGGCGGCATTGTTCGCTGTGTGTTCCATTCGTTTTCGTGCGGCACAGGTGGTTATCGGTAGTGCCATAAACATGCTGGGCAGTGGCCTCACGGCTGTTTTGTTCCGCCAGTTGTTCTTTGATGCCGCAACGGGTGGCACTCAGGTAGAAAGTTTCCCTCCCATTACGATCCCACTGCTTTCTCAGCTTCCGGTTTTGGGCGACGTTTTGTTTAACCATAACATCATTGTATACATTGGCTTTTTAATGGTACCGGCAATTTGGTTTGTGATGAACCGTACAGCACTTGGCACCCGAATTATTGCAGTAGGCGAGCATCCAAAAGCCGCAGACAGCCTTGGTATCAATGTGTTCAGCACACGTTATTTGGCCACATTGTTTAGTGGACTGATGATGGGTATGGCCGGTACATATCTCTCTATTGCACAGTCGAATAGCTTCAACGTAGATATGACAGGCGGACGTGGATACATTGCCATGGCTGTGGTTGTACTTGGAAAATGGAAAGCAGAAGGCGTGCTACTTGGTGCCTTGCTCTTTGGTGGGGCCAACGCCTTACAAATGACACTGCAAAACATGGGTCTTGAAATTCAAAACAACTTGATTTTGATGGTGCCTTATATCATTACAGTGCTTGCTGTTATTGCAGCCAGCCGCCAAAAAGCAGTGGATGCAAGTGCGAAAGGTACGCCTTACATTAAAGCATAGGCAGTTGTTAGTTTGCTTGAATTGCCAGCCACTTTCTTTCTTGAAACAGAATAATACAAAAAGCCCTTTTTATAAATTCCTTGTAAGTTTGGCTTGCAAGGGGTTGAAAAGGGCTTTTTTTGTTTAAAAGTGTATTTTAGTAAAATAGCTCAAATGTATTTTTATGATACCGAATGAGCCCTTCTTTTTGCATTTTAGACAATTCGGCCGAAAGTGCGCTTCGGTTTACGCAAAGAAAGGTGGCCAGTTGCTCGCGGCTCAATTCTATTTCAAATTGTTTAACATCACCGCGTGCATAGGCAAAGTAGGCGAAAATTTTATCGCGTAAATTTTTTTTAGATAGAATATCCACTTTTTCGTTGAGGTAGAGGGTTCTACTCGCTATAATTTTGAGCATATTGGACATGAAGACAGAGTGAAATGTGTGCGACAATGCGCTTTTTTCTACCAATTTTTTATAGTCTAGGAACAAAATAGCACTTTTACCTTCGCTCACAACCGAAACAGGGCTGTATATAAGCTGTGCGCAGGCAAACACTTCTGCAAAAATTTCTTTACTTTGTATTTTTGCCAGCATGGTTTCATTTCCGTGTTCGTCTGTTCTTGTTATATAAACAGCGCCAAAAAGCACAAAACCAATGCCATTGATTTTATCACCTGCATGTAAAACATATTCGTTTTTTTCATATGTTTTTATTACAGGAGCTAGTAAAAGCATCATACGGTCGAATTCATCTTTTGGGATGTTTTCGAACAAGGTGTGGTGATACAATGATTCAAAATAAATTTCCATTGTTCCCTCCAAAATGTTGTTTAAACAACGAAATCTTTGTGTCAATTGTAGTATACTGTTCTTATAATCGTCAAGGAGGTTATGAAAATGAGAAGAAAAGATAGAGAAATGCCGGCAGAATTTGCCTATGAGGTGAGTGATGTGTGTGAATGGGCCACATTGGCCATGGTGGATGAGGAGCAAAAGCCATACTGTGTGCCATTAAGCATTGTACGAAAAGACAATGCAATTTATTTTCATTGTGCGAAAAGTGGCAAGAAAACAGATGCGCTAAAGGCAAATGATGAAGTATGCATTTCGTGTGTTGGGTATACACATCGTATGGAAAATGAGTTTACAACAGAATTCGAGTCGGCCATTGTGCAGGGCAAGGCGGCCGAAGTGAATGACGAAGCCGAAAAAGTGGAGGCACTTCGTTTGTTGTGCCAAAGGCATACGCCGGCCCATATGGCAGCTTTTGATAGTGAGTTGGCACAAAGTTTAAGCCGTACAGCCGTTTGGAAAGTGGAAATAAGCAGCATAACGGGAAAACGTAAAAAATATGGCCGGCATGGAAAGGAATTGAAGTTTGGTGAGGTTGAATAATGGGTAGCAATACAATAACCATTGATAGAGAAAAATGTGTTGGTTGTGGTTTGTGTGCGAAAACATGCCACCAAAGTGCCATTGCCATGGTAGACGGAAAGGCCATGGTTGTGGCAGAAGAACAGTGCGATGGTCTTGGCAATTGTTTGCCGGTATGTCCTGTAAATGCCATTCAATTTTCCGGCAAGGAGGAGCCAAAAAGAGCGCAGGTAGCATCTATATGTCCGGGAAAACAGGCGAAACGGCTGGGAGAGAATAAAGAAGTACAAGCGGCTTCTTCTGTTTCTGCCTTGGCACAGTGGCCGGTGCAAATTAAATTGGTGCCGGAAAATGCGCCGTATTTTGCCAATGCAAATTTGCTTGTTGCCGCTGATTGTGCTGCGTATGCATATGCAAACTTTCATGCAGAATTCATGAAAAATAAAGTAACCATCATTGGGTGCCCAAAGCTGGATGAAGTGGACTATACAAACAAACTATTGGCCATTTTACAAAAAAACACAATACAATCCGTATCTGTTGTGCGCATGGAGGTGCCTTGTTGCGGCGGCATAGAGCGCGCGGTGAAAAATGCATTGAAAACATGTGGGAAAATGATTCCGTGGCAGGTGGTTACACTTTCGGTAGACGGATGTATTCTTTCTGTTTAATTTTTCCCCATAAACAGAAGAAACAATAGAATAGAGAAAAAACACGGTGAGATTACACGTTGCAAATCTCTACTGTGTTTTATTTTTTTGTGTACATTGACAAGTGAAAAACCGAGTATATAATAAGATAGGTGGCGTATGTGAATCATGGGTTCGTAGCCATTTATAATTGTTATAAAGTTGAAATAGTGAAATGCATGCTTAAAACAATAAGGTGAAACGAATGATAAGGAGCGTATGATGGCAGAGTATTTTAAAAAGCAGAACATTGAGTTTAGTTTCGACAGAATTGTGGTGAAAGCCTTGTCCGGCATGGCACAAGGTTTGTTTGCCTCACTGCTGGTTGGAACAATTTTAGGTACATTGGGAAGTTTGTTGAATATTTCGTTTTTAAACGAAATAGCGGTATTCACGCGCGAAGTGCAAGGTGCGGCTATGGGGGCTGCCATTGCATATGCAGTGGGGGCGCCTGCATTTGTTTTGTTTTCGGCCATCACGGTGGGGTTTGCTGCCAACGCCATGGGTGGGGCAGGTGGGCCGCTGGCTGTATATTTTGTGGTTTTATTGGCGGTTTTTTGCGGTAAGCTTGTTTCTAAAAGGACACCGGTGGATTTAATTGTTACCCCGGCGGTAACCATTATCAGTGGGGTGCTGTTGTCTTATGCAATTGCCCCGGTTGTGGGAAGTGCTGCATCTTCTTTGGGGAACATCATTATGTGGGCTACGGTTCAACATCCGTTTTTAATGGGCATTTTGATTGCGGGTCTTATGGGTGTCATCCTCACTTTGCCCATCAGCAGTGCAGCTATTTGTGCAGCGCTTGGTCTTGTGGGGCTGGCCGGTGGTGCGGCACTGGCCGGTTGTTGTGCCCACATGGTTGGTTTTGCGGTTGCATCTTACAAAGAAAATGGCATTGGTGGGCTGGCAAGCCAAGGTCTTGGAACGTCAATGCTTCAAATACCCAATTTGATGAAAAAACCATTGCTTTGGATACCGCCCGTGGTGGCATCTATTGTGAATGGACCTTTGGCAACGGTGGTTTTTGGTTTAAAAATGAATGGCTCACCGATATCGTCCGGCATGGGAACATGCGGGCTTGTGGGGCCTATTGGTGTATTAACAGGCTGGGTGACGCCTTCGGAAGAGGCCATAGCAGCAGGGGAGGTGGCACTTGCTCCCACCATGTTTGATTACATGGGCCTTGTGGTGGTGTGTGTTGTGGTACCGGCGGTTGTTTCATGGGTTGTAAGCGAACTGATGCGAAAAGGTGGCCTTATTGCACAGGGAGATTATGCACTTGTGCAGCCGCAGTGATGTTTTGTGATGCAATGCAGTGGCAGGAAATATAAAAAACACCGCCAATAGGCACTTTTGTAAGGTGCGTCTTGGCGGTGTTTTGATGTTGATGAAAAGCAAATGCTAAAAAAGTACTTAGTGTCTTTTGTCTTTGTGCTTTTTATCGTAGTTTTTTGGGGATTTTTTACCGTTGGAAGAACTACGGCGCGTTGCTTTCTCGCTGTGGCTGTCATCGTTTACGTTCAATACGTGCACACGTCTTCCACAAATTTTAACTTGTTTCATGGCCAGTAGTACATCAGGCGTAAACTCTGCCGGCAGCGGCACAAGAGAGTGACTGTCCTCGATTACAATTTTGCCAATATGCTTTGAGGAAATACCGGCATGTTCTGTAATGGCGCCCACCAAATGGTTGGCAGTACAATTGCAAGAAGAACCAATGTTGAACAATAAAACATTCATCTTTGGTTTTTTATTTGATTTTTTTACGGGCACAGCCTGTGAGGGGGAATCTTGCTTTTTTTTGCGTTTTCCTTGCGGAATGTCTTCTATATGTAATTCGTTTGTGTCAAAAGAATGGTTCATCAAAGCACAAGCAAGTGCTTTGGCATCATACCCCTCTTTTAAAAGGCGCGCTAAAATGGTTTTGCTTTGCTCGCTGGGCTCGTTTGTCAGTTCTTGACGTATTTTGTCAATGTTGCGTTCCAGCTGCTGCGCTTGTATACTTGCCCGCGTGGGCAGTTCCATTTCTTCTATTTGAGATTGAGATTTTTTTACTAAAGATTTGATGGTGGCCAGTTGCTGTTTGCCACAGCACAAGCTGATGGCTGTACCACTGCGGCCGGCACGCCCTGTGCGCCCAATGCGGTGCACATAGTATTCGGCAATTTTGGGCAAATCATAGTTGAACACATAGTCAATGTCTTGCACATCAATGCCACGTGCAGCCACATCCGTGGCCACTAAAATTTCTGTGTTGCCACCTTTAAAGCCGGCCATTACAGTGCTGCGTTGGCTTTGTTTCATGTCACCGTGTAGGCCTTGTGCCAAAAAGCCCTCTTCGCATAGGCTTTGTGTAAGCTCATCTACCATGCTTTTGGTGTTGGCAAAAACAATGGAGCGTTTTGGCTGCACTTGATGCAGTAGCATTGTAAGCGCTCTGTTTTTATACTGTTTTGGCGCATCTACATAAAATTGTTTAATTTCGCCTAAAACGGTTTTGTTTTGTGTGAGGTTGATTTGCACGGGGTCTTTTTGGAATTGCTGTGCAATTTGTAAAATGCTTTTGGGCACCGTGGCGGAAAACAGAACGGTTTGGCGGCTTTCCGGTGCGTCGCTTAAAATGGTTTCCACATCTTCTTTAAAGCCCATATTCAGCATTTCATCGGCTTCGTCCAGCACAATCATTTCAAGGTTGTGAAGTTTAATGGTACCACGGCTGATATGGTCCATGATGCGCCCGGGAGTGCCAATAACCATATTTGCTTTGCGCAAGGCACGAAACTGCGCGCGGTAATCGGAACCACCAAAGATATCGGCTGTGCGTACATGTGGCATATACGGGGCCAATTTGCGAACTTCTTCTGCGCATTGCTGGGCAAGTTCCCTGGTGGGGGAAAGAATCATCACTTGGATGGCGGTGGCGTCTGGCTGAATGCGCTCTAGCGCAGGGATGGAAAAGGCAATGGTCTTGCCGGTTCCTGTTTGGGATTGTGCCAAAATGTCCACGCCGGAACGTGTGAGCGGGATGGTTTGTGCTTGCACTGCGGTTGCTTCATAAAAACCACGCTCGTCAATGGCTTTTTGAATGCTGGGCTGAAGAGATAGTTCGCTAAACATCGTTGTACTCATAAAACTCCTTTGTTTCACATAAAAAAGCAAGATGCCTCATCGCATCTTGCCTAATTGAAAAGATATACCGATTCCACTATAGTATAGCACACCAGCCAAAGAGAAACAAGCAGTAAATTAAGAAAAGTGAATGATTTTGGCGGTGAATGGACTACATTTTGCTAAAAACCACCAGGGCAGGTTGTTTATTAAAATAATTATGTTGCGGTGTGCTCGGCAAGGTGAATAACCACGTATTCCGACACACTTCCTAAGCGGATGGGAGAATTCCATGTGCCCATGCCGGAAGTAATAATCATGGTACAATCACCCACTTGCTCCATGCCATATACGCCATCGTAAATAAAGCTTTCGAAAAAACCGATGGGTGGAATTTGTCCGCCGTGTGTGTGGCCGGATAGATATAAATCAGCACCAAGGTCTGCCATGGTTTCTACATCAATTGGTTTGTGTTCTAAAACAATGATGGGCTTTTCTTGGTCTAAGCCTTGCATTAGTTGCTGTGCGGGCATAGGCGATGCGCCAACGTCAGCATCCCATCGCCCCACAAGGTAAAAACTGTCGTCTATTAAAACAGTTTCATCTTCCAGTATATGAATTCCATTTTGCAGCACATTTTCCCTTACAAAGGCAACGTTTTCCGGTTCAGCCCCGATAACAGCGGCCACATCGCCCTCATGGTTTCCCCACACAAAATACGTGCCGTATTTTGACGAAAGATTCCCAAAGGCACGGCAAGCCACTTCTACTTCTTCCTGTGTGGTTCGCTCGTCAAACAAATCGCCGCCTAGCAGCACAATATCCGGGTTTAAGGCTTCAATTTCCGCACAATACCCCTCAATGTTTTCCTTTGTGATGGAAACACCCATATGAACATCGGCAATGAACACAATGTTAAGCGCCCCATTTTCTACCGTCTTGTCAGTGGGCACATCATATTCGGTCATCACCACATGAAAGCCATTGATGGCACCCAATACCATTACAGCTGCGGTGATGAAAAAGGCTGGAATACCGCCGAAATATAGGTGTTTCATCACGCTACTTTTAGGAAACCGCCTGCGGTAAACAAGGCCCAAAAGGTCGAACAGGAGGCAAAATAAGGCGAAATAGCCAAAAACAATGGTTGCTGTGCCAAGCGAGTTAAAATAAGTAGACACAAGCAATGCGGCAACAACCAAACCGAAACAAATGGTAAAAAGTTTCGGTTTTTCTTTTGAGAAAAATGCAAACATCCTTTTGAAAAAGTAGTTTAAATAAACACTGCCAATAAGAATGCCGGCAGAGACAATGATGATAAAAAATAAATGCATAAAAACTCGTTTCTCTCTTAGTGGGTAAAAGGTGTGTTTGTTTTAAAAACCAGCCAATCGGCAGGATTTGCTTCGGCGGATACAACCGCTATAGCGGCAGAACTTGCGCTGGAAGCAGGAGCGGTGCCGGACGTAATGCCAGCCCCTGAATTGGGGTGTTGGCCGGAATATATGGAATCTGCGACAAACAAGGCAACAAGAATACCACATAATGTTACAAGCACTTTGCTGTTGATTCTATTGATATAGTTGTCTAAAACGGGGGCCAATAAATAAACCACAGCAATGGCGCCAAGGCCAAAAACCAAAAGGCCTTCGCCACAAATTCTTCCGTGTAAGTTTAAGAAATAGCCGCTGTAATCCCACCACTTTGTGCCGTTGTGTGTCATTTCCAATGTATAGGCTGTAAGATACTCTATGGTGCCGCACAAAACAACTGTTGCAAAAAACTGCACCAAAACATTTTGGCGTAACTTGTATAGAATGGTTAAAATTAAAATGCCACCACTGCCGTAAATGGGCAACCATGGGCCATACATTGTGCCACGATTCACAAAAATACCATCATGAAGCAAATGCAAGGTTACTTCCCATGCCCAGCCGATAAAAGAAAAAATAAAAAACATGAACACCAACGTGGGAATGGTGTATTTTTTCATATAGTTTGTTGTTTCACTTTTTGTTCTTTTCGATCGCTCCGGTAGGGGGAATAGCCTTGTGGGGTATTGCTTGGCGCTAAGAATGTTTTCGAAATCTTTTGCGTAATTTTCTAAGATGAGCTCGCGCTCGCGCTTGTCTGTGTTTTCTGTTCTGTGCAAGGCAATACCAAAAAAGTTTAAAATGGTTTCGAGTTTGTTTTTTGGTTGAGCCTCTTGTGTTTTTGGCGCATTAAGAATGGCAAGCACATCGGTGTATTTTTTCGAAATTTCGTTTGGTTTGGCTTTTTCATATAGGTAGGTATCATTCAATTTTTCTACGTCGAGCACGTTGTTGCTTTTTGCCAAATCTCTTATTTGCACGTAGTATTCGCTATACGTTGCCAGCTGGTATGCGTTGGAATAAAATAAACCGGATAAGCCCAAGGTGGCAATGTTGAGTATGTTCCACCCAATGAACGAGAGTTCAAGCAAAAAACAGTTCCACTTATGGCCGTTCATCATGTTTCGGGATAAAGTGATGGCTTCCTTTGCTGTAAGATCTGGATTTTCTGCTAAGAGATAGGGCACTAAAAAGTACGAATATCGCTTGATAATGCCGCCCACCAAAAATACACAGAACCATAAAAGAAGATAAATATAACGCACAAACATGGCAAAGGAAACTTTTGACCATTTTTTTGTATGATATAAAAACAGGAAGCGATTCGGTGCCACTTTTTCGTATAGTCGGCTTTCTAAAAATATACGCCGCGCAATAACACAGTACATATTTCCGATAAAGAACCAGGCGACAAAAATTACAAGCAAGCCTATAAAAATAAACAATATAGCGCTTGTTCCTTCGGAGCCTATAAGGGCATTGATGGCATTAAAAATAGAATCGTAAATAGAGCCGGAACCAAAACTGGTGATGAGACTGGCAAAAATGCCGTTGCTGATGCCAAAAATTTCTCGCCCCCCCTCTAAAATGGCAGGGGGCAGTGTGATGAGTTGCCGCAGAGATGCGGTTTCGCTGTAAAACACAGTGAGTGAATCCGAAAATTCACTGCCAACAAGTGCTGCAAATAAGCAGGTAATGAGTAAGATGAGATAATGTGTTTTTACCGTTTTACGCCCTTTTTGCTTTAGTAGTGCTATTTTAATGCTGTGGTTACTTGCTTTTCGGGCCATGCAGGGTCCCCCTTTTGCTTTTGAAACATCATATCGTATTATTATAATCTATGACATTCTTTTTAGCAACCGTTCTACAGTGTAGAGCAAGGCGGTGTCTACACAGGTGTTTGGGCAGTAAGATTCAACGTGAATAGACACAGTCTGGATGGATTTTTTGCAATAGAGTTGCCGTTTCCTACTACGTATGATACGCAGTGTTTTAAAAGAGATGCAAGATCCTGTGAAAATCTGCTTGTGAACTTATCTTATTCGGTATATAATTATAATAAGAATATATAGTGGAACTTTGAATGTGCTTAAGGAGGGTAAAGATGGGAAAGATGATAAGCATGGAAGAGAATGAGGTGGCTTTTGATAGGTTTAAGTATTTGTTAACAACGTATCCCTATGACTATATTCTTTCGCATCAAATAACAGATGAAACCGATAAATCGGTTACAGTGGTCTACAAGCTGAAAAAAAATGGTAGCATCGAGCTAACGTATACAGCCGTTGAGATGGCGGAGCTTCTACAGCAGTGCAGCCGCCGTGAAAATGTTTGTTTGGACCGATGTTATATAAAGGATTTTGATTATAAAAAACTGAAAATAGCTGCAGAAAATGCAAATGCTTCACTGGACGAATTTTCGGCAGAATGTGCCTTTTTTGCAGGGACCACAAATTTTGCCGGCGCACATTTTGCTGCCGACACCGTTTCTTTTTTAGGCTCTAATTTCGAAGGGGAAGAAATATCGTTTGAATCTTCCACATTTCGTGCAGGGCACGTTTCGTTTGAAAAAGTTCGTTGTATCAACGGAAATATTTCCTTTCAAGGGGCTGATTTTGGGGATGGAGATGTTTCGTTTGCCGGCCTTGAACTGGCAAGCGGGGCGGTTATGTTTAACAACGCTAAATTTGGCAATGGCGAAATTACTTTTAAAGAGGCCAACTTTGGCAATGGAGATGTCTCGTTTTTAGAAACGAACTTTGGCCAAGGGGATATATCGTTTGAAGGCGTTAATTTCGGCAATGGTGAAATGTGGTTTGGACGTGCTGCTTTTGGCGACGGAAAAGTATCGTTTGAAAAGGCGTGCTTTGGCGATGGAGATGTTACGTTTTGGGAGACGGATTTTGGCAAGGGGCCTGTATCCTTTAATAACTCTGTGTTTGGGCATGGGGAAGTTTCGTTTTGTGGCACCACATTTGGCGACGATTATGTTTGGTTCGATGATGCGGATTTTGGCACGGGCAGTGTTTCCTTTATGGGCACCAATTTTGGCAACAGTGATGTGCGTTTTTACAGAACCAATTTTGAAGAAGGCGACGTTACATTTTTTGGCTCTACCTTTGGCGAAAGCAAAATTCGGTTTTGGCGAACACATTTTGGTAACGGAGAGGTGAACTTTACAGGGGTGATGGCGCCAAAAACGTGCATCACTTTCAAGGCGTGCAACCTTCTCAACCATGAAATTTTCCGCTTTGATGAAGTGAAAACATTAGAACTTATAGATTGTATTATAGATGGTGTTTTGCTTTTGAATAGCGAGAAAAAAGGGGCCGTGAAAATAGAGGAGCTTTCTTTCTTAAATACAAAAAATTTGGGAAGTATTTTTATCGATTGGGAAACGGCGCAAAAGGCCATTGCACGCTACCCAAGTGCAGCCAATGAAACAGAAGAAGATATGAACCGAAAAAAAGCAAACCAAATGAAAATGTTGAAAGAGAATTTCCATCACCTAGGTGAGTATGACAGCGAGGACGAAGCATTTGCAGAATATATGAATTATCGCCGCAAAACACGCGATCGCATCTTGCGGTTCCCCTCGTGGGTTCTTTCTGCAATCTCGGGGTATGGAACAAAGCCGTTCCGCCTGTTTGTTACGATGATATGTACTATATTTTTGTTTGGTTTCGTTTTTAGTGGCATCATTCCTGCCGTTCAAATGGTGGGAAGAGAAGAGTTTGGCCAAGGGTTCTTTGGTTTGGCTCGAGGGTTGTATTTTAGCATGATTACATTTATGACCATTGGTTATGGCGATATTTCGCCGGCCAATGAATTGACAGCCATTTTAGCGGGGCTTGAAGGGTTTGCCGGCTTGTTCCTCATGTCGTACTTTACAGTAGCAGTGGTGAGGAAAACATTGCGCTAAAGTGGTTTTGTTATAGGCCGCCTAACAAATGGGAAAGAAAAACGTATACATAAAAAGAATGGAACAAAATGGCCAAGGGGAAACGACTTTGTAAAACTTCCAATTACAAAGCTGTGTTTTTATAGATAACCGGGAAGATAAAGTGGCATTTTTATAGAGGCGCTGTGTGGAACATTTGAAAACAGATATAAACCTGTGCCGAGAAAATTTGGCATTGCAAACGGTTTTGATTGTTGTGTATCGTGCAAGATATTGATTCAATCATAATAGGGGAGTACGGTTATGGAAGAGCATATACAAAATCATATACAAGAAGGGTTTGCATTGCAGCGCTTTTTTGAAAATGAACGTTTGCAAAAGTTGGTTTGGCTAACAGAAAAGCGGACTAAAAATGTGTTGGAGTATGAAAAAATGTGTGATGACGAGCTTGAAATTTACGCTGCAGGCGAGCTGTTTTTACAGGATGACAAACAGGGTTGAGCGATTTTGCCTATAACAAAGCAAGAAATGTGAGAGCAACTTTTACCGCAGCTTTTATTTTATGAAAAACACGATTGTTAAAAGATGGGATTGACATACGCCCCTCCTTGCAGTATATTAGTAATTACTAATATACTGCAAGGAGGGGCGTATGTGTAAAAGTAAAAAAGTGGCACATGTGCAAAATTTATGTGTGGCCTGTGGCACGTGCATGGGAGAATGTCCATTTGGTGCCATTTCAATTCCACAAGGAATTAAGGCTAAAATTGATGAGGAAAAATGTGTGGGCTGTGGTAAGTGTAGCAAGGTTTGCCCTGCGTCAGAGATTGAAATTTTATTTCGCGAGGTAGAAAATGAAAAACAAAAAGTGGTATGATTATTTATGGGTAGTAGAGCTTAGCTATTTTGTTTTGGGGTTCTTTAATATTCTGTTTGCATGGCTGGGTATGATTTTTTTCTTAACGCCGCTTGCAATTGCAGTTATTAAAGGAGATAAAAGCTACTGTAACCGTTACTGTGGCAGGGGCCAGCTGTTTGCAAAGTTTGGTGCCAAGGTTTCGCGCAATAAGCCTTTGCCACGGTTTATGAAAACATCTTTTTTTCGGTATGGGTTTTTGATCTTTTTTATGGTGATGTTTTTTAATATGATTTTTATAACGTATTTGGTTTTTGCCGGCAGAGCCAATTTGATGGAGGTAATCACGCTTTTGTGGACATTCAAAGTGCCGTGGGAATTTGCAAACTCACTTTCGGTAACGCCATGGGTGGCCCAATTTGCTTTTGGGTTTTACAGTGTGATGCTTACTTCCAATATCATTGGCCTTGTTACAATGGTATTTTTTAAGCCACGTGGGTTTTGCGTGTATTGCCCCATGGGCACGATGACACAAGGGATTTGCAAGCTGAAAAGCAAGGGGGATATTGAATGCAAGAGATGAAGGACAAAGCAAAAGATATGGCAGACCTTTTAAAAGTGCTGGGCAACGAAAACCGTTTGCTTATTTTGTGCGAACTTTCGAAAGGGCCACAAAGTGTAAATTCATTATTAGAAAATTTACAAATATCACAATCGGGTATTTCGCAACATCTTTCTATTCTAAAGGCAAAGGGAATATTAGAGTATGATAAAAAAGCTCAAACTATTTTTTACTCGGTAAAAGATGAACGAGTGCTAAAATTGCTGCATACAATTAAAGAGACCTATTGCAAAAAAGAAGATACATAGAAAAAGTGTGCTGTGCCAATAAAACAGCTGCTGTTTGTTTTATTGGGTATTGGGCAGTGCTTACACGAGGAAAAACAAAATGGTTTTGAAAAAATGTTACATAAGATGAAAAAACGATGTGTTTTTTATGAAATGTGAGTTTTAAGGATAAGTAGGATGGAGAAAGTGGAAACATGAGAAGAGGAAACATTTGTTTAGATCTTTGCTAGGAGGAGGAAGGCCACTTTATTTTTAAACTTATGCAAGTGGATGCTTTTATACGAAGTATTTTATAATACAAAGAATATTCGTGTGTATGTGGTGATGGTGGCACTCTTACTGTTCGTGGGTCCAACAGCCTATTTATTGAGGCCTTAGGTAGTATGTTGTTAGACTTTTCAGAGCGCATGCTGATGACCGGTACGTACAGAGAAGATACATGGCCGGGTTCGTGGACAGTGTTTTATGCAGGAAACTGGGCAAGTTGGCGCCTGTTGCGGCTTGTTTCCTAGCACGGCTGGGGCGTGGGCATAGCATTCGTGATTTGATAAAAATTAACTTTGGTATTCCGGTGGTGATTAACATCTTATGGATGGGCGCTTTCTCGAACTTAGCACTCAATTTCCAACTCACAGGTCGTATCGATCTTGTGGAAGTGTTAAACACACAAGGGGCCGAAGGTATGGGCTATGCAATTTTGAAAGAATTTCCCTTAGGCAACGTGCTAATTGCATTTTCTTCTTTATTAGAATTATTTCCTTCATCACGGCAATGGACTCTACCACAAGTGTTGTTGCCTCTGTAAGTACCTCGGGAATTTTGCCTGAAAACCAGGAATCGCCCATGTACATGAAGGTGATTTGGGCGTAACTTTAGCAGGTGTTTCCTTTATTATGCTTACTGTAACGGGCGTTGAAGGCGTGAAAATGTTGTCGAACTTAGGTGGTTTCCCCGGCCATTCTTTTAGAAATTAGTAGCATCGTGTGCTTGTTTATGGTTTTGTTTAATGTGAAGAAATACGAACTTGTTTCGGTGGAAATTTGATAGTAGTGCGGTAAAGGTGAACGCGTTGGCAACGCGTTACAAAAAGTGTATGCCACGCGTGCTAAAAGAGACTTTACTTTTTGCCACAAAATAAAAGATACAATCGTTGAGATGAGAGAAAAACGATTTAAACAAGCCTATGCGTAATGGATTCGTTTGAATCTATTTTTATTTGGAAGGAATAGGGGTGTTCAAGCAGTTTGTAAAGTCGCTGAATACACAGGATAAGAAAAGGGGTGCAGAAATAGTGGGAAAACACAAATAGGCAGCGCATACTTGCACGACGAATCGCGGTTCTATAGGAATGCACTGCAGTTGATTTTGCCAAATAATGCACGGGAAATATGTGGTGTTGCGGCGTCTTTTGTTTATTCTTCCTGTTTTTCAACAGTTTGGCATCACTATATGTGCGGTTTCCATGGACACAAGTCGTATCGCTTTATTGCTGTTTACACGTAAAGTTGCATTGAAACCAAGGCAGTGTTGTTTAGCATCATAAGGGGAATGTAACATAAATTTTGCGAAAAAATGAGTTCAATTGGGCATAATGTGTTTAAATTTTGTGCAGAATATGCTATAATAGACAAAGTCATAGGCATGCTTAGTCAGTGTAATTTGAAAAGGATGGCAGCATGGAATATAAAGTGAATGGCACCATAGGAAGTGTTTCGCCTAATACTGCACCTTCGCCCGCTATTGTGATAAAGCGGGAAATTGTGCAGTCGTTTTTTGATTTGATTCCTGGATATGTTGCGCTTTTAAACAAGCAGCTTGAGGTGATCCTTTGCAGTAAAGGGACACTGGAGTATTTTAATTGCAAAAATGAAGCCGATTTAATGCAATGTTTTTTACAGCGCTCGGCTAAAACGCAGGAAAATGGCGGATGCCCGAAAGAAAAACTGGCAGAAATAGCAGCAAAAGCGCTTGAATTTGGCGTGGCAGAAAGTGGCTGGCTACATATCGATACAGACGGGGAAAGCGTTCCTATGCACATAAATATGGTGTGCACACAAGCAGATGCCACACCGGAAGAGCCATGTATTGTATTGTGTTTTCATAGCGGAAACCAGCCCGTTTCGCCTGTTGATACGGGAATACAATTCACAAATATGCTAAAAGCCATTGTGGATGCCACCCCGCTTGCACTCAATTTGTGGGATGCTCAAATGAACAATGTTGTGTGCAACAAGCAAGTTTTGAATATTTTTGGCGCAAAAGACGAGGCGGAATATTTAAATAATTTCAGCAATTTTTCGCCGGAATATCAGCCCAATGGGGTGCTTTCCTCGGAAATGTTTAAGCGCAATATAGAGACTGTGACGCGAGAAGGCGTTCATCGGTTTAAATGGATGCACCTTGATGGCAACGGGCAAGAGTTGCCGGCTGAAATCACCTTAACCAAAATTAATGTTGGGCAGGATGAAGACAATATTGTAGGCTTTGTTCGAGACTTACGCCCTGAATTTGAGCAAATGGAAGAGGAAAAAGAAGACGAGTACTATTTCCTCAACCGAATATCGGAAAAAACGCTTTTGAGCAAAGTGGCCGACATTTCCGACGACCTGTTTTTTGCCATTGATAGAAGAACGTCTACTATACGTTTTTTAGGGCATTCTTTACAAAAGTCTACAATCAAAATAGATGGAAATAATACAACAACACGCTCTTTTGATGAAAGTTGTGTGCACGAGGAAGATGTGCCGATTTATCGAGAACTTGTAGACAACATGGCCCAAGGGATAAACACACCTTTAGAGCTGCGGTTTTTGCAACCGGATGGTACATTTCGATATTATCGCATTTTATATTGCTTTATCTTCGATAAAGAGGGGAAACCCATTATAGTCATTGGAAAAGGCGTTGATATTCACGAGCAAAAAATGCTGCAAGAACAAGCAAAATACGACTTTTTAACAAAATGCTATAGCAGAAAAAATATTGAAGCCATCATTTCTGAAAAACTGGCCAATGATGAAGCGTGCAATGGGGCATTGCTTTTTGTTGATATACGAAATTTCAAACGGTTTAATGAGGAAAACGGCCATTTTTACGGAGATGAAATTTTAAGACAACTCGTAATAAGAATAAAGCAGTGGTGTAGTAAACGGGACGTTGTGGGGCGCGTTGGTGGCGATGAATTTATTATTTATGTGGCAGATGCGCAAAATAAAAACCAGTTTGAAGATAGACTGAACAATTTAATAGAGCAAATCAATACAAGTTACCATATTCATGAAATTAAAGCGGAAATTTGTGTTAGTGTAGGTGTGTTTTTGTGTAGAAACGAATGCCATACGTACGAGTATTGCATTCAATGCGCAGACAAAGCGCTTTCTATGGCCAAACTTGTAACAAAGGGGCAGTGGCTGTATTACGATGATTCTTATAAAGAGCATACCCCCTCTATATTACAACAAGAACACAAGGCAGAAAAAATCTCTGGCCTACAGATGAACTACACGGTCTCTTCTTCTATTTTCAACATACTCTACGAAAGAAACAGTGATGAAACAGCCATCAATTCGGCGCTACGCTATTGGGGGCAAAGCTACCATGCAAGCCGATGTTTCATTATGGAGACATTCGATGATGGTGCTACGTATCACTTTACACACGAATGGTGTAAGCAAGGCTTTGTGCCACACATGCAAAACACCACCCCCATTCCCGCACATGTTCTAAGTGAATTGATGGAGAACACTTCGGTGCATGGCATTTTTGCTTGTGAGGACATTTGCCATTGCCAGCTGAAAAATGAGCTGATGCAGCGCATTGCCAACAGCGATACAAAATCGTTTTTGCATGCACAGGTTAAAAAAGATGAGATTGTTACCTTTTTTATTGGCATAGAGGATTGTGAGAAAACCCGAGTGTGGACCGATGTCGAAATCAACACGCTTCATTATATGGTGCGGGTGTTTTCTATTATTTTGCAAGCAAAGCACTTAGATAATGAAGTGAAAATTTTAAGTGAGCACAGCAAAATAGCGGCTTTTGTGGGCGGCAATACGGATAACTTTATTTATATTGTAGACCCAGACACGTACGAAATTATTTATATGAATAAAAAAGCGCTTAAGATGTACAACAACCCAAGCGAAAGCGAGTGGAGGAGCAAAAAATGTTACGAGCTGCTTCACGACAAAGTGGCGCCTTGCGAGTTTTGTACAAACGCATACACAACAGAGCATGATTTTTATGAGTGGAAGTACTATAATCCACGGTTTAATAAATCTTATTTATTTAAAGATAAATTGGTGCATTTAAACGGAAAGCTTGTGAAATTACAAGTGGCAACAGACATTACAACCATGGTTTCGCTGGAAGAAATGCTTAAATACAAGCTAGAAGAGCAAAGCCTGCTTTTAAACTGCATTCAAATGTTGCACACAAGCGAAACACCGGATGCCTCCATTGAAAAAATACTAAACATGATTTGCACATTTTTTGACGCTTCAAGAGGTGTGATTCTTCAAATTACACCGGATGGACGTTACGCTTGTAACACACACGAATGGACAGATGCATTTACCACAGAGCACAAACATCTTTGGAAAAATGTAGAGATGGAGGTTATACAAGCGTTTTTTGATAAGTTTCAAGATAAAGGTGTATTTTATGTGGCGGATGTTGCAGAAGAATTTAAACAAAATGCTTCTGTTCGGGGTGTATTGAAAAACCAGGCCACCACACATTTGGCGTGTGCACCCATTTTGAATGCAAGTGGGGTGTATATTGGGCTACTTAGTATAGATAACCCTAAAAAGAATATTGATAAGTATTGGTTGCTTGAATCATTGTCTGGGTTTGTTTCGGATTTTCTGAAGAAAAACAAATTGATAGATTCACTCAATGAACTTAGCTATTATGATACATTAACGAAAGTGAAAAACCGCCACAGCTATCGAAAGGCACTGCAAGACATTGATGAGGGCTGTGTTTCCTCTTTAGGCGTTGCGTATGTGGATATTTCGGGGCTTTCCCGAATCAATGAGGAAAAAGGAACACGCTATGGTGACGAAATCATCAAGCGGATGGCGCGCATTTTAACGGAAGTTTTTGGGGAAAATATTTTCCGTGTGGGCGGCGACGAATTTGTTGTGCTGGAAAAAAATGTAGAGGAATTGGCGTTTGAGGGAAAAATTAGTATTTTAAAAAATGCCATTTTTGAAGAGCCTGAATTAAATGCCACCATTGGGTTTACGTGGAACACCAATATCATTGACGAACAGCTACAAAACGACAACAGTGAATTCAATACCGTTTGGGACAGCCAAACGTACACAGCGATATTGAGTAAAAACCTTGAAAATGAAATAAAAAGCGGAAAATATGTTGTGTTTTTGCAACCACAAATTTGCTTTCAAACCGGTGAGCTTGGCGGGGCCGAGGCACTTATCCGACGAGTAGATGCAAGTGGCAATGCGCAATCTCCCGCCTCGTTTGTTCCTTTTTATGAAAAAGAAGGAATGATTTCTAAGATAGACTTGCATGTATTTGAAACAGCGTGCAAACTGCTTTGCCGGTGGAAACAAAAGCAGTTTGGCGAAAATATCAAGCTTTCCGTCAACTGTTCAAGGTCTACCGTGATGGAAAAAGATATTGTAAGTAAATTGTCGGATATTTGCGAAAAATACGCCGTAGAGAAATCGATGTTTGTTATAGAGATCACCGAAACCATTACCCATACAGATGATAAGCTGTTTTCGTATGTTATGACGTCGCTAAAAAATGCCGGCTTTTGTGTTTCGCTTGACGATTTTGGGGCAGGGCAGTCTAATTTATCCTCGCTTCAAATTTCTGATTTTGACGAAATAAAAATAGATATGGGCCTTACAAGAGATATCCATTTGGATAAAAAGGCGCGAATTCTTACAAAGGTGGCCCTCAACCTATGTCAAGAATTTCAAAACATGGTTTCTGTGGCAGAGGGAATTGAAACGGTTGAGCAGTTTGACATATTAAAAGGATTAAATTGCCATATGGGGCAAGGGTATTATTTTAGCAAACCCATTAGCATTCAAGATTTTGAACAGAAATATTTTGGAAATATCAGCTAGGTGGCGGTTTGAACGAATTAAATGTAGACACTTGAAGGCTTATGCAAACACGAACCACAGCATTAAAAACCGGAAAATGGGGGATTGCACTGTGACACACAATGACAACAACCAAAAAAGCCTTTTTCAAGATTTTAGCACTCATTTCACAGCAGATCAGCTTCTTATGATGCTCGATCATGTTCCTTTGTGTATCAATATGCTTAACGAAAAAGCCGAGAGTGTTTATTGTAATACCCATACCATGAATTTGTATGGCCTTGACTCAAAACAGGTGTATCTTGATAAATTTTATGACCTTACTGTGCCTACGCAGCCAAATGGAAAAAATTCAAAAACCGCTTTTCAAGAGCAGGTTTTGCTTGCAATTGAAAAAGGCGAAGTGCACGTCAACTGGTTGGATATAAGTATAACAGGGGAGGAAATTCCACTTTATATCAGCATTTATCGGCTGAATATGAAAGATGAAAATGGGCTGGAGTTACTTGTAAGTACCATGCAAGATTTGCGCCCTCACCTAGCAGACAACGAAGAAGATGCCGGGTTTGATGAGTACTACCACAACCGCATCACTTACAAAGCTTTGTTTAATACAGTGGCAGAGCTTTCGGAAGAATGGTTTTGGGTTTACGATGTACGCACGGCCACCATTCAATTTTTCGGTAAAGGCATGGAAATTTTGGGCCTTGCTGCAGGCAAACAACCATTCCCAAGTTATGTGGTAGACAGTGGCATGGTTTTTCCGGATGATCTAAAAGCGTTTTTGAAGTTTGATGAACATTTGCGAACCGGTGTGCAAGAGCCGACAGAAGTGCGTTTTACACAACCGAGTGGTATTTCAAAATATTACCGCATTACATACAAAACTATGTACAACAAAGCGGGGCAACCTGTGTTTTCCATTGGTAAAACGTATGATATTGACAGACAAAAGCGATTTGAAGTGCTTTCTAAAACAGATTTACTTACAAATTGCTTAAACAAAATTACAACAGAAACAGTGATACAAGATAATTTGGTAAGCGCTGCTTCCTCCTCGCATGCCCTGTTTTTAATCGATGTAGACGACTTTAAGTCTGTGAATGATGAGCTGGGCCATTATTATGGGGATATTGTGTTAAGCGATATTGCAAAAAACTTGCATGCAAACTTTAGGGGTGCTGATATCATTGGACGCATTGGTGGAGACGAGTTCCTTGTGTTTGTAAAAGATATATCGGATGAGCGCGTGATAAAAAGCAAAGCCAAATCCATTGCAAATGCTTTTAAAAATAGTTATTCCGGCGAGAATAAAGATTATAAAATATCTGGTAGCATCGGTGTTGCGCTTTATCCTACGCACGCTGATACATACGAGGAACTTTATAAATGTGCCGATAAAGCCCTGTACAGTTCTAAAATGGCCGGCAAAGATCGTTACACTATTTATACGGCAGATATTGCAGATGTAGGTACGAAAAAATTAACAGATGTTGACAATGCGAATAAGCCGGTGAACAGCTATTTTGACACCGGAATTACGTCTATGGTATTTGATTTGATGTATCAAGCGAATGATGTTTCTAAATCAATGAATACGGTACTTCGTCTGTTTGGAACGCATATGAAGGTGAGCCGTTGTTATGTGGCGCAAACATTTGATGAGGGTTATAATTACAGCATTACATATGAATGGGTGGATGATCAATCCGTTGCAAAAATAGACACTTTCCAAAACATTTCTGTCGCTGGCATAAAAACGTTTTTTTCCGACCTTGAAAAATATGGTATTATGTACAATAAAGATACCGATTATGCAGGAAACACGTTGAGAGAACAAGGGCTGGATTACGAGCCGGCCAAATCATACCTGCTGGTGCAAACAAAAGGAAAGGGGCATTCGAGGCTTGTGTTTGGCCTTGATGACAACAATGAGCACCGTGTTTGGAGTGAAAAAGAAATCAATACAGTTCAGTATGTTCTAAAAATGATTTCTATTTTTATTGCTTCTGCCGATATGAGGAAATCTTTAGAAAACCCATAACGGGTGCAAGCGGTTGTTGGCCTTATAAAATAAGGCGATTTATATAAATTATGAAAAGGGTGTTTTATGAAAAAAATTCTTGGGATTACATTGTCTGCTGTATTATTTCTTTCCTTATTGGCTGCGTGCTCTTCTACACAGCCGCAAAGCGAGGGGGCTTCATCTGCGGATGCCTCGATATCGGGCTCGGTGATGGCTACGTCAGAAAATACATCACAGGCTATGCCGGATGCATCCGCTGTTGATGTTCGTGTGCTTGCTTTAAAAGGGCCCACTGCCATGGGCATGGTGCAATTTATGGATGCCGCCGATAAAGGTGAAATTTCTGACAATAACTATATGTTCGATATGGTGGCCGATACAAGTGAAGTGGCTGCGAAAATTGGCACGGGCGAAATTGATATTGCGGCTGTGCCTGCAAACTTAGCTTCTGTGCTTTATAACAACACCGATGGTGCCGTTCAGGTATTGGCTATCAACACTTTGGGTGTTTTGTACATCGTGGAGAACGGAGATGCTGTGTCCACCATTGAAGATTTGCGTGGCCAAACCATCCATGCCACAGGAAAGGGGGCAACACCGGAGTTCTCTTTACGCTACGTGCTTTCTGCAAATGGCATTGACCCAGACCGGGATGTGACGATTGAATGGCATGCAGAAGCAACTGAGGTACTGTCGGCCATTGCGCAAACACCAAACGCCATTGCCATGTTGCCCGAGCCGTTTGTAACCACCGCACTTGGTGCTACCGAGGGGCTGCGTGTTGCTTTAGATTTAACCGAAGAATGGGATGCTGTGCAAGCAGAGGCAGAAGTTCCTTCGCAACTTGTAACAGGCGTTGTAGTTGCCCGCACCGAATTCATTGAAGAAAATCCAGCGGCAGTGCAGGCGTTTTTAGGACATTATGAAGAGTCCATCTACAGTCTCAACGATGATGTTGAAGGCGGCGCTGCACTTGTTGGTCAATACGAAATAGTGCCAGAAGCCGTGGCACTGCAGGCCATACCAAACTGCAATATCACCTATATAGACGGCGCGCAGATGAAAGACACATTAAATGGGTATTTAAATGTTTTATTTGAGCAAGCGCCGGAATCGGTTGGTGGTGCTTTGCCAAACGATGATTTTTACTATCAATCAATATAATCTATACAGTTTTAAACAGCCGATAGCAAGCACAGCCGATGATTTTATATCGGCTGTGCTTCTTTTTTATATTCAAAGGTTATTGGATTAAAAAAGGTGCGATAAAAGGAACCGAAATTTAAGTGATAGGAACTGCTTTTTATTTATGCGATAAACCCAGCGAAGCATTTGTGATCATTTGATAAATATCAGCTAAAATAATTGATGTTATTTTTACGGGTGTTTTATTATGATCTCTTTTTGTCTTGTGTAAACGTTTGTTGTTTGTTGGTTGTATAATTACTTGGGATAATTGTATGAAAATGCTATTTTAGCTATAAATATTATGTATTTTAGCGATTTTACTAATGTTTATACAATACTAAGGTACTGTCAAGAATTATGCGCAAAATAGAATGGTAGCATTTATAGAACAGCGGTTAACCGGCTATGAACTCATCCACAGAATTTTGCTCAAG
>CAYJIH010000019.1:0-32842 GCA_964370195.1 uncultured Oscillospiraceae bacterium
AAGTCTTGCAGTTTAACCGCATACAGTTCGTCGTCCATTGAGATGTTGATGAAGACGATGATGAGGATAAACACCACAACACAGCCGATAGAAAGAAGCAAAAGGGGCTTATTGAACTTTGTATACTTATAGTTCATAAATATCATCGCTCCTTGGTGGATGCGTGAAAGCAGCCCTAAAAAGTGGTTATACTATCGAAACATGGATGAAGAAATTCCATATGAAAACAAGGAAACTATCCAATTTAAATATACTGCAAATAAAGGGAAGAAGCAACAAAAAGCGATAAATTCGGCAAAAAACCTTATGGGGCTAGGCAAAGAAACGATAGAGACATTTTGATTGGTGAAAATACGATTATCGCTGCAGTTTCTAATGATTTTATGATAGGAATGCTTCACCCTTATGATGAATTGCTTTTGCAGGGCAATTTAAAAAGCAGTCCCCACATTCGTCACAGCGGTCTTGACGAATGGCAAACCCATTTGTGTCGTTTCGGATGGCCATAAAGGAGCATTTTTTTTCGCAAATACCGCAGCGAATGCACGCGTCTTTATCAATCCACAGGCCACGTGTGTGTATTTCGGCACCGCCGTAGGAAAAATAGATGCGTTCTAATTTGTTGCCTCGGTGCTCTTTTTTGAAATCGTAGTCAAAAATGTCACCACGCGCCGATGTGATGCAAAACACAACCATGGCATTGTATTGTGCTTGGTCTTTGATGCAAAGGTCGAAAAGAGGGTTGTTTTTTGCTTTGATGTCTTCTAAGGAAACTTCTTGGGCAGTGCCGGTGAGGCGCATGGCGTAGCCACCACTAAACACAGGCATTCCCTGTTCGTCATGCTGCACAGCACTGTTTGCACATAGGCCGCATAAAGACAATTTTCCCGTTTGATTTAATTGCCGATAAAATCCCTTTGTGTACATGGTCATAAAGTAAAGGCCGTGTTCATCATAGGCGCGCAAGTGGGCAATTCTGGATTCTGGCTCGCCTGCCTCATTGATAGTGGAAAACGTAAGGCAACCGATTTTGTCAAAGGCAGAATATATTTCTTGTATGGTCATGGCAGTGGCCTCTCTTTGCAAAAAGATGAATGTATTTTGGGCCTTGTAATTTGTTTGAAAGAGTGGAATTATGCAGATAGAAATGATAAAGCCGTGTTGTTTATAGCAAATCGTTTTCGCTTTCCTTGTAGATGGTAAAGTGGTTTTTTCCGGTGTGCTTCATTTGGTACAGGGCATTGTCTGCTTTTTTGTATAAACCATTGAAATCAGTGCCATGTTCTGGATACAGTGCAATGCCAACGCTGGCAGAAATAGACACACACATGCCGTCTTTTTCATATGTTTTGCAAAAAGCAGTGCAAATTTCTTGTGCTTTTCGTTCGATGAGTTCAAGTGTTTTATATTCTTTGATGAGTACAGAAAATTCATCGCCACCAATTCGGCCAATAATGTCTTTGTCGCGGAACATTTGTTTTAAAGAACTGCCAACTTCTTGTAGGCAAACATCACCCATAAGGTGCCCAAGGGTATCGTTTACGGCTTTAAAATTGTCTAAATCAATGATGAGAAAAGCGCATTGAATGTTTTTTCCTGCATCGTCCAAATAGTGCTGGATATAGTGTTCGCTGGCCACCCGGTTGTAAACACCGGTCAATAGATCTGTTTCTGCTTTTTCTTTTAAATTTTGCACTTCTAAATAATGTGTTGTGATATCGGTCATTTTGCCCACGGTTCGGTATTTGATGCCGCTTGCGTCGGTAAAATGTTTGTAATTGCATAAATACCAAACAATTTCGCCACTTGGAAGTTTTACTTTCATCGATCTTTCTGTTTTGTCGAACGAGATGGGGCACGAAACGTCAGGGGGTAATTCTTTTGGTGGTTCGAAGAATATTTCGTTTCGAATAGAAGAATCAAGATAGTTTTCGATCACATCGGGAATGTTTAGTCTGTTGGCGAAATTACGCGAGAAGCGCATGGTATTCTTTTTGAAATCATAATCAAAAAATACATTGTCTGTTAATAATGCAATAAGCGAGTTGAAATGTTTTTCGTTTTGTAATTCCTCTGTTGTTTGGGCAAAAGAAGTGATGTCCATCAGAGAAAAATAAAGTTGTTTCTGCCCTTGTTCATTGATGGAAATTTTACCGCCAAACTGCACAACTCGATAGCTGTTTTGTTTGTGCACAAGCCTGCATACAAAGCTAAATTGGCCCGTATTTGCTTCTTTGGTAAAATAGTTAAGGGCGATGGCCTTGTCTTCTGGATGCAGTGTGTCTATGCCGCGGTTTTTGTATAAATCGCGCACTTCCTCTTTTGTGTAACCAATGAGGTCAAAGTATCCTTCGTTTGCTTCTACAATGGTGAAGTGTTCATCTGCTTTTGTGATTAAGATGCCACAGGGGATAAACGAATTTGTAAATTTAGAATCGTTGATGTTATAGATAAGCGCAATGCCACATGTGTTTTCGGTTTGCGAATGCCGTGCTACCTTTTTCATAAGTTCACGGTAGGTATCTTCGAACTCTGAAACAGGCATGGGCCTTGCATAAACATAGCCTTGCACAGCATCGCAGTTCATGGTTGTAAGCATCTCAATTTGCTCTTTTGTTTCAATGCCTTCGGCTACAACATACATGCCTAAATTGTGGGCTAATTTTACAATGCCATCAATAAGCATGTCATCGCGTTTCAGTAGCCTGCCTTCCACAAAAAAGCTTCTGTCCATTTTTAATGTGTCTACATGTAAATTTTTAAGCATGGAAAGAGAGGAATAGCCGGAGCCAAAGTCATCAATGGCTGTTTTAAACCCGTATTGGTGCAATTTTGCGTACAGTGCTTCTAAGGCACCTTCGTTTTCTACTGCGGCAGATTCTGTTAGTTCTACCTCAATGGCATGATGTGGTATGCGGTATTGATCGGCTATTGCAGCAAGCTCTTCTGCAATGGTGGTGCTGTGTAAGTTTAGCCGCGAAAGGTTTACGGAAACGGGCACAAGCCCATTTCCATTGTCGATCCAGCGCCGAATGATGAGGCAAACATGCTCGAAAATATACCGGTCAAGCTCCACAATGAAGCCATTTTTTTCAAATAATGGAATAAAGTCCCCGGGGAAGACGATAGAACCATCGGGCTCTATCCAGCGCACCAGTGCTTCCGCGCCCACAAGTTCGCTTCCATGCACGCTGAATTTTGGCTGTAGGTACACCTCGAATTCTTCGTTTTCTAGGGAAGACCTCATTTTGTTTGTAATTTCAGCATCTTTTACCATTTTTTGTTTTAATAAATCATCGTAGTCACATAAAGCTTGTCCTGTGGTTCCCTTTGCTGTTTTATGTGCCAATGTAACTTTATTGATGATGTTATCTACATCTGTTTCGCCAAGTTCAATATGATACCGCCCACATTTGAATGTGGCGTTGTGGTCAATCAGTTCCGGAATCACCTCGTCATGGTAAGCGATGCATTCGGAAATGAGCGTGTCGATATCGTCTAAAAAATGATTGCCGGAAAACAGTGCGAATTTGTCGGCGCCAATTCTTGAAAAAATCAAAGTGGGCTCTTGTAATCTGTCGGCAAAGCCCTTCATGGATTTTAAAACATGATCGCCCATTTCGTAGCCATACATTTCGTTGATTACTTTAAATTTTTCAATATCACAAATAGCAATAGCGTATGGTTTGTTTTTGTTTTTCGTTAAAACATGGCCCATATCTTTTTTCAGTTTTTCCATATTGGGCAATCCGGTTAGTGAATCGTAATAAGCTGTTTTTACAAGCAATCTTACAGAGCGGCGCTGAGAAAGCCAGATGTACACAACTAAAAACACCAAAAACAAATAAATTCCAAGAAAGATGGTTTGCAGCTGGTCAACTGCTGTGGAAAGTTCGCTGCTGATGGCTTCTGTTTCTACGTTGAGCGCCAAGGACCAATTCGTCATGCTGATGGGCATGTAAACCATCACCTTCGAAACACCGTAGTAATCATAGTAAAAGCTACCGCTTTCGTTATTTATGATATCGTTTTGGGCGTTGGTAACGTTGTCAATGCCCATTTCTGTCATGTCGCCCTCGGGGATTTGTTCGCGGCCTTCGTGGTTTTCGCTTGTGGAAAAAATAAAGTTTAAGTTGCTATCCACGATAAACACATCACCTGTTCCGTATGTTACACTGCCGGGCGTTTCAAGCAAAGTGTTTATAGAGAATTCGCTTAATAAAACAGCAGTGGTGTTGCCGGCTTCAATAATGGGCGCAGAAACATCAAAAACAAAAGTGCCGGTGGTGGCAGATATATGCGGATCGGTGATGAAAACTTCGTTCTCTAAAGCGCTAAGAAAAGACGCATTATCAGAAAAATCATAAGGGGTGCCTGAGAGCGAGGTGCCGTTTCCCTCAAGGTCGACATAATATAAGTTGTCAAATTCCTCTGATTGCGACTGTGAGCGCAAAAACTCAATTGCCGTTTCTTCGGTAACATGGGCATTGGCAGCGTATTGCGCAAGAAGGGAAAGGTCCTCTTCCGCTTCTTCCATTGCGTTTTCTAAAATATATTCCTGCTGTGCACCAATTTTCTCCATTTCCCGAATGGTAGCATTCACAACAACATCTTTTACAGCAATTTGAAACCAGTAGCCAAGCAAGGCCAAGATGAGGGTTACACCAACCACACTGGCCACTGTAAATGATTTTGGTTTTTGTTTTGCTTTATCCATAAAGGCCGCCTTCCCATGTTGCTTTCGTTTATAAGTTGTGAGACTGCATCGCACTTCATTTTTGCAGCACTTAGCGGTTTCTTGCCGCCTTGCGTTTTTGGCATTTTTGGTGGTTATGAACATGCCTTTTACCTTCTATGTTTAATTTTACTGCATAAAAAAATGAAAAGCAAGCGGTGGAAATGGTGAAAGAACGTATGGTGAAGCCAAAATGGTATTTAATGGAAATATATTTATATTGGGGTGGGAAGTGAATGGTGATTGTGTTAGGGCATTTTTTATGGTATATTTATAAAAAATGTATGAAATGTATACAAATTGTCATGGAGGCATTTTTATGGGGAAAGGCGGAAAATTAAAAGTTGTTATTATCGACGATAACATCACCAACTTAAGTATTGCGCGCAAAGCGCTGTGTGAAGAGTATCATGTGGTGTTGTTTAAAGATGGCGCTATGGCCATTGATGAGCTTCCAAATATCAACCCGGACCTTATCTTGCTAGACGTTGAGATGCCAGGGCTAAGCGGCTTTGATGTGATTCGAGTGATAAAGGAAGAAATGCAGGAACCTTACTGTAGCATTCCTGTTATTTTTCTTACGGCAAAGGATGATAGCGACAGTGAGTATAAAGGGCTTGCCCTTGGCGCAGTGGATTATGTAAGCAAACCATTTTCGCCGGTGCTTCTTAAAAAAAGGGTGGAGCTGCATGTGAAGCTGCACAGCTACAGCACAAATTTAGAGAACTTGGTAAAAGAAAAAACATCGCATATTGAAGAGCTTCAATATGCGATTGTATACGCTTTATCGGAAATGGTGGAGCGCAGAGACAGCGGCACGGGCAAACATATTATGCGAACAAGCCAGTATTTAAAACGGTTATTGCAACAGGCGCTTTTAGAAGGGGTTTATGCAGACAGCCTTTGCGGTGTGGATGTGGATCTGTATGGCCATGCTTCGCAGATGCACGATGTGGGTAAAATTTGTATTTCAGACCAAATTCTTTTAAAAAAGGGCGCCCTAACAGAAGATGAGTTTGAAATTATGAAAACACACACCACGTATGGCGGGGAAATTATACGCTCGGCCATTAAAGATGTGCGTGAAGTGGCATTTTTAGAGGTGGCAGAAATATTTGCCGTTTTTCACCATGAAAAATGGAACGGTACCGGTTATCCACAGAAATTGAAAGGGGAGGAAATCCCCATTGGGGGTCGGCTGATGGCCATTGTGGATGCATACGATGCCATCACCTCAGAGCGGCCGTATAAAAAGGCGAAACCACATGAAGAGGCTGTGGAGATTATCCGGGCCGACAGTGGCTCTCATTTCGACCCTGTGCTTGTGCAGTGCTTTTTGGCAGTGGAGGGCTCGTTTGAAGAAATTGGCTACTTATATAGAGATGATGCGTGAGTAATAATTTTTGTCAACGGGGGTTGTTGTTATGGCGCACACCGAAAAAATTACAACAGAACATCTTTTAGAGGCTATTTCCATCACCGATATTGGGGTGTGGATATGGAATTTACAAACAGACCATGTGTTGTACAGCGAAGAATGGGCCAGAATTGTGGGGCATGAGAGAGAAACGCTTCGCTGCCATGTTTCTACGTGGGAATCGATGCTTTTACCAAGCGATTTGGAATTTGCATCCAGCCGTGTAGATCGGTATTTGGCAGGCGAATTGCCCATTTACGAAGCGGAATTTCGTATGGTAAGAAAAGATGGGACGATTATTTGGGGGCATGACAAGGGGCGTGTAACACAGTATAGTGAAGATGGCCGGCCCCTCATTCTTTGCGGTGTGCTGCAAGACATTACAAATATTAAGCTTACAGAGGCAAAACTGCGCGAAAGAACGGAAATTTTAAATTTAGCCATAGAAGTAGCCGAATTTGGCACGTGGGATTGGAATTTGGAAAAAAATGTTGTTTCCTACAACGACGAATATCTTAAGATGTTGGGATACACACAAGAGGAAATTACAGGGACGATAGAAGAGTGGGAGGAGATGAACCACCCGGACGATCTTCCGAAAATATCGAAGATGCTAGACGATTTTACAATGGGTGTAATTCCTACATATGAGTGCGAAACACGGATGCGCCACAAAAATGGGCGTTATATTTGGACACGTGATGTGGGGCGAATTGTGGCAAAAGATGAGGCGGGGAAAGCCACACGTGTTATAGGTGGGCACCTCAACATTGATGGCTTAAAAAACTCTAAAAGAAAGCTGGAAATTACGCTCAATGAGCTGGAAAATCATCAGCTGCATCTTGAACAGCAAATCGAGGAACGTACAAAAGCTTTGTTAGAGCAAGACCGCCTGCTGTTAACGGTGAATGAAATTGCAAGAAAATTGCTGACTTTGGACAAAGAAAAAGACTTTGACCATATACTAACAGATTGCTTAAAAAGTTTGGCCATCGCCTATGGTGTGCCGGAAATTGTGCTGTGGAAATGTATAACAGTTGGGGGAAAAAAATATATTTATATCGAGCATGCTTACAAAGATGGGCAGGAGCTTATTTTTGACACAAGAGACATGCCGAAATTTTTGGAAAACTTGCAAGACGATGGCAATATTTTGTCGATGAAGCCGGATGGGAATGTTGTAATACGGTATTGGAAGCTGAAAAAAGAGTTTCGCAGCAAGGTGGAAACGGAAAAAACAACAGCAGATTTTATGTTGGCCATTCCCGATTCTTTTGCAGATTACCTTGTGGAAAATTTTACAAACAACCGGTCTTTGCTGCTTTCATCTATTTATATATACAGCAACCTTTTTGGTTTTATTTCCATTGGTAGCGACAAAAACGAAATGGTTTTTTCGGAAGCGCAAGAAAATATGCTGATGGTAAGTGGAAGGCTGTTTGCCAATGCACAGAAAAAGCATGAAATGGATGAACAGTTGCGGCAAGCGCACGAAGAGGCATTGCTAAGCTCGCAAGCGAAAAGTAATTTTTTGGCGAATATGAGCCATGAAATTCGCACACCCATGAATGCCATTCTTGGTATGGCCGAAATTGTGTCGCGCGAAAGTGCAGGCCGGGCGGCGGAAGAATACGCATTAGAAATAAAAAATGCCAGCGAAAGCTTGCTGGCTATTATCAACGATATTTTGGATATTTCCAAAATTGAATCGGGCAAGCTGGAAATTATTGAAGTGGAATATTTCATTACGTCACTGCTTAATGACGTGATTGGCTTAACAAAAGTGCGCCTTGAAAATAAACCCATTATTTTCACAACATTCATTGACTGCGAAATTCCCGCAAAGTTGCACGGGGATGAAATTCGCATCAAGCAAATTTTGCTTAATTTGCTTAGCAATGCGGTTAAATTTACAAAAAAAGGAAATATCCATTTTAGTGTATCGTGCGAGCGTTCAAACGAAGAAGCGGTTATTTTGTTTGAAGTAAGCGATACGGGCACCGGAATTCGGCAAGAGGACATGGACAAGCTGTTTATGCAGTTCGAACAAGTGGACACAACGAGAAACCGCAACATCGAAGGGACCGGGCTGGGCCTTGCCATTACAAAACAATTGTGTGAAATGATGGGCGGTTCTATTGCAGTAAGCAGCACCCTTGGTGCTGGGTCTACTTTTACGATTACAATACCACAGCGGATTTTGCAGTATGTGCCCATTACGGTGTTGCACGAAGAAAAAAGCGCACTTTTGTATGAAGCGCGTGAGCTGCATGCAAGCTCTATACAAAAGTCTATCCAAAACCTTGGCGCCACATGCACTGTGTGCACAAATCAAGCAGACCTTTTAGGGTGTGTTGAACAACAGTCGTTCGATTATTTGTTTACACCGGCTGTGCATTTATCGAAAATACGGGCGATTAAAGAAACGATGGGCCTAAATGTGCAAATCGTATTGTTGGCAGAGCCTGGAGATTTAACAGTGTATCGAGATGTGAAAACGGTACATTTGCCGGTGAACTGTTTGCAGCTATCACAAGTGTTTGGTAATCTTGCCGTTGCAGGGCATGAAACATCGGAAACAAACCATTTTATTGCCCCAGAGGCGAAGGTGTTGGTGGTGGATGACAATCATGTGAACCTTATGGTGGCAAAAGGGCTGTTGGCACCATACAAATTTAATATTGAAACGGCCACAAATGGCTTGATGGCCGTGGAGATGGTGAAAAACAACACGTATGACCTTGTGTTTATGGATCACATGATGCCGGAAATGGATGGTGTAGACGCCACGGCTGAAATACGAAAATTGCCGGGAGAATATTTTGTTCAACTTCCAATTGTTGCGTTGACAGCCAATGCCATTGTGGGGGCAAGGGAGTTGTTTTGCAAAGAGGGTATGAATGATTTTTTGGCAAAACCGATTGAAGTGCAAAAATTGAACGAAATTCTTTTGAACTGGATTCCAAAAGAAAAGCAGCAAAGTGCGCAATTTTCGGCTTTATCGTCAGGCGAGAGCTGCGAATTGTATGTGGAGGGAGTAAACACGCAGTATGGCCTTAAAATGGTAGGGGGCAAATTGCGCGATTATTTAGATGTGCTCAGTTCGTACCACAATGATGGTGCCCATAAGGTGCAATCGTTAGAACATGCGATGGAAACACACGATTTGGTGTCGTATCGAATTGACATTCATGCGCTGAAAAGTGCTTCGGCATCCATTGGGGCCTTTAGTCTTTCCGAAAAGGCGAAAAAGCTGGAGGATGCCGCAATTAAGCAGGATTGGAACTATATAGAAGGCCACACAGAAGAGTTTTTCCGCTCTTTTGAAGCCGTGCTACAGTCGATACAAATTATCTGCAAAACAGAACAAGTTGCCGAGAGTTCCGAAAAAGCGGCAGGGGATCTTGTGGTTTTGAAACAGAGCCTTGAAACAATAGAAGAGGCCTTGAATTCTTTTGATATTGATTTGATTGAGCAATCTTTAGAGCAGTGTAGGGCGTATACCTGGAAAGGGGATATTACAAATCTACTACATGGTATAAAAGAATTTGTAGAAGCGTTTGAATACTATAAAGCACGGCCTTTGGTAGAGGATATTAAAGCAGAAATTGAAGCACACTATACTTTGAAATAGGAACAAGGGGGAATGGGCATGTGGCAAGCCATTGAGGATCTGCCGCGCGAAAAGCTGGTGGAATTGCTTTCTGTTTATGCAAAAAATTGGCTGGCACATGATGGCCTTTGGTATCAATCGATAGAGCGGAAATTGGGCACAGAAGAAGCTATGGAACACAACATCAATGGGCAGCGAGGGCTGGCCACAATTGAAGCGCGTAGGATTAAAGCCTTTTTACAGTTGCCGGAATATCCGGGGCTTGCCGGTTTGGCACAAGCGTTGCGATTTCGTTTGTATTCTTCCTTAAACACCGACGAAATTGTTTTAAAAGAAGATAGCCTTGTTTACCGTATGCTCGATTGCCGTGTGCAAACGGCCCGCAGACGAAAAAACATGCCGCTGCATCCATGTAAGGCGGCCGGTATAGAGGAGTATACCTTTTTTGCCCAAGGCATTGATGCGCGTATTGCCACAAAGTGCGTGAGTTGTTATCCGGATGAACTGGACGATACGTGTGCCTGTGCTTGGGAGTTTTTTCTAAAGGAAACAACGTCAAAAAGGAAAGAGGAAGAATGACGGCAAACAGTGTGATTTTGCAGCTTGTGTAAGAGCTGTTTTGGTATATATTATACATCAAAATTTATGTGAAGTGGCGATGACCAGCACGATATTGTATACACGAAGGGGGGTACAAATGGAAAAAGATGACAAGAAAAAACTGTGGAAACTTGTATATGATGAAATAAAAAAAGATATTGCAACGATGAAAAGTGGGGAAAATAAACTGCCGTCGGAAAATGAGTATGTGATGCGTTTTCAGGTGAGCCGGTCAACGGTTAGAGAGGCCTTGCAGGCGTTAACAGCAGAGCATTTTGTTACATCACGCCATGGGAAAGGAAGTTTTGCCCACCCTTCGGCAACAAAGCTTCCTTATCGAGTTGATTTGAATTTGGAATTTATTTCGCTTCTAAGCACGCCCACTGCTCAGGCGCAGTGCAAGTGTATAGAAGCTGGTGTTGTGAAAAATACATTGTATGCGGAAATGGAAAACACGTGTGATGTATATCGTCAAGTTTGGGCGTTTTCGTTGCATGGTGAAAACCGAATTTTATACCTTTCTGAAACACCGCTTTGTTATATTGATAAAAGTGCGCTTTCCTCTTTTTGTGCTGATTCATTTATACTGGTGGATTTCCTGAAAAAAGTGTGCCATTTGGAGATTGCGTATCAGGCGGTTTTTATGACTGCCGATCAAAATACACAAATGGCCGCGTATTTTGATGTGCCAAAGGATGCTCCGCTACTTGTTTGGGAGGAAAATGTTTACGATTTAAGCGATGTTTGTATCACGAAGGCGAAGATGTATTTTCATCCAAAACAACCGCTGTGCCAGTGCATTCGTATGTAATAACATAGTTTACTCTTGTGGCGTATAAAAAACGCACGATGAGAAGGATGCGAGTGGATACCACCCGATGCTATTTGTTCTAAGTGCAAAAATGGATGTGCAAAATTCCACAGGGATACACTTTTATGCCAATGTCCACACAGGTGAGCGGTTGAACCGAAAACGCATAAATTAATGAATGCTACCTCTACCACAACAGTTTTGTCAAAATAGGGATGTGTGTCCTTTAAAAACATTACAAAAGATACTATAAAACTGAAACCGAGCGTTACAAATGGTTTGGTTTTGTAGCTGTTTTTTTTATATGGGCAGCTTCAATAAAGGAAAGTGAGGGGAATGATGATACAGAAAGTGGATCACTTTGTGATCACTGCAAGTGACATAGCCTCTACCATTCACTTTTATGAAACCATTGGGTTTACGGCTAAAGATAAGGGCAATCGGTATGAATTGCATGCAGGCGATTTTAAGATTAATGTCCACCTTTTGGGTAAGGAGCTATCTCCACATGCCAAAAATGTGCAAACGGGAAGTGGCGATTTTTGTTTTGAAATGGCAGGAAATATTGAAGTGTTTTGCAAAACATTACAGCAAAACGGAATAAAAATAGAATTGGGCATCGTAGAGCGACATGGCGTGCGCGGGCCAATGAAATCAATATATCTTCGTGACCCTGACGGAAATCTTGTGGAGATATCCAGTTATGGATAGGGGCTATTTCGCATGTGTTTTTTATGTGGCTGCGAGGTGGAAAAGTGTTTTGCAGCCGCCCAAAATAGGTTTCATTGTTCACTTTGACAAAAAAATATCATATTAGCTCTTGCTTGGTTGTGCAATTGTTAAAAAAATATCAAAAAGGCTTGACGCGGGAGGGTGCATATGTTAAATTATTAACAAATAGAGGCGTGAGCATCTTATACTATCATTCACACTTTCTATAGTCTTTACAATATGCTTATCAAGAATCGAATGGGAGGAAACCAAATGGACAACACAATCGAGTATTTGAACGTAGACAGCGTGGAAACGCTTGAAGCACAATTTGCATGCGTTCGCGAAGCGCAAACTCATTTTTCCACCTACACACAAGAGCAGGTAGACCGTATTTTTCTTGCAGCTGCCACCGCCGCAGCGAAGGCACGTATTCCCCTTGCCAAAATGGCCGTTGAAGAAACCGGTATGGGCATTGTAGAAGATAAAGTGATAAAAAATAACTATGCGGCAGAGTACATTTATAATGCATATAAAAACACAAAAACATGTGGGATTATAGAAGAAAATAAATCTTTAGGCACAATGAAAATTGCAGAGCCTGTTGGTGTTATTGCTGCCGTAATTCCCACAACCAACCCCACCTCCACAGCAATTTTTAAAACATTGCTTGCGCTAAAAAGCCGCAATGGTATCATTATCAGCCCACATCCAAGGGCGAAAAATAGCACTATTGCCGCTGCAAAACTTGTGCTGGAAGCCGCTGTGAAAGCCGGTGCACCGGAAAATATCATTGGATGGATTGATACCCCCTCCTTAGAATTAACCAATATGGTGATGGGTGAAGCAGACCTTATTTTGGCCACCGGTGGCCCTGGCATGGTAAAAGCTGCCTATAGCAGTGGCAAGCCGGCCCTTGGTGTTGGCGCCGGCAACACCCCCGCTGTTTTTGATAAAAGCTGCGATATACTGCTGGCCGTTAGCTCTGTTATCCACTCCAAAACATTTGATAATGGTATGATTTGTGCCTCAGAGCAATCTGTTATTGTGGATAAAAGTATTTACGCAAAAGTGAAAAAAGAATTTGTTTTCCGCGGTTGTTATATTCTAAGTGCTGATGAGTGCGATAAAGTGCGCGGTACTATCTTAATTAATGGTGCGTTGAATGCTAAAATTGTGGGCCAAAGCGCGCACCGCATTGCAGAACTCTCTGGCTTTACTGTGCCCAAAGAGACAAAAATTCTGATTGGCGAAGTGAGCAGCGTAGAGCCAAGCGAAGCGTTTGCCCACGAAAAATTATCGCCGGTGCTTGCAATGTATAAAAGTGAAGACTTTAGTGATGCATTGGATAAGGCACAGCAACTTGTGGAAGATGGTGGCATTGGGCACACTGCTTCTGTTTATTTAGACGCTACAAAAGAAAGAGAAAAACTAAAAGAATTTTCTGCCAGGATGAAAGCGTGTCGTATTGTGGTCAACACCCCTTCTTCTCATGGCGGTATTGGCGATTTGTATAATTTCAATTTGGCACCCTCACTCACTTTGGGTTGCGGTTCTTGGGGAGGAAACTCTGTTTCCGATAATGTAGGCGTGCAGCATCTGTTAAACATTAAAACCGTTGCCGAGAGGAGAGAAAATATGCTTTGGTTCCGTGCGCCGAATAAACTGTATATCAAAAAAGGCTGTTTGCCTGTGGCCCTAGACGAGCTGAACACCGTTTTGTTTAAGAAAAAAGTGTTTGTGGTTACAGACCAATTCCTTTATCAAAATGGTTATGCAAAACCGGTGACCGACCAACTGGAAGCCATGGGCATTCAGTACACATGCTTCTTTGATGTAGAGCCGGATCCAACACTTGCCAGTGCCCGAGCCGGTGCAAAAGCCATGGCTACGTTCGAGCCGGATTGCATTATCGCTTTGGGTGGTGGCTCTGCCATGGACGCTGCAAAAATTATGTGGGTGTTGTATGAACACCCCGATACGGATTTTGCTGATATGGCCATGCGCTTTATGGATATTCGTAAGCGTGTATACGCTTTCCCGAAATTGGGCGAAAAGGCAAGCTTTATTGCCATTCCCACCACGGCTGGCACTGGCTCGGAAGTGACACCTTTTGCCGTAATTACAGATGAAAGCAATGGCATGAAATACCCCTTGGCTGATTATGAATTGATGCCCAACATGGCCATTGTGGACCCAGACTTGATGATGGATGCACCGAAAGGCCTTACAGCGGCCTCTGGTATTGATGCTGTAACCCATGCTTTAGAGGCATACGCCTCTGTAATGGCCACCGATTACACAGACGGTTTGGCGCTTAAATCGCTTAAAACAATCTTTGAATATCTGCCAAGAGCCTATAACGATGGACAAACAGATGTTGTGGCACGTGAAAAAATGGCAAATGCTGCCACCATGGCCGGCATGGCCTTTGCAAATGCTTTCCTTGGTATCTGCCACTCTATGGCACATAAGCTTGGCGCTTTTTATCACCTGCCACATGGCGTGGCCAATGCCCTTCTTATCGGCGAAGTGATTCGCTTTAACGCTGTGGATGCGCCTACTAAAATGGGGTCGTTTTCGCAGTACGACCACCCAAATGCAATTGCACGCTATGCAGAAATTGCCGATTATTTAGGCCTGGGCGGCAAAAACAATGCCGAAAAAGTGGAGGCGTTGATTGCATCCATTGATAAGCTGAAAAAGAACATTGGCATTCAAAGCAGCATTCAAGCGTATGGCATTGATGAGGCTGAATTCCTTGCACGGCTTGATGAGATGGTGGAACAAGCTTTTGATGATCAGTGCACTGGTGCGAACCCGCGCTACCCATTGATGAGCGAAATGAAAGAATTGTACCTGCGTGCCTATTATGGAAGCAAAGCGTAGAAGGGGAGGACGAAAATGAAATTAAATAATGTGGTTGCACAGCGAAGCAACAAAACGATTTACAAAGATGGCGACAAAATAGTGAAGGTGTTCGACACTTGTTTTCCTCAATCCGATATTCTAAACGAGGCACTGAACCAATCTCGTGTAAGCGAAACAGGCTTGCCTGTGCCAAAAGTGTTGGAAGTTACAAAAACAGATGAACGGTGGGCCATTGTTTCAGAGTGCGTAGAGGGCAAGACGTTAGAGCAACTTTTTGCTGAAAACCCGGATAAAGAAGAAGAGTATTTGCAGTTGTTTGTGAAATTGCAAACAGAAGTGCACATGAGAAAATCTCCTCTTTTAAATACGCTACATAATAAAATGACACGCAAAATGAATGAAGCCAATTTAGAAGAGAGCGTGCGGTATGAACTGCTTACCCGTTTGCAAGGGATGCCAAAACACGATAAAATATGCCATGGCGATTTTAACCCAAGCAATATTTTGATCGATCCAAATGGAAATCCATATGTGATCGATTGGTCTCATGTAACACAGGGCAATGCATCGGCTGATGTGGCCAGAACGTATCTCCTGTTTTGTTTAGAGAAAAAAGAACAACTGGCCGAGCGGTATTTAGATCTTTTTTGCGCCTTAACACAAACGGACAAACAATATGTGCAAAAATGGCTTCCTATTGTTGCTGCGTCTCAACTTGTGAAGAAAAAAGAAGAGGAAGCCGCCTTCTTACTTCGCTGGGTTGATGTGGCTGAATATCAATAATGGCAGCATATCGAAAAGATTAAAATGTGCTTTCTGTTTTATAAGTCCCCAAAGCAACTGCTTATGGTTTGCTTTGGGGGCTTCCCCAATAAAAATATGTATTTTTTTAAGGAGTATTTTGATGAATATGACCGTATGTATCGGTAGCTCATGTCATTTGAAGGGGTCGCGTCAAGTGGTAGAGCAATTGCAAGCGCTTTTAGAAGACCATGGCCTGAGCAACCAATTAGAATTAAGGGGCACTTTTTGTTTAAACCGATGTCAAAGTGGTGTGTGTGTTCAAATAGAAGACGAATCCTTTTCAGTTTCACCGGATGAAACCACACATTTTTTTAATACAGAAGTGCTGCCTAAATTGGAAACTTAGGTGGTGTTTACATAATGGAACATTTACAACTGAAAAAATCAAACTGTAAAAATTGCTATAAATGCATTCGGAATTGCCCGGTAAAATCCATCCGGTTTTCCGGTGGGCAAGCAAATATAGTAAGCGATGCTTGCATTTTATGCGGGCAATGCTTTGTAAATTGCCCACAAAATGCAAAAGAAATTTCCGATAGTATTGAACAGGTAGATACGATGCTGTCTGCACAAAATGATGTGGTGGTTAGCCTTGCGCCTTCGTTTGTGGCA
Source organism: uncultured Oscillospiraceae bacterium (assembly GCA_964370195.1). Taxonomy (GTDB): domain Bacteria; phylum Bacillota; class Clostridia; order Oscillospirales; family Ruminococcaceae; genus JAAYCI01. Next base: position 16,175 of record CAYJIH010000019.1, read on the forward strand.
TGTTATCCTAGAAGTGGAATTGAAGCGATGCGCTGTGCGCTAAAAACATATGGGTTTTCTGATGCGGAAGAAACTGCCGTTGGTGCATCGCTTGTAAAAAACGAATATAATCGCATTTTGCAGGATGAAAAACCAACAGTATTGATTAGTTCTGCTTGTCATTCGGTTAATTTGCTCATTCAAAAATATTATCCGCAAGCGCTTTCGTACCTTGCTAAAGTACTTTCGCCTATGCAGGCCCATGCGCAAGATATAAAACAGCGAAACCCAAAGGCGAAAGTGGTATTTATCGGTCCATGTGTTGCAAAAAAAGAGGAAGCAGATGCGTATGATGGCTATGTAGATGCAGTGTTGACATTTGAAGAGCTTAGCCGAATGTTAAAAACAAAAAATATTGTTATACATGAGCAATGGGATGAAAACGAACATAGCCGCGCACGCTTTTTCCCCATTACAGGCGGGATTATTCAAAGCATGCAAAATAGAACAAGTGCGTATGAATATATGGCTGTTGATGGGATAGAAAATTGTATAAGTGCGATAGAAAATATACAAAATAGTAATTTAACACACTGCTTTATAGAAATGTCGGCATGCCGTGGTAGCTGTATTGGCGGCCCGGTTCTTCAAGCAGATTGCAACACGCCGGTTAGCAATTATATGCGAGTTAGCCGATATGCAGGCCCGTTGGATTTTGATTTGCCGGTGCCTCCTTCGTCTTCGCTTCAAAAAGAATTGTTGCCACTTGTGCAAACAAGTGTGCAGCCTTCACCGCAAGACATTGCCATTACGTTGCGGAAATTTGGTAAAACATCGAAGCTTGACGAGTTAGACTGTGGCTCCTGTGGATACAGTTCATGTCGCGAAAAGGCGGTGGCTGTGCTACAAGGCAGGGCCGATTTGAATATGTGCCTGCCCTTTTTAATGGATAAGGCCGAAAGCATGTCCGATAATATCATCAACGATTCACCCCTTGCCATTGTGGTGCTTAACGAACGCTTTGAGGTTCAAAAAATAAACACCGCTGCCCTGCAATTGATGAACATACGATCCTCGGGGGATGTTTTGGGCGAACCCGTGGTGCGGATTTTAGACCCCACACCGTTTATGGATGTGCAAGATACACATAAAAACATTTTAAATCAGCGTCAATATTTGGCCGAATATAACCGTTTTGTTGAGCAAACCATTCGTTTTAATGAACAATACCGCATTTTTGTATGTTTGATGCGCGACATCAGTGATGAAGAAGCTGAAAAAGCTAAAAAGGAAGTATTGCAAAAACAAACCATCGAAACGACAAATAAAGTGATTGAAAAGCAAATGCGTGTGGTGCAAGAGATTGCCTCGCTACTGGGGGAAACCACCGCTGAAACAAAAATTGCCTTAACAAAACTAAAGGAGTCCATCGGTGATGATGAACCTATGCTGTGAAATTGGCTATAGTTTTGCGCATAAGCACGGGGAAGAACTTTGTGGCGATTATATCGATGTGTCAAACAATGCCGATGGCTCGGCCACGGTTGTGCTGGCCGATGGGCTGGGCAGTGGGGTGAAAGCCAATATACTATCCACTTTAACAGCGAAAATGTTGTCGACGATGATATCGAATGGGATTGATTTGACCGATTGTGTTCGTACTGTGGCAAAAACTTTGCCTGTGTGTGCTGTGCGCGAAATTGCTTATTCTACGTTTACAATTCTTAAAATTTCGGCAAATCAACGAGAAATAGATATTTTTCAATACGACAACCCAAATGTGATACTCTTTCGAAACGGAGAACATTGTGAATTTCCGTATACAGAATTACATGTGGATGAAAAGAAAATCTTGGTATCAAAAATTGCTCTTTGTGAAGGCGACCAGTTTTTTGCCATGAGTGATGGTTGCATCCATGCCGGTGTGGGCTCACTTCTTAATTTTGGCTGGCTAAGAAAAGATATCATTCAATACATGAAACCACTTTTCTACAGTGGGCTTACGGCAAAAACATTGAGTGCGGTTTTGCTAGAAAAATGTGCGATGTTATACGGGAATCAATTTGGAGACGACACCAGTGTTTGTGTGTTGCGTGTGCGAAAAAGAGAGGTGGTGAACATCCTCATCGGTCCGCCGTCTAATCATGATGATTGCCAAAAAATGATGGCCCTGTTTTTTGGTAAAGAAGGCAAACACATTGTGTGTGGCGGCACCACCTCTACACTTGCTGCAGAATATTTAAATAAGCCACTGATTACAAGTTTGCAATATCACGTAAATGACGTGCCCCCCATTGCAATGTTGGAAGGTGTTGACCTAGTAACAGAGGGCGTACTCACCGTTCACAAAACAGTGCAATATGCAAAAGATTTTATAAGCGAAAACGATGATTATAAAGTTTGGAGCTGCGGGAAAGATGGTGCAAGCCAAATTGCACGCCTCTTGTTCGAACAGGCAAGTGATATCAATTTTTTTGTGGGAAAGGCCATAAACCCTGCACATCAAAACCCACAGCTGCCCCTTACATTTAATATTAAGATGCAATTGATTGAAGAGCTGGCCACGTGTTTGGAAAAAATGGGAAAACAAATAAAAGTGAACTATTTTTAAGGGGAATATCATGAAAAAATTTGATACAAATGTTCAGTTTTTGAAATACCAAGTGTTACGAAGTGTTGCAAAGCATGCGTTTGAAGGCGACTTGCTTTATAAGGTAAACGATATTCCAAAAGAAATTATCAGCGGAAAAGAGCCTACCATGCGCTGCTGTGTTTATAAAGAACGTGCCATTTTGGCAGAACGAGTGAAAATGGCCATGGGTGGAGACAAAAACAACAAAAATGTAATTGAACTGGTGGAAATTGCCTGCGATGGTTGCCCGGTAGGTGGTTATTCTATCACAGAGGCTTGCCGCGGTTGCTTGGCGCATCGCTGCCAAGATGCCTGCAGACCCAATGCGATTTATTTGGACGAAAACCATGTGGCCCACATTGATAAACATAAGTGTGTTGGTTGTGGTGCATGTGCCAAAATGTGCCCTTATCATGCGATTATCCATTTGCAGCGTCCTTGCGAGACAGCGTGTGAAGTGAATGCGATTCATAAAAGCGACAAAAGTGATGCTGCTGTAATTGACAATGAGCGTTGTATTTCCTGTGGGGCTTGTGTATATCAATGTCCCTTTGGTTCTCTTGTTGACAAATCATATATCTTAGATACGATTAAGGCGATTAAAAGCAGTGAACAAAACAGTGATATAAAAGTTTATGCCCTTGTTGCCCCATCCATCTCGGGCCAATTTATGTATGCAAAATTGGGGCAGGTGGTTCGTGGTATTAAAAATTTAGGGTTTCATACTGTAGTAGAAGTGGCCCTTGGGGCAGATATGGTGGCCCTGGGGGAAGCAAGAGAATTGGAAGAAAAAGGCTTTTTAACAAGTTCTTGCTGCCCGGCTTTTGTGCAATATGTTAAAAACGATTTTCCACAATTGTCGAATCTTGTGTCTCATCAGCTTTCGCCCATGGCAATGTTGGGAAAATATATTAAGGAACAAGATCCAAATAGTTACGTGGTGTTTATTGGACCGTGCACAGCCAAAAAAGCTGAAGTACAACTGCCTCATGTGCGTCCTTACGTGGATAGTGTTTTAACATTTGAAGAGTTGCAAGCATTATTTGATGCCCGCGATATTGATGTTACCACACTGGACGAGGAAAATTTAAACAATGCCTCTTATTATGGGCGGATTTTTGCACGCATTGGCGGGTTATCCGATGCAGTGGTGCAAGCGGTGGAAGAGCAAAAATTAGATATTGAAGTAAATGCATTGCGGTGTGATGGCATTAAAGAAGCAAAAGTGGCCTTGTTGAAAAAATCGAAAGATCGTTTGGAAGAAAATTTCATTGAAGGGATGGCGTGTGTCGATGGTTGCATTGGTGGAGCAGGATGCTTGACACATGGCACAAAATGTAAAAGCTGTGTGGATGTTTATGGAAAAGAAGCATTGGAGAAAACAATATCGGACGCAGTAAACCAGTTGTTATAGAAAACTATGGTTTGCACAAATATTTAGTAAAACAAATAAAAAGCACAGCCTCATCATTGAACAGCGGTTCATCGCTTTGTTCGATAGGAAAGGGGCTGTGTTTTTTTGTTTATCAGGCATTCGGCCATAATATTTGGTTTGTAAAAGCGGTAAAATATTGAAAAGTACCAACCCGAACCGGGCCTGCCAACAGGAAGAGTTTGAAACGAAGCGGTAGGGGAAATGAAAGCATCCATCGACACGACAATCAGGGATGTTGTGGAGGAAACGAATAAGTGTATTAAAACAGTGGTAGCGATATTATGTAAAAAATTCTTTATAAAACAGAAAAGCCACATTCTCGATAGCGCAAAATAACATCTTTTTGTATTGTATTGTCAGTATAAACAACATCAACATCTTCCGGTTTGAAAATTTGTTTTTGCGAACAGCAATCAAATTTGCTCGAATCCATCACCGCAACAACACGGGAAGAATTTTTTTGTGCTGCTTGCATAATGCTTACATCTAGTAGACGAAAATCTGTAAAACCATGCTCTGTGTCCACCGCGTTGATGGATAAAAAACAAATATCCGGAAAATATTGGGCAATTTCTTTTTCACATTGTGGCCCATATAACGATTTTTCTGGTTTATTTAATATACCGCCTAAAAGAATAAGCTGAATCTCTTCGCTGCGTATTTCCGAAAAAATATGGCTTACCTCAATACTGTTTGTAACAACGGTGATATTGCTACAAGCCGTTGCAATTTCTTCGGCCAAAATGCAACTGGTTGTGCCGGCACCAATAAAAACAAGGTCTTCTTTATGAATTTCCTGCACTGCTTTTTTGGCCGCTTGCCGCTTATAGTCTTTATTTGATATTTCTCTTGCGTTGAAACTACCATACTGATGCACACCACATGTATCGGCATTTAGTATCGCACCACCGTGAATGCATTTAAGAAGTGTGTCTTTTTCCATCATTTTTAAATCGCGCCGCACGGTATCCACCGATACACCCAGCTCTTGCGAAAGTTCTGTTACTTTAAGGGTGGGCTTCTTTTGAAACAACTCCAAAATTTTCATTTTTCGATCGTTGTATAACATAAGGTTCCTCCGCTTGTTCTTTTGCTATATTCAGCATACCACCCTCTATACCGCTGTGACAATACTATTTTCAAAAAAATGCGGTTTTGATAGAATAAATGTGCTGTTTTTTACTGTTTTATGGTTTAAATTCTGGGATGTGCATAGATTTTACAATTTATTTACTGTTTTTTGCTGTTTTCGTTGCTTTAAAAACTCTATACTGATACACAGAGCAACAGAGAAATCAAATTGTTACCAATGGGAGGACGCAATGCAAAACAGCAATGTACAAATGGTTATTTTCGACTGGGCAGGAACGATGGTGGATTACGGCTCGCAAGCGCCGATGGATGTTTTCTTCAGATCTTTTGAGAAAAAAGGGATCCACCTTACAAAAGACGAAATCAACGGCCCTATGGGCATGGAAAAGAAGTGTCATATTCGCGAGCTTTTATCGTTGCCTCGTGTGGCACAAGCTTGGAAAGAGCAACATGGCCGTGCGTGGACCGAAGAAGATGTGGAGGAGTTGTATTCCATTTTTGAAACAGATTTATACGAAGTGGTGCTGGAATATACAACGCCCATTGATGGTGTGCCGGAAACGATGAAGGCATTGGCGGATGCAAACATTAAAATTGGCTCCACCACCGGTTATACCAGTGCCATGATGAAGCGTGTTGTGGAAAAAGCGGCAAAATACGGCATCACACCCAGTAGCGTTATCACACCGGATTTAGTGGGAAATTCTTCGCGTCCTGCACCGTTTATGATTTTTGAATGTATGAAACAACTAAACGTACAAAGTGTTGGCTGCGTGGTGAAAGTGGGCGATACTCAAATGGATATTTTAGAAGGGAAAAATGCGGGCGCTATCACGGTGGGCTTGCTTGTGGGCTCTAATGCAATGGGCCTTAGTAAGAAGGAGTTTGGCGCACTGAATGACGTGGAAAAACAACAAAAAATGATGGAAACACGAAAAAAATATGAGGCGGTAGGAGCCGATTACATTATTGAAACCATGGAACAATTGCCTAATGTTATTCGGAAGCAACAATAATAAAATGGGGAGCCGTATGGACAAATATTATAACCCGGTTCGCACTTATTTGGGCAGTGGGATTTTTGCAAACGCCACGTCTATTCTAAAAGAAGCCGCACCCAATGCCAAAGAAATTCTTTTGCTCGTGTGGCACCCGTCTGTTTTAGAAAACAGCACAGTTCAGCAGTTTTTAAGCGCATGGCCATATCCGGTGGCGACCCTTGTGTTTGAGCATTCAAACCCAACGGTAGAAAACTTGTTCGAGCTATATGAAAAATCACGTATGCATCCGTATAACTTGGTGCTTGCCATTGGTGGGGGCAGTGTTTTGGATGTGGGTAAAATTCTTGCTTGTATGCAAGGCATGACCATATCAAGCTGTGAGGATATTCGCACAATTATTGCAAACCAGGCATACGCTGCGCCCATTTGCCAATGGGTTGGGGTGCCCACCACATCAGGCACCGGCAGCGAGGTAACGTGTTGGGCCACCATATGGGATGTTACAAAAGGCAAAAAATTATCGGTGGAACACACGCAAAACTATGCAGTGGCGGCCATTGTAGACGATGTGTTTAGTGAATCGATGCCCATGGCTTTGGCGGTGTCGTCGGCGTTGGATGCGGTTGCACATGCAACTGAAAGTTACTGGGCAAAAGACAGAAACCCTGTAACACAAGCGCTGGCCCTATACGCCATTCGCACCATTATACAAAGCCTCGACGCACTAACACAAGGCAGCGCTAAAAAAGCGTGTTATAAGGAACTGGCGAAGGGTAGCATGATGGCAGGCCTTGCTTTTTCAAACACAAAAACAACGGCATGTCATTCGATTTCGTATCCTCTTACCATGCATTACAACGTGCCACACGGCATTGCCGTTAGTTTGCTAATTGCCCCTATGATTGTGTTTAACGAAGATTTTTTAGAAGATAAGCAACAACTTTTGCACGCCTTTGGTGTGGAAGAAATTACACAGGTGCAAAGCAAAATTTTTTCTATTCTAACGTGGGCAGGTGTTTGCACACGTTTGCGCGAATGGGAAATTGAAGAAAATGATATTGACTTCCTTGTGAAAAATGCCTTTACAAAAGGGCGTATTGATAATAACCCTAAACTGTTAACAGAACAAGATGTAACCACACTATTAAAAAATATGTATTAAACAGGAGATACAATTATGGATTTTTCGAAAAGAGTTTTAGCAGTGCTACTTGCTACTGGTTTGTTTTTGGCACTGGCAGGATGCTCTAGCGCATCTGCAACCGAAACATCACAAGGGTCCTCTGCCTCTGCTGATGTTATTGAACTTGAATATTGGCACATCAACTCGGAAACATTTGGTGGGCCTGTTGTAACGGATATCATCGAGCGTTTTAACGAAGCACACGACAATATTCACGTAACAGAAAAATTTGTGCCCAACACATACCAGGGCATTATGCAAGATTTGCAAGCGGCTGCCGCAGGTGGAACCCCACCAGACCTTGTACAAATTGGGTGGTCGTACAAAGAGTATTTTTCTAATAACTTTGGCTACACCGATGCCGAAACATTGTTTGCAACTTACGGGGAAGAGGGCGAAGAAGCCTTTGTTGAAAATACATATGAAGAGTCCATTCGCAACCTAGCTGTGAATGAAGCTGGCGAAATGGTTGGTTTTCCGTATGGCTTATCGGTGCCCGTTTTGTACTTAAACGAAGACATTTTAAGTGAAGCTGGTATTGCCGGTGAAGATCTTGAAACTTGGGAAGATGTTTTTGCCGCGGCAAGCACCATTAAACAAAACACGGATAAGTGGGGCCTTTACATTGCGGAGTATGCCTATACGTGGGAGCTTCAGCAAATGTTAGAAAGCAATGGCGCTCATTATTTGACCGATGGTTTGTCAAGCATTGCCTCGACAGAAGCGGCTGAAGCGTATCAAGTGTATGCCGATGCTGTTTTGGTAGATGAATCTGCTTTGCACATTGCTGTAGAAGAAGGCAAACAAGCATTTATCAACGGGGAAATTGGCATTTACATGGAATCGGTTTCGTACAGCAACTTGTTAACCACAACACCGCAACATGAAGTAAGTGTTATGGTGGCCCCTGCGTGGGAAGGCCAAGAGCTTACCTTGCCATGTGGTGGAAACTTCCTTGCCGTTACCTCTGAAAGTGATGAGAAAAAAGCTGCCACAGCAGAACTTGTTCAGTGGATTTTAGCTGAAGAGAACATGTTGGCGTGGGATGCGGGAACCGGCTATGTGCCCCCCATTCTCGGTGTGGAAGACTCGGCCTTAATGCAAGAAAACGAAGTGACATTTATGGCCTACAATGCGCTGGAATCGGCTGTGCCTTGGGCTTCGTTCCCTGGTAACAACGGTTTACAAGCAGAGGAAATTTTAATTACGACACGAGATGAAATTTTAGGTGGCAACACAAGCGTGGAAGAGGGCCTTCAAGAAGCGCAAAACGAAATCAACGCATTGTACGAATAAGAGGAGCATCTGCCAATGAACTTGGGCAAACGCAAGGTTAAACCTTATCTATACCTAACACCTGTTTTTGTTTTCTTTCTGGTGTTTATGGTTGTGCCCGTTTTCTATACCATCTATCTTAGCTTTTTCGATTGGAACATGATAAGGCCTACAAAAGAGTTTGTAGGCCTTGCCAATTATACAGATTTACTGCTTAGCCAGGATTTTTGGAAAATATTTATAAACACGCTGTTTTACATTCTTCTTTTGGTCGCTATCAATTTCATAATTCCCTTTATATTTGCGTTTGTTTGCAAATTTATTTTAAATCGGTTCCAAAATTTTTATAAAGCAAGTTTGTTTTTGCCTGGCTTTATCTCCCTTGTAGTAGGCTCTATGATTTTTACATGGATTTTAAACCCTGTGGCAGGGCCGCTTTCTATGGTTTTAGAAACAATGGGGATTACCATGCCCATTTGGTCTACAACAGAGGGGCTTGTGGTGGTGGTGATTAGCTTAATCACCTCTTGGAAAAGTTTTGGGTATAACTTTATTATGTTGTTTGCGGCTGTAAGTGGCGTGTCGGGCGAAATTGTGGAAGCCGCACGGCTAGATGATATCCCTTTGCATAAAATATTTTTAAAAGTGGTGGCACCCATGACAGGCGCTACATCATTTTATGTTTTTGTTATGACGATTGTGCAAGGCCTTACGTATGTGTTTAGCCCCATTGAAGTGTTGACGGGTGGAGGGCCAAACTATGGCAGCTCTAACTTGATTTACGACTCTTATTTTCAGGCGTTTAGTTTGTTTGAAACGGGTACATCAGCGGCCGAATCGGTGATATCATTGCTTTTATTTGGTGTGGGGCTTTACGCGCTGAATTCGGTGGTGGGAAAGAAGGTGTATTATGAAAACTAAACGCAGATGGGCCTTTTTATGGCATGGGTTATTCATCATCACCATCCTTGCTATGCTATACCCTATTTTGTTTGCTCTTTCGAACTCCTTTAAGCCCGATCAAGAGGCGTACACGAATGCAACCGCCCTGTTTACGGCCGGTTTTTCCTTTGATAACTATATCAAGTTGTTTACACGCCTTCCCTTATTGCGCATTATATTAAACACGTTTGTTATTTCTACGGTAATAACTCTTGTGCGTATGTTGATCTCTTTTTTAAGCGCATATGGCATTGTGTATTTTGGGTTTAAAGGTAAAAAAATAGTGATGGCCGCTTTTATGCTTTCGATGTTTGTGCCATTTACAGCAATTATGATACCAAACTATTTGATCCTTTCTAAAATAGGGTTGTTAGACACTCTTTTAGGCGTTATTCTACCACAAATTTTCTCGGGTTCGGCTATTTTCCTATTGGTACAAAGCATGCGCACCATTCCGCTTTCCTTAATAGAAGTGGCAAAATTAGAAAACATGAAAGATGCCACCATAATGCGTAAGGTGGTGTTGCCATTGGTAAAGCCACAGTTAATTGCCACCAGCATTTGGTTTTTTGCCTTAAGCTGGAACGAATTTATTTGGGCACGTTTGATTTTAGACACAACAGAAAATTACACACTTCCTTTTGCGCTTCAAATGTTCATTTCCGGAGAAGGGGGCGACGGTTTTACGTCTGCTATGGCCATGAGCGTGGTAACGATGATTATCCCGTTGGTGATGTATCTTATTTTTCAGAAAAGTATTATTGCCACGTTTACTTCTTCCGGCATCAAGTAAGGAGACATTATGAAATCGATTGTTTTAAACCACATTAAAAAGGTGTACGATAACCACAACACCGTGATAGAAGATATGAATTTTTCCATCGAAACCGGCGAGCGCATTGTGCTGCTGGGGCCTTCCGGGTGTGGGAAATCCACCCTTTTGCGCATGATTGCAGGGCTGGAAGCCATCAGTGACGGCACGTTATTTCTCAACGAACAAGACATGAGTGCGACGCCGGCCGGAAAACGAAATGTGGCCATGGTTTTTCAAAATTACGCCTTATACCCACATATGACCGTGGAGGAAAATATCGTATTTGGCCTTCGTGAAAACAAGGTGGACAAGGCAGTTATCCGTGAAAAACTGGAAAATGTTTTGCGCATGTTGGAGCTTACGCAGTATCGCGAGCGCAAACCAAACCAACTTTCCGGCGGGCAGCGGCAACGTGTGGCACTGGCGCGTGCCACTGTAAAAGACAGTAGCATTTTTTTGCTAGACGAACCACTTTCCAATTTGGATGCACAGCTGCGTGTGTCGGCCCGTCAATCTCTTTTAGAAATCCACAAAAAGTTCAATCAAACCATGGTGTATGTTACGCATGACCAAATTGAAGGGTTGACCTTTGCAGATAAAATTATTTTACTAAACCATGGGGAAATTCAAATGTATGATACACCGTATAATGTGTATCATTTCCCGGCAAATATTTTTACAGCCAAATTTATTGGGGCGCCCAGCATGAATTTGATACCCAATACGAAGATGTTAGAGCGGTGGATCAGCTTTAATGGCCAAAGCACGGCAATTCTACCTCTTTGGAAAGAGTATCTTAATAGCGATGATACGTACACAGTGGGTATTCGCCCCGAAAATATTTTAATTCACAAAGAAAATAAAGACAATGCACGCTTAAAAGCCGTGGTTAAATATATTGAAAACCAGGGCGCTATGTATGCAACGTATCTCGATATGGCCGGCGTGGATATGGTGGTTATGTCGAAATATGTGGATTACGTACAGGGAGATACCGTTTATTTAGAATTGTTAGAAGAACATTTGCATTTTTTTGATGAAACAGAAGCGAATATTGGGCGGCCGGATTCTATCCATCAAATCAATGAAAAAGTGCGTTTGCAAAGCATTCAAAAATTGCACGGAGAAATCGCATGAGCAAATTGAATACACAGGGAAATTGGTATAAAGGCAATTTGCATTGCCACACCACACGCTCGGATGGAAAGAAAACACCACAAGAAATTGTACAAATGTACAAAGAGCAGCAGTACGATTTTTTGGCACTGAGTGACCACGATATTTTTGCCGATGACATGCAGGCGTTTGGCTCAAACGATTTCTTGATTTTACCGGCCATGGAAGCGTCCATCTATTACATGACCGACCCACAAAAAATTGAGAAATATAAAAACGCACATTTAACAGATACACTGCAAATTCTGTTTGATGAACAAGGCCACCCCAATTGTGACCGTGCTCATCACATCAATGTTTTTTGGATGGACGGAGAGCGTCCTTTTTCACATTTGGAGGTTTTGCCACCCAAGCTTATTTTTGGGGAAAACCATACGATCTTACAAGAAACAATCGACTTTTTTCTGCAAAAAGGTTGTTTGGTTACGTATAACCACCCACTTTGGTCACGTGTTACACACGAGGAGCTGATCCATACAGAAGGGTTAAGTGCTATTGAGGTATACAACGATTGGACAGAAAAAATATGTGGCCTTGGCACAGACACCAGCTTTTTAGACGCAATGCTGCGTCATGGAAAAACCATACATGCCCTAGCTACAGACGACAACCATAACAAAGACACCGTTTTAACAAATTATGGCGGTTATATCATGGTTCATGCGAAGAGTTTATCTCGTGCGGATATTCTTTCTGCTATAAAAAGCGGAAACTACTACTCTTCCAGTGGCATGGAGCTGTATCAGTGGGACGTGCAAAATGGCATTGCAAAAGTAAGGTGTTCGCCTGCTTCTCGTATCCGTTTTGTTGTGGGCAATAAAGTGCTGGATGGCAGTGTTCATAATGCAAAGGGGACACCACTAGTGGAGGCAACGTATACGCTAAAAGGCCATGAGACCTACATTCGTGTAGAATGTGTGGGAGAAGATGGGACATGTGCTTGGTCCAACGCCATCTATTTGTAATTTTTACAAATAGATTTTTTGTGTTATAATTCGCATTAAAAAGGCAGATTTATTGAAGAGGTTTCCTCTTGATGGTTGTAATTTGGGGCAGCTTGTTTTTACAATATGCGACTGTATACAAAAACGGATCAACACGAGCGGAACGATAAAAAAATAATGGTATTGGATGCAAAGCCGTTATGGCACGTTGTTTAAGAACAAGTGTTTATGAAGGAGCACGGGTGCCAAGAGGGTGCCCGTGTTTTGCCGTAACGCTGATTACATTTTGCACAGCCAGGTAAATCATTTTGTGTATATTCCTATTGACAAAAGGATCATTATGAGATACAATAAAACCATAAAATTGGTTTTGTAGAATTGAGAGTTTCAACATAGAAGAAAGAAACTGTTTTCTATAGATTGAATTTTACAGTTATTACTAATATGTTTGAAACAACAGAAACGTGTGTTTGGTTATCATACGCAGTAACGTTTTATTTAAGGATGGGGTGTGCGAAATGATGGTGGATGAGAACACAGCTTTTTTATTTAAAGGGCTTTCGGATTTACACAGAATTAGGATACTGGAAATTTTGCTTTTGGGCGAAGAATGCAACTGCCATTTGAGTGAAAAAATGGAAATGCCGCTTTCTACCTTGGCACATCACTTGAGGGTATTAACGAATGCGAAGCTTGTGATTCCACGCAAAGAGGGGAAATGGACTTACTATACAATCAATCATGAGCAATTTGAAACGGCGAAACGCATTTTAGATAAATTTAGTTAGGTACACGGTAGGGTGTGCCTAATTTTAAACAAAACAATTCGTAAAAATTGGTTTTATAGTTTTAACGGAGGGGATTTCGATGTGCATGTGTGGGAGACATTTTAGGTGCCGCAGCCAATAGACACTCTAGGCAAAAAGAATGTGCAGCAAAATGAACGAGCAAAAAGAATGGAGTGTTATGATGCAACAGCAATTGATAAATTTTTTCACAAACTTGCTTGCGCCACTGGGTATCACCGAACCTATGGTGGGCAATGTTTTAGGAACGTTCACGTTTTTATTTGGCGAACTTATGCTCTTGTTTATTCTTATCAGCTTTTTTGTGGGCCTTTTGCAAAGCTATATTGCAAGAGAGAAAATACAAAAAGCATTAACTACGAAATACCGGTTTTTAAACAGTATCCTTGGGGCGGTTTTAGGCTCTGTAACCCCATTTTGTTCTTGTTCTACCATTCCATTGCTTGTGGGGCTTAGAAAAAGCGGGGCACCTTTTGCAGGCATGGTATCCTTTTTGTTAACCTCACCAATCTTAAACCCGATGATTGTCATCATCTTCTTTGGCTTTTTTGGGTTCGTTCCAACATTGATGTATGCGGGTATTGCACTGGTGTTTGCAATTGTTGTGGGTTATGCCCTAGATCGTTTGGGGTTTGAGCGTTATTTTAAAGATGAAAATATAGCAAATTATAACGAAAAGGAAAACTGCTGTGGGGCAGACAAAGCAACCTCATCTTGTTGCTCGGGGCCGGCCGCTGAACCAATTGATTCTTGTTGTGCATCACAGGAGGAGACAACGACATCCTGCTGTGACACACAGGAGAAAGCATCTTGTGGCTGCTTGCCAATTGAAACGGCATCCTGCTGTGATACACAGGCCGAGGCATCTTGTGCCTGCTTGTCGGAGGCCGACGATGGTTGCTGCGCTTCGGAAAATAGTGGGGGCGGATGTTGTGACTCTGTGGATATGTCTTTCAAAAGTCAAACAGGCACCACGCTGCAACGGCATGTAAAGGTATGGAAATATTCGCTGCAAGATTCATGGGCTCAGTTTAGAAAAATTTTGCTCTATTTACTTGTTGGCGCCGGAATCGGTTCATTCATTTATGGCTTTGTTCCCGAAGAATTTTTGGTGCAGGTGGCTGGTGAACAAAATCCATTTGCCGTGCCTCTTGCTGCTGTTTTAGGCGTTCCCATGTATATTAGAACAGAGGCTGTATTGCCTCTTGCCAATATGTTAATTGGGCAGGGAGTGGGGCTGGGAACGATGGTGGCTCTCATCATCGGCGGAGCCGGTGCCAGTATTCCGGAAGTATCTCTTTTGAGCACCTTATTTAAAAAACCATTTATTATCACATTTTTGGTTTGCATTTTTACTGTGGCTGTAATTTCGGGTTATGCTTTTAATATTTTATTGTAAAGCACCTTTGTGCTAGCAGCGGTTACAGCGTGCGTGTATAGTTTGTATGTATTTATTTCTTAAAAAACCCTCACCAAAAATAATTTTTGGTGAGGGTTTTTTAAAGAAACAGGTATTGAAAAGTAGGGGCGCTCCCGTCCTTTATAATTAGATAAGTAGTTACTCTATGTCGTCTTTATCAATCACAAACAAAGTTGCTTCAGGATCATCAATAAAAGCTGTTGGCGTGTTCCAAGAACCATCTAAAAGCTCGATGTTATCAACACCCAAAGCATTCAACGCTTCTAATGTGTATGTATACCCAATATGACCCTCAGCAATTTCATCAAATTTTGCATCTTGGCCAATGGTTGTGATTGCCTGATTTACGCCAATCATTTCATAAAAAGCGGCTTCTCTATCTGTGGTTACACTTAGATACTCTTCAATTGCTTGCCTTTCCTCTTCGCCAAGTTCTCCAAACAAATCGATGTCCTGCGTTGCACCACCATGAAACCCTAGTAAAGAATTTTCGCTAAGATATAAAGTTTTTGCCGCCAAAGCGACATAATTTGCTGCTGATGAGAAGGCATAATCTTTAATTTCAACATCCAATTGATTTTCGTGAATAAATTCGGCCAAATCCAGTCCATCATTTATTTCGCCACCCAAGGACTTTAACACAATGCGTTCAATGTCATCTGTATGTAGTTCAATTAATTGGCGTATCGACTCTGCATGGATGTCACCTTCATAAACAATTGTATTGCCTTCAACATAAACGGTTGCCGGAATCAATTCTTCAAAATCTTGACTTTCACTATCCATTTCACTATTTACAGAAGTGGCTTCTACCGGCTCGACTTCAGATGGTGCTGTTGAGTGCTCTTCTTCTGCATTGCTTGTGGCGCTGCACCCAGTGAATACAAGTAAACTGATTAGCAGAAAAATCATAGTCTTAAAAAAACGCTTCTTCATACTTCCTCCTTGTATATTGGAAACATAATGGATTTTAAGGTTCTATTATGGAAACCTTTATACTTATAATAATAGCAAACGATATTTTTAATTTCAAGTTCCACCGTAGGAGCTTATTTTCAAAAGGACGTTAATATGTGAATAAATGATTTTTACAATTCGGAAAATATTGATGGTTTACCGAAAACGATGGGATGATGTAAATAGTGCCATGTTGGCTTGTGTTTGGCCAGAGGGCATAAAAATAGCGAAGCAGTAAAAAATACTGCTTCGCTACAAAGTGTAACGGATAGGGGGGAACGACAATTTTTATTTTTTAAAACAAAACCATGTTTGCCTTGCATAAGTGCACTGCAGGCAGGGACGCCGTGCCTGTTTGCGGGCTGAATGCCGATGTAGTACCACTTGCTTTGTGTACGATTACGCTGTACACAGAGAAGCTTGTGGCAGTAAACTCCACATAGCCGTTATACACGTCAACCGGGCGTATTTCCTCCACACTACCATCGTTTTTAATGTGCAGCACGGTGACAGTATCTTGTGGTGTTAGGCCCGGCACATTGATGCGCAAGCGTGTGTTTCCGTTTTCGGGTTGTACTTCTTGGCCTGCGGCGTTCGTCATCGTGATATCTTGCAAAAAGTTCACTGTGCCTGCGATGCCATGTTGGGTGGCATAGGCTGTAAGTTTTTCTAAATTCGCCTGTTTTTCTGCCTCGGTTTGCGGGTTTAGGTGCAAAGTGTTGCCACTAGGTAAGGTGGAATTTTCTGCATCCAAAGTGCCCGTGGGCTGATAGGGCAGGGTTTCACCGGCTGTATTTGCCACAATAAAGGGCACCGATAGTGTGCCACCATAATTGCCCAGACCTATAATTGCGAGGTTGTAAATTCCCACTGTCGTAGCGGTGTTGCCACTTATTGTAATGTCTACTGAACAAAAGCCATTCTCCGAAAGCAGCAAACTCTAAACCACTCCCAAAGAAACGCAAATAACTTTTGAAAAGGCACGCACTGAATTTTCCTTAAATTCAGCACC
>CAYJIH010000020.1:0-32227 GCA_964370195.1 uncultured Oscillospiraceae bacterium
AGGACACGCACAGCGCGAGCGGACTTAAACCAAAAGCCAAAGGGCGATGTTTTATTAAAATCACACGCCACAGGGCAGCGAGGCTTCGTGCTGCACCTTCGTTTGTGCTGCTATGGTTACACTAAACAAGAAGCTGTGCTTGCGTTAGCAAGCACAGCTTCTTGTTTGGCGGATGGTAACCCGTTACGCGTGGACGCAGTACGAAACCTCGCTGCCCTGTGTGGCGTGACCTTAAAAAAACCGCCCTAACGCTTTCCCTTTGTGCGCGCTCGTGTTCTACGCGCCCTTTAGAAAAAGCTTTTGCCCCTGCTTTTCTCGAAAAGCAGGCGGGGTTTGGGGCGGCGCCCCAAGGTCTTACGCGTGCGGGCAGCGGGCAAATTCAACCCAAAAGCCGAAGAGCTGTAGTCCCCCAATTTAATTTGGTTTTATATGGCAGGGTTTTCTTCTTTTTTCTGTCTTTGAAAAAAGCGCAATAGAAGAAAAAATCTTGTAAGAGAAACAAACACCAAGCCCGCCCCGTTTAAAAGAAGTGAGTGCGTTTGCCAGCCCTCCCATAAAGCCAATGTTTTGCAGGCGGCATAGCCAATTTCAGAAAGCAATAAAATTACCCATGCCGGAAAATCTTGTGTGCGGCGCCAATATAAGATACCGGCCAGGGGCATTACAAGTGCTTCTGCCAGCGGGCTAAGCAAGGGCAAATTGGGGTAGGCCAAAACGACTAAAAAAAATAACACAAGCAATTTGGCGCGTTTTGCTTTTTGCAAAGGGCCTTGTTCAGCCAAGGCCAAAAACAACAGCATTGCCCCAATCATAACAAGGGAAACGGTGCTGAACAAAGCGGCTTCGCCCACCTTTAATAACATGAGTATTCCGGCCAATGTTCCCACAGCTGCCCCGATAAGGCCCATTAGGAAGCACGAACTTTTTTGTAAACGTTTCTTTTTCAATATTTCTCCCATCTAGTATAGGGCAATTGCCCTGTTTTCTTTGTATCATACCTTGCGTTTTGTGGCATGTCAACTTTAAAACGGCACTTTCTTTGCTTGACAGCAGCCGAACACAGCGGTACACTTCGATTAGGAACAAGATACGAAACGTTATTGTTGCATTTAAGAAATAAGAGGAGACTACAATATGTTGGGACAGAAAAAAATTGGTTTTTTGGGTGGAGGAAAAATTGTTGAAGCCATTTTGCGTGGACTTGTGCAAAGCAATGGAATTGCGGCAAACCAACTGTTTGTAACAGATACAGATGCCGAACGCCTGCGCTTGCTACATGACGAATGCGGCGTAAACACCGTTCAAAACGACCCTGAAAATAATGGCGCACAAGATATGATTCAAGCATGCTCGATACTTGTTTTGGCGGTGAAGCCACAAATGGCTTCCGCCGTTTTGCCACCTCTTGCCAAATCCACACCGAAAGATAAAGCGATTGTTTCAGTGATGGGTGGAGTTACTTTGGCCACATTAGAGTCTATTTTTCCGGAAAACCCAATCATTCGTGTGATGCCAAACACGCCCATGAGCGTGCGCCAAGGTGTGGCCGGCATTGTGCGCGGGGCCCATGCGGGAACAGAACAAGTGCAAGACGTAACGGAATTATTCTCCCTTGTTGGCACTACCTATGTTATACCGGAAAAATGGCTGGATTCTTTAACAGCTATTTCTGGTTGTGGTCCTGCTTTTGCCTATTTGTTTATCGAAGCCTTAGCAGATGGCGGTGTGCAGCTTGGCCTGCCGCGTGATATGGCACTTGCTTTGGCCAGCCAAACACTGGCCGGTGCCGGCGCAATGCAGTTGCAAACCGGTTTACATCCAGGTGTTTTAAAAGACAGCGTTACCTCGCCGGGCGGGGGAACCATTGCAGGCGTTCATGCGTTAGAACGTGGTGGTTTCCGTGGAACTGTTATGCAAGCTGTACAAGAAAGTGCCCACCGCATGCAAGCGCTTTCCAAAGAATAGTTATTTTGACATGTGTAATTTTGTAAAAAACCAATGTAATAGGAGACTTTTATGAAAGAACCAAAAATTGCAAGTTCTGCCCGTGTGATGCAAGGCGCTGTTTTAATGGGGGATGTTCAACTGGGGGAAGAATGTGGTGTGTGGCCAAATGCTGTGCTACGGGCAGACCTTGGCACCATCCGCGTTGGCAACGGCACAAACATTCAAGACGGCTGTGTTTTTCATATCGATGAGGCCGGCACCGGTTATGATGTCTTAGAGCTCGGTGAAGATATTACCGTGGGGCATATGTGCATTTTGCACGGATGCAAAGTGGGTGACAACAGCCTGATTGGTATGGGAAGTATTGTTATGGACGGTTCGCACATAGGCAAAAACTGCCTAATTGGCGCGGGCAGCCTTGTTACATCCAACACCAAAATTCCAGATGGTCACCTTGCTTTTGGTCGCCCTGCCAAGGTACAGCGTGCTTTAACGGAAAAAGAAATAGACGACAACCGTCGCCACGCCCAAATGTACAAGGATCTTTTAAAGCAACAAGACGAAACATAAAAACCAGAAGGCAAGAAAGTGCCTGGCGCTGGGAAGGAAAAATGGCATAAAGACGTGTATCCGTGATGCAGTTTTATGTGTGTGCTTCAAATTTTACGATGCAATGATTTTTTTGGAAGATAAAAACCCCAACAGAGCAAAATGCTCTGTTGGGGTTTTTTGTTAAAAATCAGGCAACAAAGACACACTTACGCTTTAAAAGGAAAAAGTGATAAGGGTGCACCGGTAAAATACGCAAAGGCGAGCGTTCGTATCGAATAGAATAACGAGTGCGTTTGCCGGCCGTTTTACATTACAAACTTCTTGTTTTAATTTCTTCGCAAATTTGGGCCACAAATTCGTCCACCGATTTTGTGCCACCGCGGCCTTCTTTGCGGGCACGCACGGCCAATGTGTTGTCTTCGGCTTCTTTATCTCCCACCACCAGCATGTAAGGGATTTTCTTTAACTGTGCTTCGCGGATTTTGTAATTCATTTTTTCATTGCGCAGGTCCGCTTCCACGCGCACATTTTTTTCACTTAGAGCTTGTTTCACGCGCAAGGCATATTCGTGGTGAACTTCGCTAATGGGCACCACCATGGCCTGCACAGGTGCGAGCCACGTGGGGAAGGCACCGGCAAAATGCTCGATTAAAATGCCGATGAAACGCTCGATAGAGCCAAGCGCTGCACGATGGATCATCACCGGGCGATGTTTCTGCCCATCTTCACCTGTGTATTCTAGCTCAAAACGCTCCGGCATTTGCATGTCTAGCTGGATGGTGCCACACTGCCAAGTGCGTCCAATGGCGTCCACAAGGTGGAAGTCGAGTTTGGGGCCATAAAAGGCGCCGTCGCCCTCGTTTACGGTGTAGCTGCGCCCAAGAGACTCCATGGCGCCCGAGAGATACCCGGTTGCACGCACCCAGTCTTCTTCTGTGCCCATGTGGTCTTCCGGCATCGTCGAAAGTTCAATGTTATATTCAAACCCAAACAACGAGTAAATTTCGTCAATCACCTGGATAACGCCCACAATTTCTGCTTGTGCTTGCTGTGGTGTCATGTAAATATGGGCATCGTCCTGTGTAAAGCTACGCACACGCATCAAGCCGTGCAAAGCGCCACTCATCTCATGGCGGTGCACAAGGCCCAACTCTGCAATGCGCAGTGGCAATTCGCGATAGCTATGGGGCTGGTTTTTATACACAAGCATCCCGCCGGGGCAGTTCATTGGTTTTACGGCGAATTCTTGGCTGTCTACCTCGGTGGTGTACATGTTGTTTTTATAATGATCCCAGTGGCCGCTGCGCAGCCAAAGTTGCTGGTTTAGCAAAATGGGGGTGGCGATTTCTTTGTAATTCCAACGGTTGTGCAAGTCGCGCCAATAGGAAAGCAACTCGTTTTTTAGCACCATGCCGTTTGGTAAAAAGAACGGAAAGCCCGGGCCTTCTTCCATTAAGGCAAAAAGCCCCAGTTCTTTGCCCAGCTTGCGGTGGTCGCGCTTTTTTGCTTCTTCCATGCGCAGCAAATGGGCATCCAGCTCGCTCTTTTTGGGGTAAGCCACGCCATAAATGCGGCTTAGCATGGGCAGGCGGCTATCTCCGTGCCAATAGGCGCCGGTGGCACTTGTTAATTTTATAGCACGCAGTGCACCTGTACTAACCATATGCGGGCCGGCGCATAAGTCAACAAATTCACCTTGGCGGTATATGCTAATTTTTTGGCCTGCACCGGCATGTTTTTGAATCAGCTCTTTTTTATAGGGCTGGTCTGCAAACAATTCCAAGGCTTCGTCGGCCTCTAAATAGCCGCGCTCAATGGGTAAATCTTCTTTTACAATTTTGTTCATCTCATCTTCTATTGCTTGCAAATCTTCATTTGTAAAAGCAGGGGAGACCTCAAAATCGTAATAAAAGCCGTTTGCAATGGCAGGGCCAATGGCAAACTTGGCCTCTGGAAATAAACGAAGCACTGCTTGCGCCAAAATATGGCTGCCCGAGTGCCAAAATGCATGCTTTCCTTCGGCGTCTTCAAACGTACATACGGCCACTTCGGCACCGGCAGGCACTGCATCGCGCAAATCGGCATCTTCGCCGTTGATTTTGCCGGCACAGGCAGCTTTGGCCAGCTTTTGCCCCAAACCTTTTGCTACGTCATACACAGTGGCGCCATCTGCTACTTCGCGTATACTGCCGTCTTTTAATTTAATTTCCATTCTAAATCTCCTTTATTCAAATATACTCGTTGCACTTATAATAAAAAACACCCCAAGCCCACAAATGTAGGCTCGGGGTGAGAAATCCCACGGTTCCACCCGAATTGCACACCTTTTGTAAAGGTGGCCTCTTTGTTTGCGATAACGGGCAAGGCCGGCAAGGGTTCGCCCCTGCACTTAGCGGTGGTAAGCATTGCAACATTTGGTAAAGAGACTTGCAGCCTAAGGTCTCTTTCTCTGGTTACCTACAGTTGCGGCTCATGTCCGCCTCATCGTTTTGTTTAGTATACCATACTCTATTTTAATAGCGCAAGAGCGAATGAGTACTTTCACAAAATGGGCACAAAACGGCATATTTACTAAAACTTTCCATCTAAATAGGCCATAAAACAGTGTGGTATTTGGATATTCTTACAAAGTGTATGTACAAACTAACAGTTTACACAAAAACAGTTGTCGTGGACGCCTGGTTTCGTATATAATAGAAATGTTACTTTTCTATTTTTTTAACAAAGTTTGCTTGATCCCATCCTTTAAAGAAAGGGCTGAATGTGAATGAATGCAACAACAACCTTGCCATTCAAAGGCACAGAACAACAAGAGGCCGCCTTACGCGGCTGGTTAAGAGAACACCTAGACACACCGGGTGTTGCCATGGCAGCTTTGCAACAAGCACAAGAAATTTATGGCTATCTTCCCTTAGAAGTGCAGCGCATTATTGCGCATGAGTTAGACAAACCATTGGCGGAAATTTACGGCGTGGCTACATTTTACTCTCAATTTTCGCTTACGCCAAAGGGGGAACACCGTGTGAGCGTATGTCTTGGCACCGCTTGCTATGTGAAAGGAAGCGGTGTGATTTTTGAACGTTTAGAGGAAATGTTGGGCATCCACAATGGCGAAATGACGCCCGATGGTAAATTTAGTTTGGATTCCTGCCGATGTGTGGGTGCTTGTGGGCTGGCGCCGGTGATGATGGTAGGGGATGACGTGTATGGCCGTTTAAGCGGAGATGACAACGAGCTCAACGCCATTTTAAACAAATACTAAATTGAATAAAGGGTACATGCGATGATGCAGGAATTGTCGATGAATATCTTGGATTTGGCACAAAATTCCGTGAAAGCCGGTGCCCGGTTTTGTGAAATTTCTTTGCGAGAGTGCCAAGACGAACATTTTTTGCGTCTTTGCATTTGTGATGATGGCTGCGGAATGGATGAAGAAACACTTCAAAAAGCAATGGATCCATTCTACACCACGCGTACCACACGTAAAGTGGGGCTGGGGCTGCCGTTTTTAAAAATGGCAGCCGAGCAAACCGGAGGCAGTTTTTCTATCAGCAGCACACCAGGGCAGGGCACCTGTGTATCTGCCGTGTTTATTATGGGCCACATCGATTTGATGCCTCTGGGCGATATGGGGGCCACCATGGCCGCGCTTTCGGCAGGCAGCCCTGAGATGGACTTTTCGTTTTCTTACGAAAAAGAATGTGGAGAGCGATATTTTTATTGTACACAGGCGCTGCGCGATATACTGGGAGAGGTATCTCTTGCACAGCCGGCGGTAACCGTGTTTATTGCCGATTATATCAACGAACATCTGGCTGCTTTTTTGGCAAAATGAATGTTGCTTTTTGTGTACATGTAAGCAGTATAACCAATATAGGGGGTAATTATGAAAAGCCTTGAAGAATTAGCTGCAATTCGAGATAAGATGAAAACCGTTAAAAATACCCGCGATGCTTCTTCCAACAGCACACGCGTTCTTGTGGGCATGGCCACATGTGGCATTGCAGCAGGCGCACGCACTGTATTAAACACATTTGCACAAGAAGTAGAGCGCCGTGAAATAGACAATGTGGTGGTAAGCCAAACAGGTTGCATTGGCATTTGCCAATATGAACCGGTGGCGGAAGTGTTTGAGCCGGGCAAAGAAAAAGTGACGTATATCAAAATAACACCTGAAAAAGCAAAGCGCATTGTGGCCGAACATTTAGTGGGTGGCACACCCGTTTTAGAATACACCATTGGCGCCAAAAACCGAGATTAAGGAGGGTTTTCCATGTATCGTAGCCATGTTATGATTTGTGCCGGCACAGGATGTACCTCTTCCGGCTCCGGCCCTATACACGAGGCGTTTGAGCGAGAAGTTGCTGCAAATGGCCTGCAAGACGAAGTTCGTGTGATAAAAACCGGGTGCTTTGGTTTGTGCGCTCTTGGCCCCATTGTGGTTGTTTACCCAGAGGCCAGCTTTTACTCTAGCGTAAAGGCCGAAGATGTGCCCGAAATTGTAAAAGAACATTTACTAAAAGGGCGTCCTGTTACACGGTTGCTTTACGAAGAAACGGTGGATGAAAGTGGTGCGGTTACCAGCTTAGACGACACAACTTTTTATAAAAAGCAATTGCGCATTGCCCTAAGAAATTGCGGTGTCATCAACCCCGAAAACATTGACGAATACATTGCGTTCGATGGGTATCGTGCCCTTGGCAAAGTGCTTACCGAAATGAGCCCCGATGATGTGATTGAAACCGTTACAAAAGCCGGTTTGCGTGGCCGTGGCGGTGCAGGCTTTCCCACCGGCCTGAAGTGGAAATTTGCCAGTGGAAACCGTGGGAATGTACAAAAATATGTATGTTGTAACGCGGACGAAGGGGACCCGGGCGCGTTTATGGACCGTTCTATTTTAGAGGGCGACCCACATGTGCTAATTGAGGCGATGGCGATTGCCGGCTATGCCATTGGGGCCAGCCAGGGATATGTGTATGTGCGTGCAGAGTACCCCATTGCTGTAAAACGTTTGGCACTTGCCATCGAACAAGCGAAAGGGTATGGCTTGCTGGGCACCAACATCTTCGATTCCGGTTTTGATTTTTCTTTGGATATAAAATTGGGGGCCGGTGCTTTTGTGTGTGGTGAAGAAACGGCCTTGCTTACCAGCATTGAGGGCAACCGCGGTGAGCCGCGTCCACGCCCACCGTTTCCGGCAGAGAAAGGCCTGTTTGAAAAACCCACCATTTTAAACAACGTGGAAACGTATGCCAACGTGCCCCGCATCATTTTAAACGGTGCAGATTGGTTTGCGTCTATCGGCACCGAAAAGTCAAAAGGCACCAAGGTGTTCGCGCTTGGCGGTAAAATCAACAACACCGGCCTTGTGGAAGTGCCGATGGGCACCACATTGCGTGAAATTGTTGAGGAAATTGGCGGGGGCATTCCCGGTGGGCATCGCTTTAAAGCGGCACAAACGGGTGGCCCTTCCGGCGGTTGTATTCCCACCGAAAAATTAGACGTGCCCATTGATTACGACAACTTGCTGGAAATTGGCTCTATGATGGGCTCGGGCGGGCTGATTGTAATGGATGACACCACATGTATGGTGGATATTGCACGTTTCTTTTTAGAATTTACCGTGGAGGAATCTTGCGGGAAATGCACACCGTGCCGTGTGGGTACAAAACGTTTGTACGAACTTTTAACACGTGTTACAGACGGCCGCGCTGTGCCGGAGGACATTGATAAAATTGAGGAACTGGCTACTTTTATTAAAGAAAACAGTTTATGTGGGCTGGGGCAAACGGCACCAAACCCCGTGTTGTCTACGTTGCACTATTTCCGCGACGAATACATGGAGCACATCAACCACCGTCGATGTCCGGCAGGTGTTTGTAAATCGCTGCTTAATTTTAAAATTATTTCCGATAAATGCATTGGGTGCACAGCGTGTGCCCGTGCATGCCCGGTAAATGCGATTGAAGGCACTGTGAAACAGCCTCATTCCATCGACAAAAGCAAATGCATCAAATGTGGCGCATGTTTTGAAAAATGCCGGTTTGAAGCAATTTTGAAAGCATAGGGGGGCTTTTTCATGGATAAAGTAACCATCAAAATCAATGGCCGTGATTATAAAGTGAGCCGTGATGTTAGCTTGCTAGAGGCTTGCCATGAGGTTGGATTTCGCATTCCTACCTTGTGCTGGATGAAAGAATCAAACGAACTTGGTGCGTGCCGTTTGTGTGTAGTGGAGGTAAAAGGTGCGAAATCACTTGTTACTTCGTGTGTTTACCCGGTAACAGAAGGCATGGAGGTGCGCACAAATACCACGCGTGTTTTAGAAAGCCGCCGCACCAATTTAGAACTTTTGCTTTCCACACACGATCAAAATTGTTTGTCTTGTGTGCGCAACACTGACTGTGAATTGCAAACTTTATGCCATGAATATGGCGTGAATGGCACGCGGTTTGTGGGCGAAAGACAGCGGCATGAAATGGAAAAATCTACCTTACATCTTGTGCGAGATAACAATAAGTGTATTTTATGTCGCCGATGTGTTGCTGCTTGTCGCCATCAGCATGTAAGTGTTATCAACCCGTCTCATCGTGGTTTTAATACCCATATCTCCTGTGCGTTTGAAGCGCCACTTTCGGAAACTGCCTGCATTTCCTGCGGACAGTGCATTGTGAATTGCCCCACAGGGGCATTGATTGAGCATGATGACACGGAAACAGTTTGGCATGCCTTGGCCGACCCGGACACCGTGGTGGTGGCGCAAACTGCGCCCTCTATTCGTGCTACTTTGGGCGAAGCGTTTGGCATGCCCATTGGTACAAATGTGGAAGGTAAAATGGTGGCATCGCTGAAATATCTGGGGTTTGACTATGTGTTCGACACAGATACCGCGGCCGACTTTACCATAATTGAGGAGGCACATGAATTTTTAAACCGTGTACAGCACGGCGGAAAATTGCCTCTTCTCACCAGTTGTTGCCCCGGTTGGAGCAAATATTGCGAAACATTGCATCCAAATTTGTTCCGTCATATCTCTTCGTGTAAAAGCCCACAAGGCATGATGGGAGCCTTGATTAAAACGTATTTTGCCCAAAAGTTAAACATTCCACCGGAAAAACTGTTTGTGGTTTCCATTATGCCGTGCACTGCGAAAAAATTTGAGCTGGACCGCTATGATATGTGTGCGGCCGGCGCCGGCATACGCGACAATGATGTAAGTTTAACCACACGAGAGCTTTCGCGCATGATTAAACGTGCCGGTCTTGCTTTTACAGAATTGCCCGACGAAACATTTGATACACCGCTGGGCGAATCCACCGGTGCCGCTGTTATTTTTGGTGCTTCCGGTGGTGTTTTAGAAGCCGCATTGCGTACGGCGGTGGAAGAACTTTCCGGCGAGGCTTTGCCTGCACCGGAGTTCCATGAAGTGCGTGGAAACGAGGGCGTGAAAGAGGCACAATACACCGTGGCCGGCATCACACTGCGTGTATGTTCTGTGTCGGGTATGTCTCATGTAGAGCGTATTTTGCGTGATGTGGAGGCAGGGAAAAGCCCGTACCATATCATTGAAATTATGGCATGCCCGGGTGGCTGTATCAACGGTGGTGGCCAGCCCAGCCAAAGTGCCTCTATCCGAAACTTCTTTGATCTTAAGGCATTGCGTTCGGCGGCTTTATACCAAGAGGATACCGAAAAAACTTTGCGAAAAAGTCATGAAAATCCCGTGGTAAAAACCGTGTACGAGGAGTTTTTGGGCGAAGTAAACGGTGAAAAGTGCCACCATATTTTACACACATCGTATCATGTGCGCACGCCGGAATACCGCTAGTATTTTTATAGGGTTTTGAAAAACGCTGCAGCTGTGCAAGGCATTGGCATGCCCTAAAATAATTGCGAATGAAATGACAATTTTTCCTAAATCTCGCTGCAACTTCACTTTATACTGTAAATGCACACGTTTGCTATTTTCTTTGAAATAGGCGAACGGATGGCTTTTCAAAAACTTACAAAAGTGGTGGTGTATTTATGGAAAAGAAAATTAAAATTAAAGAGCATGGCCCTTATGAAGTAAGTGGCGGTGTGCCAATGCAGGAGGCTCTAATTCAGGCGGATGAAAACAATGTAAGTGAAGCATGGGCACAAGGGCATGTATACACCGGCACAGAAGGAACGTATTATCTATGTCGCTGTGGGCAATCTAAAAACATGCCGTTTTGTAGTGGTGCCCACATAATGGTGGGTTTTGAAGGTGCCGAAAATAAGGAGCTTCATCCTTATAAAGAACGTTGTAAAGTGTATGAAGGTGCTTATTTGAACATAATGGATGATGAGAATTTGTGTTGCTCGGCACGATTTTGCGATCGTGGTGTTGGTGCATGGACGGCAGCCATTGAATCTTACACAGAGAAGAACCGTGAGTTGGCCATTGAAGAATGCGCCCAATGTGCATCAGGACGTCTTACAGTGGTGGACAAAAAAACAGGCGAAACGATTGAGCCTACCTTGCCAAAAGAAATTTGCCCTATACAAGATACCCCCGCCAATTGCCTTGGGCCACTTTGGGTAAAAGGCGGCATTGCGCTAGAAAGCGCAGATGGCACACCATATGAAACACGCAACCGCATGACACTATGTCGCTGTGGGGAATCTACAAATATGCCTTTTTGTGATATTTCACATCGTCATTGCCGCCATATGCAGGGCCTTGAGGAAGAGGCTGCCGCTACAGAAAAATAAACCATAAAAAAGGAACCTAAGCAAGAATTTTTTCTGCTTAGGTTCCTTTTTTGTTTTACAGTCCAATGTCTAAACAATGCACTGTGCCCACGATGTCTGCACAGTTTTTTTGTAACAAAGCCGGTTTATATGCCCCAAAGCAAAGGGTGTGTGCGGCGCGAAAACATCCCTCGCTTTGCTGTGCTGTGTCACAGTCTAGGCCACTTGGAATGTCTAACGCCACACGAAGTGCGGGCGAGGCATTTGCCATACCAAATGCTTTTTGCACAAGCGGTGGCAGTGCGCCACGAAAACCGGTTCCATATACAGCGTCTACAATAATATCAGCTTGCCAAAAGGCTGTTTCCATGCACACGCGTTGTACGTTGTGTGGCAGGCGCGCTAGGTTTAAAACGGCCAGTGGAGAATATGGCTTTTCCATAAGTTCCCCAAAAGGCAAAAAAGATATTTTTATGTCTTGTTCGGCCAATATTCTTGCTAAAACAAATGCATCACCGGCATTATTTCCGCTGCCACATAACAACAGCATGGTTGTGTTTGGCGTTGCCCATTTCATCAGTGTTTTTGCCGCGGCACATCCGGCATTTTCCATCAGCTCTTCGTAAGATGTGCCGGCAGCATCGGCGGCGGCTTCTGCTCGTTTCATTTCCTCTCTTGTGTAAATCAGCTTACTTTGATTATTCATGTTCTTTTCCCGCCCCTTTTTGAAAAAAAGTGATTTTTGTTTTGCGCACCTTATTTTTGATAAGAGGCTCCTGCGGTGCTTTGCGTTCGTACAATGTGGCTAGCTCGCGCATTTCCGCTGCCAGCCAATGGCTTAAGTCTGCCTGTGTAACCGTAAACGAAGTACTATTTTTAGGCAGAGATGAGCCACCACAAAGCGGCAGCCAGTCCCAAAGGGGAATCACCACTGTTTTTGCTACACTTGCTTGTGCTGCATGCAAAAAGGCATTGTGCAAAATCGTGTTATCGTGAATGCCAAAATAACGACGCGCAAGGGCAAGCTCTGCAGGATCTGCCGTGTTTTGCCAATGCTCTAGTGAGTGCTTGGCGCTTTCGCTTGTGTACAAAACCACGTGTTGTGCGTGCCTATGTGGCAAGGCGCTTTTATCGCCTTGTGCAGAAAACGCGTGTTGCAACACCTTTGTGCCGGCAAATCCACTGTATGCCAATAAAGCCGAAGCGTCTTCGCAAAGTGTTGTTCCATCCTCGGTAAGGAGGTTTATGTTTGGCAAAGCACGGTGTAGGGCTCTTACAAAATCAGTGCCGGGGCCCGCTTTCCAAATAAGTTCACTTTTGGCATCCTCTTTTGCTTCGGGCACCCATTCGCCGGCAAACCCTTGGAAGTGTGGCATGCGAATGGTGTCCATTTGGTTTGCGGCATGCGAAAGCCGTGCCAGCCACCATGCAAAACGGCTGCGTTTGTGTTGTGGCCAATCATATGTTGTTGCCCCTATTTTGGCTTGCCCTGCCTGAAAAAGCTCAGGGTATACCCAAACATCGGCCGAATCGGCCGATACAAAAAACGGTAACTCGCCTGCCAATTGGATGCCCTTTGCATTGGCATATTTCTTTAAAGCACGCCATTGCCGATGGTAGAAAAACTGTACACAACGCCAAAAATCCATCCGTGTGGCCAAGCGTGTGCTTGCTGTTTTTAACGCATAGGAATTGCGGCGGCGCAAAGCTTCGGGCCACTCGTGTAGTGGTTTGCCCCCTTGGGCCTCTCGAAGCGACATGAACAGGGCATAATCGTCCAGCCATGCCTCATTTTCTTCTTTAAAGCGCAGATAATCCGGTGCTGTTTTGCTTTGGCGTCCGGCCGCTTTTATAAGTGCTGCAGTGTGTGCTTTTCTCAAAAATGTGCTTGAAGTTTCATAAAGATGAGTTTGTTCCTCTTTTTTTAAAAGCCCTTCTTCGCACAGCAAGTCTAGGTCAATCCAATCCACACGGCCGGCAAACACACAGGTGCCTCGCTTTTGTGCAGTGGGCAATGTGTTCACTTGCCACAGCCCTTGCCCTGCTGTAGCTAAAAAATCCACAAACCGGTATGCATCCCGCCCCAGCCCCCCTTTTCCGAACGGGGCAGGCAAACATGAAATTGGCAATAAAACCCCACTGCGTCTCAAAATAGCACCTCCGATATATTTTTAGGTCTTTTTCTTCTATTTTCTATCATACTATGCCAAACTCGCAAACACAAGCTACGTATTTTTATAAAACGTAAAACTTTCCTCTTGATTTTCGTCGCTATTTACGGCATAATAATGAGAAGAAAAAGCATGTTCGCTTGGGGAAGGCTGTACAATATTTTTGTGTGCGCTCACTTTTCCTCAATACAAAAGCAATTACAAGGGAGGTAATGACACTGAAACATCTCATTTCATCCACCGATTTATCCATTGCCGAAACAGACGAACTTTTACAATTGGCGGCGCAAATAGCCGACAATCCATCGGCCTTTTCGCAATTATGTAATGGAAAAAAGCTGGCCACATTATTTTTTGAACCGAGCACTCGCACCCGTTTGAGTTTTGAAGCTGCTATGATGGAGCTTGGGGGTGGAGTACTCGGTTTTTCTTCGGCCGATTCCTCTTCTGCCACAAAAGGCGAAACCATAGCAGACACCATTCGTGTGGTGGAGCATTATGCAGACATCGCCGCCATCCGCCACCCCAAAGAGGGCTCGGCACTTGTGGCAGCCAACAATTCAGCCATTCCGGTTATCAACGCGGGCGATGGTGGGCATCAACATCCCACACAAACCCTGACTGACCTTATGACCATCCGAAGCTTGCGCAAACAAACACCTGCTTTGGAAAACTTTACCATCGGCCTTTGTGGCGATTTGAAGTTTGGCCGCACGGTGCACTCGCTTGTACAAGCCTTGCTTCCAAGAAAAAATGTTCGCTTTGTGCTGATTAGCCCGCAAGAGCTTCGCTTACCGGGTTATCTTGTGGACGAAATGAAGCGCAACAATGCCGAGGTTTGCGAAGTGGAGCTTTTGGATAAATCGATGGGAGACTTAGACGTGCTTTACATGACACGTGTGCAGCGCGAACGGTTTTTCAACGAGGAAGATTATGTGCGCTTGCGCGACAGTTATATTTTGGACAAAAAGAAAATGAAGCTGGCAAAAGAAGACCTGCTGGTGTTGCATCCACTGCCGCGTGTGAATGAAATTTCCACCGAGGTAGATAGCGACCCGCGTGCCGTTTACTTTAAACAGGCTTTATACGGTAAATATGCCCGTATGGCCTTGATTTTGACATTGCTGGGGGTAAAGGTATGAACATAGACAGCATAGAGCGTGGCGTTGTGATTGACCATATAGAGGCCGGAAAAGGCATGGAAATTGTGCGTCTTTTAGATTTAGACAAACTGAGTTGCACCGTTGCTGTAATTCGAAATGCGCGTAGCAACAAAACGAAAAGTAAAGATATCATCAAAATTGAAGATGAAATTGATGTGAATTTGGAAGTGTTGGGCTTTATCAACCCCAATATTACGGTGAACATCATTGTGGATGGGAAAATTGCGGCAAAAAAACGCCTTACGCCTCCAAAACAGGTGGTGAATGTGGTGCAGTGCAAAAACCCACGTTGCATCACAAGCGTAGAGCGTGGCCTTGATCAAATTTTCTCTCGCACAGAAGAACAGCAGCAGTACCGTTGCCGTTACTGCGAGCAAGAATATCAGCCGGTGGACGTATAGAATTGGCTGTACATTTTAACATTTTGTTGTTTTTGGCGAAAATAATACAAGTTGTATATTACAATTTGTATTATTTTCGCTTTAATTTATGTTTTGTACGTTTATGAAACATTCTTACACAGAACGTATGCGTAAAATAAACGCTTTACCTTTTCAATTTTTTAAATTTAATGTATACTAAAAGAAACAAAATGGGAGAAGGTGCGCGCATGAAAAAGAGAGGGTTTATCTTTTGCTTTTTGGTGGCAATGGTGATGCTGACAACGGCATGCACAAGCAATGCCGGAGACAATTTTTCTCGCATGCTTCAAGATCGTTGGCAAATCATACAAGATTCGCCAGATCCTGATGCGCCGCCTCCGGATCCGGTGGAAATCATCCCTTACGACAATGGGGATTTTGGCCCAACCCTTGGGTTTGACCTTGTGTCTTATCCCAGCCATGACGGTCTTTTGGCAGAGCGTTTTTTTGCCTTGGACGGCTGGTTTGGGCAAATTCAATATGATGCGGGTGAAGATATGCATCCTGTGCTGCGTGTGGCCTTTACAGACGGGCCCGACTTACACACAACGTATGCAAACCTTACCCCCAATGTGGGCGAAGAGCGCACCATTGACAATATATCCGTGCGTGTGCGCCATATGGAAGATACCACGGTGATGGTTTACTGGCTACGTGGGGATTTTCAATATCTGCTTCACTTGCATCACACAGAAGACGAGCAAGTGGATAGCGTGATAGAAGAACTTGTGAGCAATGTAGACAGCCGAAGTGTTTAAGGTAGAAAAGGAAACGTGTTATGAGAAGACTGTTAATTCAAAATGCACAATTGTGGAATGGAATCTCTTGCATTGCAAGCGACCTCCTCTTGGAAAACGGCATGGTACTTTCTGTGGGCGAGCATTTGCAAGACGAAGGTGCGGAGCGATATGATGCCACCGGCTGTGTATTGTCGCCCGGGTTTACAGATTTACATGTTCATTTGCGTCAGCCGGGCTTTGAGGCAAAGGAAACGGTGGAAAGTGGCACGCGCGCAGCTTTGGCCGGTGGTTTTACCACGGTGTGTTCCATGCCAAATGTAAATCCGGTGCCGGATAGCATTCAAAACCTTGCAGTGCAAGAAGCCGCCATTCAGGAGCACGCTGTTGTGCGTGTTTTGCCTTATGCCGCCATCAGCGTGGGGGAAAAAGGAGAAACATTGTCCGAGATGGAAGCGCTGGCCTTGCGTGTGCCGGGCTTCTCCGATGATGGACGCGGTGTGCAAAGCGAGGACCTCATGCGCAAGGCGATGCATCTTTGTGCAAAAAACAAACGGTTTATCGCAGCACATTGTGAGGTGGATGACCTATTGCCTGCGGATGGCATTTGCATTCAAGAGGGCAGCACGCTTGCAAAAGAAAAAGGCTGGCAAGGTGTGGGGTGCGAGAGTGAAGCGGCTGAGGTGGAGCGAAATATTCGTCTTTGTGAAGAAACAGGATGCCGCTTGCATATTTGTCATACGTCGGCCGAGCGTAGTTTTGCGCTTGTTCGCGAAGCAAAGCGGCGGGGCCTTCCCGTTACGTGCGAAGTAGCGCCTCATCATTTGGTTTTAAGTTGTGAGGATATTTCGGCCGATGATGGTTGCTTTAAAATGAACCCGCCACTGCGCAGTGAAACGGATAGAAAGGCGGCACTGGAAGCCGTAAAAGATGGCACGGTAGATGCCATTGCCACCGACCATGCCCCACACACAGCACAAGAAAAGAAAGGTGGTTTTGCCACATCGCCATGTGGCATTGTTGGCCTAGAGTTTGCCTTTCCTTTGCTGTATACAAAACTTGTAAAAACAGGTTTTATCTCTTTGGAAAAATTGCTTTCCTTGTTTACGGTAGGCCCACGTGGTGTGCTTTTAGAAAAACAGGCTTTTATTGAGGCGGGCATGCCGGCTGATTTCACCTTGTTAAACCTCAGCGCTAGCCACACCATTCGTGCCGAACAATTTAAAAGCAAAGGATGCAGTATGCCGTTTGAGGGGTTATCTCTTACAGGTTGGCCTGTACTTACTGTATATAATGATGCACACAGTACAATGAGTTTATAAAATCGTATTTATTTGGATTTAATTTCTATTTTATTTGTTTTTTTGTGAAAGGAGGAAGGTATGCCCAAAAATGCAGTTTACACACTGGAATACAACCAAAACATTGCACAGGATGTATTTTTGATGCGCCTTTCGGGCGACACAGAACCATTTACAGCACCCGGGCAGTTTGTTAATATCCGTGTGGATGGTTTCTATTTACGCCGCCCCATTTCCGTTTGTGAAGTGGTGGAAGGTGGCATTGTGCTGATTTATAAGGTGGTGGGGCGTGGCACTGCACGCATGGCCATGTATAGCCCCGGCACACAGTTAGATTTACTGGCAGGGCTTGGAAATGGCTTTACCTTAAAGGAAACAAACGAGGAGAAAACCGTGCTGGTGGGTGGTGGTGTAGGTGTGCCGCCGCTGTATGATGTGGCGAAACGCTTGGCTAAAAAAGGTGAGCCGCCCACGGTGGTTTTGGGCTTTAACAGCAAGGCGGATGTTTTTTATCACCAGGAGTTTATGGCCCTGGGATGTCCGGTGCATTTGGCTACAATGGATGGCTCGCAGGGGGTAAAAGGCACGGTGGCCACTGTTTTAAATACATTGGAGTATACGTACTATTATACATGTGGGCCCGAAAAAATGTTGCAGGCTGTGCATGCTTTGGGCGAACAAAACAAGGCACAAGGTCAGCTTAGTTTTGAAGCACGGATGGCTTGTGGCTTTGGCGCATGTTATGGATGTAGTTGTAAAACACTTACAGGCACAAAGCGCATTTGTTTAGAAGGGCCGGTGTTGTTTAGCGAGGAGGTGACGTTTGCATGAGTGAAGGATATCCTGTGGATTTACGCACCGAAATTTGCGGCGTTTCCCTAAAAACCCCAATCATTCCGGCCAGTGGCACCTTCGGTTTTGGCTACGAGATGGCGCGCTGGTTTAACCTCAATGAACTGGGTGGCATCTGCTTAAAGGGTACCACAAAAGATGCGCGATATGGCAACGCTTTGCCGCGTATTGCAGAATGCGCCAGCGGAATGTTGAATGCCATAGGCTTGCAAAACCCTGGGGTGGAAACGGTAATTGAACGTGAAATTCCTCGCTTACGAGAAGTGTATGATGGGGCAATTATTGCAAATATCAGTGGTTTTTCTCTAGATGAATATGTTTATGTTGCTCAAAAATTTGATGCAGACAATGAAACTCAGCTTTTGGAAATCAATGTTTCGTGCCCCAATGTACACGGGGGAGGGATGGCTTTTGGTACGTCTGCGAAAGCGGCTGCCGAAGTAACCGCAGCTGTGAAAGCCTGTGTTAAAAAACCGGTTTTAATTAAGCTCTCGCCAAATGTTACGAATATTTCTGAAATTGCCAAAGCGTGTGAAGCGGCCGGCGCCGATGGGCTGGTTCTTGTAAATACTTTGCTTGGCATGCGCATTGACCCACGCAGTGGAAAGCCAATTGTTTCCACGGGCAGCTGTGGTTTTTCGGGCCCGGCAATAAAACCGGTTGCACTGCGTATGGTGTATGAAGTGCGCAAAGCCACTTCTTTGCCCATTATTGGCGTGGGTGGCATCGCCTGTGCCGAAGATGTGCTGGAGTTTCTTTCGGCTGGCGCGTGTGCTGTGCAGGTGGGGGCCCAAAATCTTGTGGATCCATTTGCATGCCCGGAAATACTAAAAGCCTTGCCGTTGCTTATGCAGGCATACGGCCTAGAAAATATTCAATCCATCATCGGAAGGAGCCATCATGTCTAAACCAAAAGATGTTATTATCGCCTGTGATTTTTCCTCAAAAGAGGATACGTTCCGTTTTTTAGACGGTTTTCGCGAAGAAAAACCGTATGTTAAAATTGGTATGGAATTATTTTATTCTGCTGGCCCCGATATCGTGCGCGAAGCCACAGCACGCGGGCACAATGTTTTTTTAGATTTAAAACTACACGATATTCCAAACACGGTAAAACGCAGCATGAAAACATTGGCTGGGCTTGGTGCTTCTATGGTTAACTTGCATGCCGCAGGTGGCAAGGCCATGATGGAAGCTGCACTGGAAGGTCTTACCGAGGGCGCCAGTGGCCAGCGCCCCACCTTGATTGCCGTTACCGTTCTCACAAGCCTTTCGGAAGCAGTTCTTGCAGAAGAACTGCTATTAAAACAGCCTGTGGCCGACGTGGTAACCCATTGGGCGCACAACGCCAAAGAGGCCGGCTTAGACGGCGTTGTGTGTAGCCCATTAGAGGGCGGCCTTGTTAAACAACGTTGTGGAAGCGAATTTTTTACGGTTACACCGGGCATTCGATATCCAAGTGGTGATATTGGCGACCAAAGCCGCGTTACCACACCGGCACAAGCAGCCAAAATTGGCAGCGACTATATCGTGGTGGGCCGCCCCATCGCAGCCGCCGAAGACCCCGCCGCAGCCTATGCCAAAATGAAACACGAATTTTTAAACGGTGCAGAGTAATTGTACACATAAATTTATCAAATGAGTTGTTATACACCGGTGTTATTGGAAAGGCAACTCTTTTCAAGGAGGAACTATTATGAACATCACCCCACGTAGCATCGCTGCAGATTTATTGTCTATTGGTGCGGTATTTCTTCGCCCAAACGATCCTTTTACTTGGGCCAGCGGCATTCGTAGCCCTATTTATTGCGACAATCGGCTCACACTTTCTTCCCCCGAGGTAAGAGGCCATGTAGAGCAAGGCCTTGCAGAGGTGGTACAAAAAGAATTTGCCGGGGCAGAACTTGTGGCCGGCACTGCCACCGCAGGAATTGCACATGCAGCTTTGGTGGCGGATATTTTGAATTTGCCGATGTGTTATGTGCGTGGCTCTGCAAAGGGGCATGGGCGCGAAAACCGCATTGAAGGTAAAGCGCAGCCGGGCCAAAAAGTGGTGGTTATTGAAGATTTGATTTCCACCGGCGGCTCTGTACTAGAAGTGGTGGCCGCTTTGCAGGAAGCGGGCTGTGAAGTGCTGGGCATTGCAGCTATTTTTAGTTACAATTTAACTGCTGGGCTTGAAAAAATGGCTGCTGCCAATGTAAAACTTGCCACACTGTCGAACTATGAGGCTCTTGTGGAAGAAGCGCTGAGCCAAAACACCATCAAGGCGGAAGATTTGGCCAAATTACAAGCCTTTCAAAAGAACCCACGAGACGAAAGCTGGATGAATTTGTAAGCGAATTAAATTCGCATTACTCCACCTATTTGTGAATAAAAATAGAACTAAAAGAATATTTATGCATAAATTGCTTGATTTATTTCGCAAGTGGTGTATAATTATGTTTATAGAAATTTGTGATAGAACCTATTCGTTTAGGAACAGAAAGGACATACCATGCCTAAGAAAAACAAACAAGATATTAAAAAAGTTGTACTTGCCTATTCCGGCGGTCTAGACACCTCCATCATCATTACATGGCTAAAAGAAAATTATGATTGCGAAGTGATTTGTGTGGCCGCAGATGTGGGCCAAAAAGAAGAACTGCACGGCCTAGAAGAGCGTGCACTTAACACAGGCGCTTCCAAATTGTATATCGCCGACATTCGCAAGGAGCTGGTGGAAGACTTTATTTGGCCCACACTCAAAGCCGGTGCAAAATACGAAGGGTATCTTTTGGGCACAAGCTTTGCGCGCCCTCCCATTGCGAAAGCATTGGTGGAAATTGCTAAAAAAGAAGGGGCCGATGCCATTTGCCATGGCGCCACCGGCAAAGGCAACGACCAAGTACGTTTTGAGCTGACCATCAAAGCGTTCGACCCATACCTTACCATCATTGCACCGTGGCGCGAGTGGGATATTTCCAGCCGTGAAGAAGCCATTGAATATGCAGAAAAACACAACATTCCGCTCACAATCAATCGCACAACCAGCTATTCGAAAGACAAAAACTTGTGGCATCTTTCGCACGAAGGCCTCGATTTAGAAGACCCGGCCAACGAGCCACAGTACGACAATATTCTAGAGCTGGGTGTGAGCCCAATGAAGGCTCCTGATGTTGCCGCAGAGCTAAGCCTTACCTTTGAAAAAGGCATTCCCGTGGCGCTAAATGGCGAACGCATTGATGGCGTTTCCATGATTGAGAAACTGAATGAACTGGGTGGCGCCAATGGCATTGGCCTTTTGGATATTGTAGAAAACCGCCTTGTGGGCATCAAAAGCCGTGGTGTGTATGAAACGCCTGGTGGCACCATCCTTTATCACGCACATGAAGTACTGGAAACCATTTGCCTAGACAAAGAAACATCTCACTTTAAACAAGTGGTGGCACAAAAATTGGCCGATTTGATTTACAATGGCCAATGGTATACACCACTGCGTGAGGCCATGGATGCTTTTGTAGACAAAACACAAGAAACCGTGAGCGGCGAAGTGAAATTGAAATTGTATAAAGGCAATATCATCAACGCTGGGGTTACCAGCCCATACAGTTTGCACAATGAAGAAATTGCCAGCTTTGCCACCGGTAACTTCTTTAATCATGCCGACGCAGAAGGTTTTATCAATTTGTTTGGTTTGCCTTTAAGCGTGCAAGCCATGCTCAACGAAAAATTGGGTAAATAAACAATCTAAAAAAGAGGCGCAGTGCATTGCACTGTGCCTCTTTTTTATGTGTATTCGTGTTCTTTATACTTTTATGGATTTTTTTCTGTTATGCTGTATAAATCTGTGCGGCGTGCCGCTAAAATAGGCAGCTGTTCGCGAATGGCATTCACCTGCTCCAAATCCACGTCTACCATTAAAACCTCTTCCTTTGCCCCACAGCGTGCAAGCACTTCGCCCCATGGGTTTACCGCAATGCTGTTGGCGTATGCCACATAAATGCCTTTTTCGTCGCGTGCGGGCGAAACACCAAACGTAAATAGTTGGTTGTCTACGGCACGTTGGCGGAACATCAATTCCCAATGGGCAGGGCCTGTTGTCATATTAAAGGCGGCCGGCACAAAAATGCAAACCGCACCGCTTAAGGCCATCAGCCGCGCCAGCTCCTCAAAGCGCATATCAAAACAAATGCAAAGCCCCATTTTTCCAAACGGTGTGTCGAACGTTGTAATGTTTTGCCCGGCTGTTAGTGTTTTCGATTCTTGAAAATGCTGGCCATTTTTTATTTGGATATCAAACAAATGTACTTTTCGATGGCGGGCAATTTGCCTTCCCTGCGCATCATACACAAAGGACGTGTTGTATACATTTTCTCCCTCTAGCTCCGGCAGAGAACCGCCCACCAAAATAATACCAAGGCGCTTTGCTAAAGCAGACAACACCCTTTGTACGGGTCCATCTTGTGCTTCGCCATACGCACGGAAGTATTTTCCGGAATAAGGGCAACAAAACATTTCGGGCAACACGACGATATCGGCCCCTTGTTGTGCCGCTTTTTCCACTTGCTTGCAAGCGTGCTGTACGTTCTGTTCTTTGTCAAGGCCAATGGGTAATTGCAATAAAGCCACTTTCATCTGCATCAAACCTCTCCCTTTTCCATTGCTTATCATGTGTTTGCGGGCCTTATTCTTCCAGTGGTAGCAACACAATTGCTGAAACTTGTGGTGGTAAACTGGCTGTCATAGCACCATTTGTGATAGCCAACACCTTTGTGCCTTCGACCAAATCACTCGCGTCTAAGCCTTCTAACGCAAGAAAGGGCACGTTTAAAATCACGAGTTCCTGCCTTGGGATTTCGGCTTGCAATTCTAGGCGATATCCGTCTTCGGTTTCTTCGGATGTTAAGATGCTGCCACCCCACAATACGCCGTCTGCCATCGGTGCGAGCACCTCGGCGGATAGTGCGGTGGCTTGCGGCGGAATAGAGCGTGTAAGAACACCATCATACTGCACTTGCACATACATACCAAGGGCGAGTTCTTCGCTTTGCTCTTCCAGCAAAAATACGATGCTTTCTTGCCCGTAATTATAACCGGGCAACTGGCTTACAGTGATTCCCTCGTCGGAAAGGGCTGTGATTTCGCCACGGTAAACAAGAGGCTCGGCTGCGAGGTTTTGCATAGAAGAGCCTGTGGATGCACTTGCCGATGGCGCCTGTGAAGATGATGTGGAAACTAATTGCTGTGACGAACTATTTTGTACATTTTCATTGTTTGTGCATGCACTACAGAAAAAAACACAGAACATGCACAAACCAATTACTTTCATTTTCATGAATGCATCTCCTTATTCTTTCTTTTTCTTGTTTTTGCCAAAAAGGTTGTGGCTCATTGTATCAAAAAAGAGTTGCAATTGCAAATCTTTCTGCGCGAATTTTGTCATGCCATTTTACTGCTTTTTGTTTTGTTTTTATTTGTCATCAATCGAAAAATATGGTTTAATAGAGAGGAACTGTTTTTGAAAATAGAACGTGCTTAAAAATGAATACACATACGGTTAAACGAAGGGGGTGCTGCCGGTGTTAGTGGTTGGTGGAATTATCGAAAGGCAGATTATTCTCATTCTCATCACCTTAGTGGGCTACTTTTTGGCCAAAACCGGTCATATCGAGCACAATGTGCGCCATTTTCTTAGTTTTCTTTGTATAAATGTGTTGATACCGTGTAGTTTGTTTTACACACTGGCCACCACAGTGCCAAGCAAAACACAATTGTATGACTTTTTCTTTGTTGTTGTTTTTGTGTTTATCATTGAAGGCTTATGTTATTTTGCCGCCAAAGTACTATTTCGGAAATTTGGCCCAAAGCAGCAAACGATTTTGCGATATTCACTCACCAGCCCCAATGTGGCATTTATTGGTCTACCCATCATCGAAAGTTTTTATGGTGCAGAAGGCGTGCTTTATTTAACCGCTTTTATGATTCCACTGAACTTTTTTATGTTTCTTTTTTCCTTTCGCCTTTTTCTTCCGCCTGAAAAAAAGAGAGTTTCCGTTGTTAAGCAACTCATGCATCCAACACTGATAGCTGTTTTTCTTGGGTTTGTGTTTATGATGCTGGGCTTG
This sequence comes from uncultured Oscillospiraceae bacterium, assembly GCA_964370195.1. GTDB lineage: Bacteria > Bacillota > Clostridia > Oscillospirales > Ruminococcaceae > JAAYCI01. The sequence continues at coordinate 23,968 of CAYJIH010000020.1, forward strand.
CAGCCACCCACGATGGTTTTAGAAGCGGTGGAACTGCTTGCGCATAGTGCAACACCCATTGCACTGCTGCCTATTGGCGCTATTTTGGCTAGCATCGATTTACGCTCCACATTATTTCGTGTCGGGTTTTGGTTTTCGGCCTTGCGTCTTGTCATCATCCCACTTTTTGCAATGGGCATCTTGCTTTTGCTTAATACACCGGTTGTGGTGGCCGGCGTGATTACATTGTCGCTTGGCATGCCCATTGCTGTATCTACGCCGGCTTTGGCCACCTCTTATAAAGGGGATGTTGTGTTTTCTTCAAGGCTTCTCCTTCTGTCCACCGTTTTGTCCATGGTTACCTTGCCGTTGCTTGCAAGCCTTGTAACAGCATTGTTTTAAACGCTTTTTGCCATTCTATACGAGTTAGATACCTCTGCTGAAAGGAAGGCTTGTTATGTATGGAACGTGTTAAAGAAAATACGGTGCGTTTTGCACGTATTTTCATCAAACGATGTCAACAGGCCTCCTTGGTTTCATCGGCAGTATATATTGCGTTTTACGCCTTGTTGTCGTTGTTCCCTTTTTTGATTTTCCTTGGCAACTTGTTGCCTCTATTTCACATTACACCGGATGGCTTGGTGGAATATTTATCCATCTTAATACCGGAGGCACTGCTTCCCGCTGTAAAGCCTATCATGCTTAGCTTGTTGCAAAGCAGCAGCGGTGGTTTGCTTTCCATTTCTACTATCGCTTTGCTGTGGTCGTCCAGCCGTGTCATCAGCTGCCTGCAAAACAGCATGAACGCCGCGTATGGCATTTCCAGAGATCGCAACTATGTGGTGCGGCGCCTTGTTGGTTTTGTAAGTGTTTTGCTTTTTTTAGGCTCTTCGGCAATTTTATTGTTGTTGCTTAGTTTTAGCGATATGTTGATTTCTTTTTTATCGCCTGTGTTTGGCTGGCTAAGCTCTATGCAAAATACTATCGAAAACTTAAAATGGCCTGTGGTGCTTATCTTGGTGTTTTTTTTGCTTGTACAGGTGTATCTCATCACACCTTCTGCCAAAGTGCGCATTAAAGAAGCCATGCCCGGGGCCCTTTTTTCCACACTAGGCCTTTTGATTTTGGTGCAGTTGTTTGCTTTTTATGTGCGTGTGGCTACACGCTCTTTGTCTAGCTATGGGGCGCTGAGTTCTTTTTTCATCCTCATGTTCTGGCTAGAATATTCAGCCATGACGGTGGTGGTGGGCGCCTTGCTTAACGCTTCGATACGGGAATACCGTTTTGGGGCCGATAGCCTACAAAAAAGCAAATTAGACGAGTGGAATTCTATGCTGGATAATAAAGTATCTAGCTATATGAAAAAAAGATATGAGCGTATTAAAAAACAAAAAACGGAAAAAACGCCTCCCGTTTTGAAAGAAAATAATGAAGACAAAGGAGAAACTCATGAGTAATCTTGTATCTGTTCGCGGTGTTCATTTTGGGGATGGGTCCCCAAAAATATGCGTTCCCTTAGTAGACACAAGTGATGATACTTTAATATGGAGTGCCATTTTGGCCAGAGCTTCTGCCGCAGATTTAGTTGAATGGCGCCTTGATTATCTACCCGCTATGGATGACATCACCCTTTTGCGTCTTGTGAAAAATTTGAGAGCTGCCTTAAAAAGCACACCGTTGTTGCTTACCTTTCGCAGCGCAGCGGAAGGCGGAAAGCGTGAATTAAAACAAAGCGCGTATGGCTCTCTTTTGCGTTTGATGATAGCAAGTGAAAGCATTGATATGATCGATATTGAACTTTCCTGCAAAGATGATCTTCTTGCCCTGCTTGTGGAAGAGGCAAAAAGCAAAGGTGTTGCTGTGGTGATTTCTAGCCATGATATGCATGGAACTCCTTCGAAAGAGGCCATGTTAAGCCGTTTGCGCAGGATGCGCGAGCTAGGGGCTGATATTCCAAAATTGGCAGTTATGCCAAGGCGTTTTGTGGACGTACTTAGCCTTTTGTCTATCAGTGAAGAGTATTCGCACGAGGCAGACCATCCATTTATCACCATGTCTATGGGCACACTTGGGCAAATTAGCCGCATCAGTGGGCACTTTACAGGTTCGGCTGTTACGTTTGGTTGTACGGAGGATGGTTCTGCCCCGGGGCAGCTGCCTGTTCAAAGTTTACGCCAAATTTTAACTGTTTTTGAAGAATCGAAAGAAAAATAGTATTATTTTATTCGAAAATAATTGACAGGATAAATGTTTATGTGCTACAATAATTAGGCATCTGGACGCAGCTATGAGAGGAGAGGTGTCCGAGTGGTTTAAGGAGCTGGTCTTGAAAACCAGTGACTCCGCAAGGGGCCGTGGGTTCGAATCCCACCCTCTCCGCCATTTTTTTGATGTAAACTGAATAAGACAACGATTTGACACGGAGAAGTACTCAAGAGGTCGAAGAGGCTCCCCTGCTAAGGGAGTAGGGCGTGAAAGCGTCGCGAGGGTTCAAATCCCTCCTTCTCCGCCAAAAACCAGTTATGCCTTTGGGCATAGCTGGTTTTTTATTTGAAGGAAGATGGAGTGAAATAACAAGGATTCTAAAATTGGATGTAGGATGAATGCAAACGATACACGCAAGTGATGAGCGAAAAAATTTTGCTTTCATTTACCCTATGAATAAAACCGGGTGTTACGTACCGCTGCACTAAAGAAGGCGAATTGATTTACAAGTTGAAAATTTGATTGACATTCGATTGTACGAACGAAATGAGCGAGTGCATGGCACATCATTCACAAAAACACAGCATCAAGCGTTTAATGGCGCTTATGCCGTGTTTTTATTTGAATATTTATAGGCGAAAATGATGCAAGGCACATGCGTAATCTGTTGTTGCTATCAAAATATAACAGCACAAGAACAGCAAAAAAGTATCGATTCCTATAAAATAAAAAACGAAAACTTTGGTGGATTTCATAATTTTTTCGCAAATTAATGCCAATATATACACAAATTTGCCAGATAATGGTACTACAAACTAATTTTTTGTAGTACAAAAAATAGTGTGTAGTACAGACGTGATAGCACAGAATAACACAAATGTCACATGAGGAATCAAAAAAGTATATTTGTGGGTTTCGTGTAACCTAGATGTAACCTTTTCTTTGTATAATACAAGACATGCAGAAAAATAACACAGAATCACAAAGGTAAACAACAAGGACGTTGTTTATGCGTTGCATCGGAGAGCGAAGGGCGACGAGTGAAAAGAAAGGCAGTTATCGGAATGAAAAAGCAAAAATCAAAATTGAATCTAAAGCGTGTATGTGTGCTGATGCTTGTGATGGCACTTCTTTGTAGTACATCACTTCCGGCGTATGCAACCACAGGGACAACTGCGGGCGCCGAAACGAGTGAGGCCGGTGATGCCTCGAACAGCGATTCGAGCAGTGCCGCAACTGGCGACTCAAGCAGCGATACGAACAGTGATACGAACAGCGACTCGAGCAGTACTTCAACGAGTGACTCAAGTAGTGCATCGAGTAGCGACTCAAGCAGTGCATCGAGCAGTGCATCGAGTAGCGACTCAAGCAGTGATTCGAGTAGCGTCTCAAGCAGTGCTTCAAGTAGCGTTTCGAGCAGTTCTTCCTCGGAAAGTTCAGCACAAAATACAGAAGAGGATGACACAACGGTTTCTGTGGTTTTCTATGACACACAAGGGGCTGCCATTGGCTCGCCCGTGCAAGTGGAAAGTGGCAGTGCAATTACAGCATTTCCCGGCGGTTATGATGCCGCTTCGGGCTGGTTGGTTGTAAATGAAAACGACGAGCGCGTCCCCTTTGATATAAACACACTTATTACAAAGGATATGGCGCTTTACCTGCCACAAGAATTTACCGTAACATTCAGCTATCAAGATTTTCCTGCAGATGCTGCGCGCGTTGGCCTTACCTTGGCTGACCTAGAAGATAAACTTGTGGAAGTGATTGTGCAAGAGGGCGAAACCATTCTTGCACAGCAAATTCCTCAATCAGACCGCGTGGATTTTTGGCTGGATGGAGAAACAGATACACCGTATGCAGAAGAAGCCTTGCTGGCACTTTCCATTCAAGAGGATTTGAATCTTACCGGCATGGAAATGGCTTCCACAATGATGCTGGGCAATACAGGCACTTCTTCCTTTGTAACCGATGATGATGGAATCAGTGGCACCGGCACCTGGGATGACCCCTTGCTGCTTCCCATTGGCACCACAGTTACCTTAAATCAATACGTTGGCTTTACAGATGCGGATGTGCCAAACACTCATTACTGGGGCGGCAAAGAGGATATCACCCTTTGGGGCACGTCTTGGGATGCACGCTTGACAGGCCAATCGGAATATGAAGGCGTAGACGTAGGCACCCCTATTCTGAACGAAGAAACTGCAATGACCAGTGTTTCGGCAACCGGTGCTGCTGAAGGCTTTGATCGCGTGCGTGTGCAGTGGGACGACCCAAACCATGAGGATGTTCCTCACGATCAAATTACCAACACAGGATATTACACCAATGCGCCCACTATTTATCAAAGCGACTATGAATACGAGAACTATTTCTATTTTATCGTGTATGACCCAAACGGAGCAGTAGCACCGACACATGATTATGACCCAAGTGATATGGCTCAGCCGGGCGAAGTGACTTTTGATAAAGATGCTGAGTGGACAGATTATGAAGAACGCGAAGCAGAAATTGTGTTTGACATCAGTGGCGTGCCCACCGGTGGAAATACAGACGTTATCATCATCATGGATAAATCCACAAGCCTTGGCACAAATGGTTTAAACACAGCCAAAACGGCTGCCACCAGCTTAACCAATGCACTTTTGGAAGAAGGAAACAACAACCGTGTGGCCTACATTCCATTTTCCGGCAATACATCGGGCAGCATCAACTTCCAAACAGATGCAAACGCTGTTATCAACAATATTTCCAGCACCACATCGTATAAAGGACCTTACGGAGCTTCGCCAAATGCCATTGGCACAAACTACACCATTGCTTTGCAGCAAGCGGAGCTGTATGCAAGTTTGCGCACATCAACACAAAGCGAGCGCCCCCTTTATATTCTTATCATTACAGACGGCCTGCCCGATTCCAGAGATTATCTTTTTGAAGAAGGTGGCCCGGGCCCCGATATCAACAACAGCTACATCAACGGCCTTGCACAAGTAACAAGCCTTATCGAAAATTACAATGCAGAAATTCAGCCCATTGCCGTTGGAAGCTTGAATGCTTACAACCTTTCCAAATTGGCAAGTGAAGGCAAAACACCGATGAGTGCATCCTTGGATGGCACTGCCTTAGATGAACTTCTCAGCTCCATTTCGGCCGATATGAGCCTTGCTGGCACAAATGCCATTTTAACAGACGTTATTTCAGAATATTTTGAGGTAGACACGGACGCCTTGGAGGCCGATCTTACCGCAAGCCCACGCCAATATCCTTACTATAAAGGTGCATTTGAGCTAGAAACAGTGGGCACAGGTGATGACGCAAGAGAAGTGGTAACCATCACAGTAGGGGATATTACATCCACAGGCACACAAATTGTTATTCCTGTGCGCTTGAAAGACGAGTACCACCTAACAAACCGTGAAGATTACCCAACAAACGAAGAAGCCATTATTGAATATGACCCGCCGGAAGGCGAGCGTGAGGAAAAAGATGCACCTCCACCGGAACTTGGTGTTGGTGTTGGCAAAATCGATATCCACTATGTGTGGGTAAACAGTGCGGGGCACCCCTTAAATGAAGCGGGTAAAGTGATTGCAGACGGAACACAGGTTGATGGCCACATTGTGCAAGAAAGCCTTTTTGAGGATAACGGAAGCACAGCTTTAGAAATTAACCCAACAACAGGCACAAGCTATGATGTGTACGCCAATGAAGTGCCCGGTGGGTATCGTTTGTATACAGAAAGCCACGCTACAGTAGCAACATCGATTACACTTACACACGGCAACCAAAACCAAACGGTTTACTATCCTGTGGTGATTGATTACGTTGTAACGTATGAGCCGAATGATGGCCGTGAAGGCACAGATGCTGCACAAGCACCTGTGATAAACGAGCATTCGCACGGGGAAACCCCTGCTGTAGAAAACAACACATTTACAGCACCTGAAGGCGACAGCGATACAATTTACATTTTTAAAGAGTGGAACACAGAGAAAGACGGTAGCGGCACAACGTATGCCCCGGGCACAAACTTGCCGGAACTGGAAGGGCCTGTGACATTGTATGCCCAGTGGGACGAGGTGAGCCTTCGTGCCACAGGTGTTACCGAAGCATATAACCGCACAGAGTACGACATGGTATCGAACTATGGCCTTACACGCAATGGCGAAGAAGGCACCGATGTAACGCCGGACGCAACATATAGCTTTAGCACCACCGAGCCACAAGCGGGCAGCGAATTCCCGGAAAACGATACGTTCTCGCAAGAGATGCCCACCATGTTCAACGTGGCCGATAGTGGCCCGGTTTGGGTAAAAGCCACGTTTGTTATCAACGACGAAACAGTGGAACTGATTGTGAAAGTGGATTCTGCCGTAACACCGATTCCACTTAGGTTGGTTGTGGATAGCTACGAAAAAGTGGAAGGCGCAAACGACCCTGCCTTTGAGCTAGAAAGCATGGAAGGGCTATTAGAAGGCGACACACTGGCCTATGATTTAGAGCGTGAAGCCGGAGAAGTAGCACGCACAACACCGTATGAAATTGATGCCATTTTAACACCAGACGACATCACCAATGGCAACTATGAGATCACCGTTGTGCCGGGCGGCTTAACCATTACACTGCAGGATACCACGGTTGTTCCCGGCCCGGATACAGAGCCGGATACAACACCGGACCCAGACCCAACCCCAGATCCAACCCCAGAAGTGGATACAGCACCTGAAATTACAGACGCAGGCACACCGCCCATTCCGGATGCCACCCCTGCTGCCGCAGCAGTAGTGCCGGCAGTGCCTGGTGTAGCACCTGTTGTAGCACCTGTAGTGCCTGCCGCCCTTACACTAGATTTGGCAGATACCCTAATTCCGCTGGCAACAGCCCCGCAGGACGTGGAAGTTCAAATTGGTGACACCACCATCCCGCTTGCTGCAGCCGATGGTTCTGCATGGTCTTTGGTAGATTTGTTGCTTACTGTTGCAACAGGCCTAATGAGTATATTCCTTTTGGTTGGCTATTTTGTAAAGAAAAAAGCGAAAGAGGACGAAGAAAACGAGCGTTTTGCGCATGCAAACGATGAGGAAGACAACACACGTTTGAAACGCAAAGGTGCTTTCCGCCTGTTTAGCATCATTCCCATGATTGGCGCCATTGTTCTTTTCATTCTTACACAAGATATGACCCAGCCCATGATTTTGGTAGACGAATGGACCATTTTCTTTGCCATCATCGCCTTGGTTCAAACACTTACAATGATTCTTTCGCGTAAAAAAAATGTGCGTGATGAAGAGGACGAACAGCCCACACACGCATAAACGTTGTTTTAAAAGCAAAAGTAAAATGGCTGTTTTGTGAAAAACGGCAACAGCACCACCTTGCTTGCTCTGTAATCAAAAGGATTGCAGAACAGGCAAGGTGGTTTTTTGTGGCATTTAACAACCGTAAGGCAAGAAAAACAAAAGGCAGCAAAAGCTGGTGTTCCTTTTAAAAGCATTATGTGCGTACTTTGGCATTTGGTTGGCGTTATATGCTTTAGTGGCACTGCATGCAAGCGTGCCTTTACTCTTATTTTCGTTTGTGTTTTGGGTACAGGTGCTGCGCCTTGTAAACGAAATAAAACAGGTTGCGCGCCAAATATCCCCACATATACCAAAAGGTAAGGCAACACTGCTTGCCACATGCTACAATAACAGCACAACACAGAAAGGAGGGCGTCGTGTGAAAATATTGCTTGAAGATACCAATTGCGATGAAATTGAGGTGACAATACGAGGGGATATTGCCAGCAGCACCGTTCAGCACCTTGTTGCGTTGCTTAAAAGCAGCAGTGTCTCTTCTAAAATTATGGTTTATGAAAAAGATACCGAGCTTTTAACAGACATTTGCGACATTTATTATTTTGAGGTGTGCGAGCGAAAAACGTTTGCCGTAACAAAAGAAGGCCGTTATGTGTGCAGGCACACCCTTGCCGAGCTTTCTTTGCTGTTTAAGCCGCAAGGAATTGCCCAAATTGGAAAAAGCTTGCTTGTAAACGTGCATCACGTAAAATCACTGCAGGCCGAATTTAGCGGTAATT
>CAYJIH010000021.1:0-27863 GCA_964370195.1 uncultured Oscillospiraceae bacterium
CCATGCCATTCTCTCACTGTCAACACTTTTTCGAAAAGTTTTTTGGATAAGTTTTGAGTTTTTACACAACCGACGATATAACACATTATATTTTTACATTCGTTTTGAAGAAAAGCACTCTCACCACCCACTTTGCTAACAAAATGAATGTTTAAACCATTTTTCCATTGTTTTCTACTCACACAGATTAGATCATGAACTCTCTATATAATACATTATATAGCAATTAAAGCACATTGATTCATACCGCTATTTACGATAGAATAGACTTAGGGTTTTACTGTTCATTCATATCGCCAAGCATCATACGAATGATTTCCTGATCTGTTTCACGCATCCCTTTACTTCCTAAGCGCCCAATGTTTTGCAACGTGGCTTCCACACCATCCGACACAAGACCTTCGCCCTTGTAAAACTGCTGATGATGCTGATACATCGTGTACCCCATAATGCCGGCCTGCACTGCCATGGCTATTTTTGCAGCGCAAGATGCTTTTGCCCCATCGCAAATAATGCCCGATACAACCGATAAACTATTCACCAACGTATGTGCAATTTCATCATATGAGCCACCTTGCAAGTAAGCAATGCCCGCACCAGCTGCGCAGCCGGCACTCACAGCGCCACAATAGGCCGACAAACGTCCAATGCCATTTTTTTGATGAATTGTAAGCAAACTGGCAAGCACTAAGGCCCGAATCAGCTCATCTTTACTTTTATTTAACTTTTCTGCGTACACCATTACCGGAATGGATGTCGCCATCCCTTGATTTCCACTTCCGGATAAAATCACCACCGGTAATTCGCAACCGCTCATTCTTGCGTCCGAGCCTGCAGCGGCCATGGCAACAGCAGCATGAATGGCTTCTTCCCCATAAGTTTCTTTCCATATTTTTCCAATTTGAGCGCCATACTCTCCTTGTATTCCCTCTTTGGCAATGGCCATATTTTGCTCAATTTGACATTCAAACAAATCTTGTACATCTTCTAATTTTACACAATCGGCAAACGCAACAATATCTTGTACATTCATAAAATCGCGGCAAGTAAGTGATTGAAAGGCGTCCTCTTTTGCTATAGCCGAAAACACACGCTGTTCATTTTTCTCGATCCATACAATGTTGGTGTGATGGTACGTAATTCGAACCTTCACTTCATCCTCATCAGCCCTCACGGTAAGAATCAAATCAAATACATTCTGTGTGTCCAAATTATGCACTTTAATACATTCTTTTTTCAGATACTTACCAATTTCTGCCTGTTCGTTTTGGCTTACATGCCGAATAACATCCAGCAGCAATTCCGGTTTTCCCGCAATTAAGCCGGCTGCTACTGCTGCTGGAATTCCTTTTTGCCCGCCTGTGCCGGGAACCACAACACTTTTAACATTTTTTATAATATTATTGCTGGCCTGTACACACACTTTTTCCGGCAATACTCCCAGCACTTCTCTTGCTTTTGCCGCGGCATACGCAATCGAAATCGGCTCTGTACAGCCGGTGGCAGACAACATTTCCTCTTTTAATACCGCCACATACTGCTGATATTTTACTGTAGACAACGCCATACCAAACGCCTCTTCTCAATATAATTTATTTTCAAAACAATGTTTTACCAATCATTTCTAAATGTCCGCTTTCCGCCATTGATACAAAATCATGATCTGCCACCACAATATGGTCTACCAAACGCACATTTACAAAATGCAATGCTGCCATCACCTGTTTTGTAACAAGTTTATCATTGGGCGATGGCAGTGCTACACCGCGTGGATGGTTGTGGGCCAATATCACACCGGTAGCATTGGCACTTACGGCTTCTGCCACAATTTTTCGTGTGGATATTGCCACTGAATTTGCAATACCATGTTTTGCCACGCAACTACACCGTAGCAGTTTTCGTTTATCGTCTAAGCAGGCAAGATACGCAACTTCACTTGTTTTTCCCACAAATTTGGGCAGAAAAAACGTGCCGGCTTTTACCGTGCTGTCTAGCACATTTCCCACAGCATTGCGTCTATCTAAATAAAACGAACTGAATTCCGGTACCAATTTAAGCAACACAGCTGTCTGATACCCAACCCCTTTTACTTCCATCAAATCTTCTAAAGGTGCATCTAAAACTGCAGCAAATCCCCCAAAGTGCTCAATCAGCCGATGTGCCAATTCGTTTGTGTCTCCTTGTGGTCTTGAATAAAACAACAAAAATTCCAGCGCTGTGTGTTCTTCAAAATTCTCAAGGCCCTCTTTTAAAAAACGCACACGCAAACGCTCTCTATGCCCATCATGAACACCCATGCTTTCCACCCCACTTTTGTTTTATTCCATCCACCACTTTTAATACCAAATAAAAAAGGAACTATTTATGAAACAGTTTATCATCGAAGCAACCCAAGAAGGCATGCGACTTTCACGTTTTGTGCTTCACGTAACACACCATTTACCAAACAGTTTGTTGCACAAAAGCTTTCGCAACCGGCGCATAAAAGTAAATGGTCAAAAAGCAAAACCTGACTATCTATTACAAAAAGACGACGTGATTGAGCTATATTTGAATGACGAATTTTTTGCCCAACCTAAGGAACACCGCAAAACAAACACAGACCTATTGTTAAACTTTTCTACAATTTATGAAGACGAACACCTTGCTGTGCTGCAAAAACCGGCCGGTATGCTTAGCCATTGTGATGAAAACGGAGCGCCCGGCCTTGTGGAAGCTTATTGGCATGCGTTTAGCCAAAAAAATAAAACAAGCGAACACGGCTTTCGCCCCGCACTTTGCACACGGCTAGACAGAAACACAGAAGGGCTTATCCTTTTGGCAAAAAACCACACTGCATTACGAACAACAAACGAGTTGCTACGCAAAGGGCTGATACAAAAAGAATATCTTTGTATCACAGAAAACAAGCCGCCGCAAGGCGTTTTCCACGCCTATCTAAAGCGCGATTATCAAAGTAAAACTGTAAACATAGAACAAAAAGCAAGCCCAAACGCTAAACCCATTGCCACCAAAATTGAATGCATTGAAACAAATGGGTGTTTTTGGCTTTGTCGTATTGGGCTTCTCACTGGGCGTACGCATCAAATACGGGCACATCTTGCATTTCTGGGCGCCCCACTTTTGGGCGACACAAAGTATGGCGGCACACCATACACAGCCGGTTTTTCAAAACAAGGGCAGGCACTTTGTGCCTTTCGTCTCACATTTGATAACACATTAACGCCAAACAATCCTCTTGCCCATATGGCCGGCCGTTCGTTTGAAGCAAAAAACACATGCCTTTTACAAGTATGGAACAATATGAATGTTAAACGATAAATTTCAACAACTATATACAAAACAAACCGGCAACTGCTTTACAATTTTCGACGCAATATGCCACAAGGTGGAATTTGCGCCCCTTCCGGTGCTTTCACAAAATAAAGCATCCCCGTTTGTGGTGTCGCTTCAATTTGCGCGCCCTCTTCATTCCACAATTCTTCTGTTGATACAGGCAACGTACGACCTTGTGGCAACAGAAGTTCCACCGTTTCCCCTCGTGAAAACTTTCCACGTTGACGGCACAGCAAACGCTCTCCCTGCTGCTCTTGCACCACACCAACCGGCTGCCATGTGCGAATATAACTGCCACCTTCGCGCGGGCTTTGTGTGGCACCCTCTTTGCCAAGGAAAAAACCGTTTGAATACGGCCGATGCGAAATTTTTCCCACTTCATCTTTTGCAAATTCCGGCAGATGATACTCACCACCTTTGGATGCATACACTGCATCCAAAGCGGAACGATAGGCCGCAGTGGCACTGGCAACATAATAAAAACTTTTACTACGGCCTTCAATTTTAAGGCTATCTGCGCCGGCTTGCACAATTTTATCTAAAATAGAAATGGTGCATAAATCGTCGGCACTTAAAATATAACTACCATCATCGTCCTCGCCCAGTTCAAACTGCTGGCCCGGGCGTTTTTCTTCGGTTAAATGATATTTCCAGCGGCAACTTTGCGCACAACGACCACGGTTGGCATCGCGTCCTGTCATATAATTCGACAACAAACATCGGCCGGATACACTCATACACATCGCGCCGTGAACAAACACTTCTAGCCCCAGTTTCTGCGGTGTATTTGCACGTATATACGCAATATCCTCCAATGTCAGCTCTCTTGCCAGCACAACACGTTGTGCGCCCATTTTATATGCTTCGCAAGCTGCCACATGGTTTGTAATTCCTGCTTGTGTAGATAGATGTATTTCTGTATTGGGTGCATATTGTTTTACCAGTGCCAACACACCCAAATCTGCCACAATAAATGCATCTATCCCCGCTTGCGCTGCAGCGGAAATGGTTTTGGGCAAGCGTTCAATTTCTTCGCAGCTGGGCAGTGTATTTAAAGTACAAAATAGCTTTTTGCCGCGGCTATGGCAAAGATCCACCGCAGCAAAAAGCTCTTCTGATGTAAAATTATCACTGGACGAGCGCATGCCAAATTCTTTTGCGCCAAGATATACGGCGTCTGCGCCATACAATAATGCATAGCGCAAACACTCCATATCTCCGGCCGGGCTAAGAAGTTCTACTTTCAGTGTTTACCCCTCCGTCTCTTCCTGGGCAGCACTGTCAGCATTTTCTGCTTCAAACTGCGCATTCATACGGTCCATTGTTACAATGTTATTTTCGTGCTGTGTAAATGTTTGGGCATAGTAGTATGTGCCATAAAAATCTGTAAGGAAGTAATAATAATCACTTTCTTCCGGATACAAAGCCGCCTCTATCGCCGTTTGGCTAGGGCAAGAAATGGGCCCCACAGGCAAACCTTCTCGCGTTTGTGGGTCTTCATCACCACTATAGTAGCCATAGAATAAATTGTCTGGCACTGCTTCATAGTTTCCGCCATAATCACGTGCAATCCAATCGCGAATATAGAAAAAGGTTACGTCACTACCCATTGTACGTCGACCAAAATCGGTATCTTCCAAATCACCCTGCAAACGGTTCCAGAACACGCCCGCCACCGGTGGTTGGTTTTCCGGCAAGCCGGCCTCTTCTTCAACCAGCGATGCCAAGGTAATGGTTTCAATCACCGACAAGCCTTGTTCTTCCATACGGGCATACACTTCCGATGTCATTTCAGCATCGAATTGTTCAAACAAACGCCTTGCAATGTTTTCGGGCGATTCATCCACATAGAATTCATACGTATTGGGTGCCAAATATCCTTCTGCCGCCATAAACGTATCCGGGCTTTGGCCTTCCTCTAAAATACGCGCAATCACATCGATATCAGAAAAACTTTCCAAATCGTTTGCCACAGCCAAAAATTCGTCTGCCGTGCAAAAGCCCTCTTCTTCAATAATGCTGGCAAATTGCATTACCGTGATGCCTTCTGGGAACGTTACCATTTTGGTGTCTCGTGGCGGTGGCGGCTGTGTAATTACTTCAATAATTTCATCATAACTCATGCCTGGCTCTATATAGAAACGGCCTGTTTGGAACACACCATCGTTGCTATTTAGAAACCGCTCATAAAAACGGAATATTTCTTCGCTTCCAATCAAGCCTGCCTCTTCCAGCTGGCCACCAATGGTGCGCCCCGAACTGCTGGCTGCCACATCCATCACCACGGTCTCTGTGGCAGTGGCGTTGCCGCCGTCGATTTCCGAAAAGAGGTTGTATGCCACCACACCAGCTACAATTGCAAAAATGACAAAAATAACTAAAAACGCTATCAAACAGCCCTTTCTAGCACTCTTTCTAGCTGCTTCATCCTCGTCATAGTCATCATATTCATCGTACAGCTCTTCATTATCTTGCGCCTGGAACTCAAGAAGATCTTCTTGCGCACCCTTTTTTCCATTTTTGCGTAATGCCATCCCTTACCTCCGAAAACCCCAAATTCAATTTTATATTACACGAATATATTGTACATCTTTCTTATTCTACTAAACTATACGATTTTTTTCAAGACTCTATTGTTTATGGCTGCATCTTTGCCACAACTTCATTGGCGGTTTCCTCATCTGTAAGAGCACAAAGCAATGCTTTTGAAAACGAAAGTGCCACCGCAGCCCCACGGGCTGTAATCACATTGCCATCTACCTCCACTGCCGCCCCTGTAGAACCATCCACCACACCGGGAAATGCTGTAAAACGCCGCCCTTTCAAAATACCTTCCATCTCAAGCACCGAAGGTGCCGCACAAATGGCCGCCAAGAAAAGATTATTTTTTGTAGCCATCTGCACACAGCGCCGCACCATTTCACTTTCACGCAGGTGAAGAGTGCCGGGCATTCCTCCCGGTAGCACAACAGCAACAGCATCCGCCGGCAATGTGAAATCATGTTCTGCCACAACATCTGCCTGTACACAAATATTGTGCGATCCCGTCACCCATTTTGTGCCAACGCCCACCGTCACAACTTCTACATCGGCACGGCGCAACACATCCACCGGTGTCAAGGCTTCCATTTCTTCAAAACCGTCTGCCAAAAAAACAAATACACGTCCCATGCAGCACCATCCCTTTCTAAGTTCACACAGAATCGTAATCTTTTTCAAACAAAGAATCTAGCGTAAAGTAAAGGCGCGGCACTAAAGGCGGCACCCATCCATCTTGTAGCGCTTTCCACTGCGCGGCCACTTGCTTTATCCCCTGTCCATGAAAAAGGGGGCTCGTGTTCGGCAAATGCACCACGGCCGTTTGGCAATCCATTGTCGCCCCAATCTCTCTAAGCAACCGCTGCGCTGCCACGGTGTGTTCTGCCACCATTTCTGCCACTAGCAACACTTGGCCCCGCGCAGAAAACACTGCATATGCATGATTATTTTTTGCAATTTTATAGCCAGCTTCTGCCGCATCTAAAAGCGCAATGGTACAGGCCGAATCTTGTAAAGTGATGCAATCATCAACCCCATGTTGCGCCCTAAGGCAAAACAGCTCCTGTTTGGTAAGCGGCACAAAAGGCACTTTTCCTTCTGTTTTTTCAATCGCCAATTCAATTTTTCTTTGATTCAGCGTTTTATAACCATGTCTTTCATAATAACAAAACAAAGACCGTGAGGCAGGAACAAGGCACGAAAACACACACCCTTCCCCTGCGCACACCGTTTCGGCATACTGCATCAATCGCTGCATCACGCCTTGGCCACGCCATGCCACCGCAGTGGCCAAAGCAAAGAAGTACACACCTTTTTTTTCATAAATCATACATGGCACTGCCGATAATATGGCACAAGTCACTCCATTATCGTCTGCTACAAATAAATTTTGTTCGCCAACAAATTGCGTAACGTATAAGGCGGTATCTTTGGCCGAATCGCCAAATGTCTCTTGCCACAGCCACAACACCTGTGGTTTATCGGCATTTTCCATGCGACGAAATTCCATGCCTCCCCCTTTTTCTACAGCAGCAAAAAGAATCTCCCTTTATCCGTTCACTTTATATTGACGAATCGTAATATTTTTTTGCCACAATTTTTTCAACAAGCATCACCGGTTGATAAGAGCGCTTCGCGATACGAAGCCCTACTTCCCCCTCATCGTTTTCTCTGTTGATATATTTTATCGTATCCGGCAAAAGACGTGCCATCTCTCGGTTGATCATTGCATATGCACCATCCACATCATACAAAGCCTTTTCCACGTGAACCACAAACATATCCTCGCCCAAAGGGGTGCCAAAAGAAAACGCCACCACCTCTCCGTCTACTTTTAAAAGACCTCCTTGCAAACGCAGTTTTCGATAATTTTGACACGCTTGCCGTATGGCCACTTTTTCAATTTCAAGCCCTTCAATGCCCTGGTTTTCATGTAAATTCCGCCAAACCTTGCTAAACGCACATACTTCCTCAATGGTGTCATCTGAAATCGCCTCAAAGCTCCAATTGGGGTAGCTTCGCAAAAACTTTGAGCAATGGTTCCGCTTTTTTTGAAATTTTCGGCCTGCCAAATTGGCCAAATCACTGGTGAGGTACACATAATCCCTGGCGCCCAATGGGCTTTCGTACGTAAAATAGCCCGGAAACATTGCTTCAAGCTCTTCTAAACGCTCTACCGGAATGGTGGAAAGTATAAGCTCTTTTCCCAGTTGTTCTGCATCTTGTATCACGGCCGTTATCACAGCCTTCAAATCACCCGTTCCCATCGGAAACTGATAGTAAGCATATTCATCTTCCAGCAAATCGCGCACCACTGCAAAATTTTCAAAACGGGCAATTTGTGTTCCGTATACCGGTTTCCACATAAACAGGTTGGCAAATGAATATTCGCAGCTGCGAGCTCCACCAGCCTCAAGCAACGGCACAGCCCATGCGGCATCCTCTATTTCAACATCTTTAAATTTCATATCCATTCCTTTATGTGTTTGTATACGTCCTTATGGATGTCTTCTGCTGTACGCAAAGCACCGTTTTCTGTGCAGGAAATAACACACCATCCTTGTGTTTCAACGCACCACAGTGCCGCCTCGCGGCACCTAGCTAGATACTCTGTATCTTGCTCGTGGATATCTTTCACCTGCTGGCCTTGATACCTTTTTTGCAGTAACCCTTGGCTTATCTCCAGCGCCACGTCTAAAAACAAAACCAAATCCGGCTTTGGAATCCCCAGTTTATTATATTCAAACTCTTCCATCCAGCGTGCAAAATTGGCCCATTCTTGCTTTGGCAACTTTGCACATTGATGAATAAGATTCGATGTTGCGTAACGGTCGGCCAGCAAAAGGCCCCCACTGTGATAAAACTCGCCCCAATTCATCTTATAGCTTGCATATCTGTCTACCGCATAAAAAGTAGATGCCGCATACGCATTCACATCATCTGCTTTTTGTCCAAACTCTCCGGCCAAATACATTTTTACAGGGGCACAAGCGCTGCTGTCATAATTCGGAAAAGAAAGCCCACGCAAACGGTGCCCCTCTTCTAACAGGCGATTTTCCAAAAACGCACGCTGTGTTGCTTTTCCGCTTCCATCAAGGCCGTCAATCACCAACAATTTCCCGCTCACACCATTGCCTCCTCTTTGGCAATTTCATGCATTTTTTCATACCGTGTGCGCACTTGCTTTGCTTTACCACAGCTCATTGCCCCTTCGGTACAACCGGCAAAGGCACAACCGGGCCCTGCTTTTGCAAAAAGCCCCGGTGCTTTTGGCAACACAAGTTTTAGCATTTCATCAGCCAAAAGATGAATTTCCCACTGTGCACGCTCGCAACAGCGCAAATGAAAAAAGTTAAGCAAACTGCGTGCATTCATCGTAACAATCATTTTGGTAGTGCAGGCATTCGGCAATAAAAAGCGTGCGTCTTCAATGGCCATTTTCTTGGCCTTTTGTGCCGCTTCTTTTTCGCTCATCCCTTCATTTTGCAAGGCTTCTTTATGTTTTTCGCACAATTCTGCTGCAATTTCTTCATATAAAGCAGCCTCTGCCGCCATTGCTTTTTCAAACAATTCTTTTGTTTTGGGTTGTTGTGCCACCTGAGGCGGTGTAACGTATTCAAATTGATCCAGTTGTACATAGCGCTGGCTTTGTACGCTAAAAGAAGCAATACGGTGGCGTGTAATCTGTGCAAGCAATGCACGGCTTACCCCCTCAATTGCAAACGTAAAGCAAGCGTGCTCTAATGGGCTTTGATGCCCCACGCTCATCAGCTTTTGTAGAAACTTACGGCTATTTTCTTCGTCCAGCCCTTCCAGTAAATGGTCTACATCCACATTGGAATAGCACAGTTTCGCCGCTGCCGCAACCACGATTTCCGGTTGTGGTGTGTAGGCTATAAGCTTTACATTCATATCGCATCACCCACTTAAAGTTTTTCTAAAGGCGCATAATTTGCCATTGTCTTTTTACGTCCCACTTTTTCAAAATCAATTTCCACCAAATGGTCGCCGCCCACAGCGCTTACCGAAACCACCACGCCTTTGCCAAACACCTTATGCTTTACCACATCGCCTGCGGAAAATTGAATTTCACACTGCTTTGGCTGGGTTCCTGCCGATGAATATTTTTTTGCCATCGTTTTTGGCGCGGCGGCATCGCGTGCCACGCTCACTCCACGATTATACCCTCGATCCAGATATCCTGCACCACCGCGCTGCGTGTCTTGGCGTGTAAATCCATTGGCGGGCCGCCCACGGTCATCTACACGTTGTTTCGATTGCTCCTCGCGCAAACAGCTTGCATCCATTTCATCCAAAAAGCGACTTTGCGGGTTGCGCCGCGTTTGGCCGTACAAAAGGCGGGTTGCTGCAGAGCTCAAACACAGCTCTTTGCGTGCACGTGTAACACCCACATAACAAAGCCTGCGCTCTTCTTCTAAATCTTCGTTCGACCAGCGGCTCATATCACTGGGAAAAATGCTTTCCTCCATACCCACAATATATACATAAGGGAACTCCAAGCCTTTGGCACTGTGCAATGTCATCAACACCACTTTATCGGCATTTTCGTCATAGCTATCCAAATCAGAAATCAGCGCAATTTCCTCAAGATAACCAAACAAACTCGCCTGCTCCCCATTCATGTCTGCATAACTCTTCATGTTGGACTGCAACTGCCCAATATTCTCAAGACGTGTGGTGGCCTCTTCGCCCTGTGCTTTCAACATGTCTGTATAGCCTGTTATCTCAGGCACTTGTGCGGCAAACTCTTCCAGCGGCAATTCCGCTTCGGCTTGCACCAATTTTTCAAAGATGGAATAAAAGGCTTGCAAAGCGCTTTGTGCACGCCCCAGCGCTGGATAATCGGCCGCTGTGCGCACCACTTCCAGCATTGGCACACCCAATTGCAGCGCAATTTCTGCCACTTTATCCACTGTTGTGGGGCCAATTTTTCTAGGTGGCTCGTTGATAATACGCCGTAAGCGCAAATCATCTTGTGGTGACGACACAAGGCTCATGTAAGCATGAATGTCTTTTACTTCCTTACGGTCGTTAAAACGCAGCCCACCCACAATTTTATGCGGAATGCCCGCACGTGCAAAATAGTTTTCCACCGGGCTAGACTGTGCATTCATTCGATACAAAACAGCATGCTCACTCAGTTTCCCACCTGCATCCACTCTACGCTCAATTTCTGATGCAATATAGGCGGCCTCGTCTTGTTCGCTTGCGGCTTTGTAATGGCATATTTTTTCGCCTTCTTCTGCCTGTGTCCACAGCGTTTTTCCTTTTCGCCCTTGGTTATTTTGAATTACCCCATTGGCAGCACACAAAATGTTTGCTGTAGAACGATAGTTTTGCTCTAAGCGAATCACTTCCGCACCCGGGAAATGACTTTCAAAACTTAAAATATTTTCGATGGTGGCACCGCGAAACCGATAAATACTTTGGTCGTCATCACCCACCACACAAATATTTTTCTGTGCGGAACAAAGCAAACTTACAAGCTGAAACTGCGCCACGCTCGTATCTTGATATTCGTCTACCAAAATATAGCGGTATTTATTTTGATAATGCTCTCTCACCTCTTGTTGCTCTTCCAAAAGGCGCACTGTGTAATATATTAAATCATCAAAATCCATCGCGCCATTATGCTTACATCGTTTTGAATACGCTTCATACAGCTGTGCAATCAGCTGTGCCCTTGTGTCTTTGGCCATAGCCAGTGCCTGCTTTGGCGATAGCATTTTGTCTTTCAAACGCCCAATGGCCGACGCAGCCGCTTTTACAGCTAAGAACTTATCGTCAATATTCAGTTCTTTATACAACATTTTCAAAACACGCTGTTGGTCGTCGGAATCGTAAATTGTAAACCCTTTTGCAAACCCCAGCTTATCGCCATCACGCCGCAACATACGCACACAACTTGAGTGAAATGTAGACGCATGCACATTTCCCCCATCTGTATCGCCCAAGCTTTTTTTAAGTCGCTCTTTCAGCTCGCCGGCCGCTTTGTTGGTAAAGGTGATGGCTAAAATATTCCAAGGTGCCACCGATGCAACTGCCATTTTCCGTTGTACTGCTGAAGGAATCTCGCCACTGACAAGACAGGCCTTTAGCGCATCAACATTTTCTTGCGAAATGGAAAAAGAAACATCTGTGCTGTGATAAGCCTGTCCATACAACACTAAATTTACAATGCGGTTGATAATCACGGTGGTTTTCCCACTGCCCGCACCTGCCAAAATCAACAAGGGTCCTTCTGTTTTAAAAACTGCGTGACGCTGCACTTCATTTAAATTCGAAAACTGTTTTTCTAAAACTTCTTTTCGCAGGGTTACCCACTGTTTTTGTAACGCATCCATTGGCTCGCTCATATTTATCTTCTCTCAATTCTCCGTTTGTTGTTGTAGCACAACATCGCTTTTGAAATTTATCTAAAGCAAAACTGTTCTCTTGCTACCATTCACTTCATCCGATTCTATTGTTACATAAATTCACACCAAGAGCGTACAGCCCCATGGCATAAATCTTTCCACCTGATTATAAGTTGCTTACTGGTTTTTAAAGACAAATGCACTAAAAATACATTTTTAGTGCATTTTGATTATATCATATTTCATCCAAAAAATAAATTCCTATAAAAGCTTTACAGAAACAAAGCCAGACGTCATCTCGCAAAAAATCCTGCAAGCATTCGCTTGCAGGAACATTTCGTTAAAAATTGCCTAGGCAAAAATGTTGATGAGAATTCCTGCCGCCACAGCACTGCCAATAACACCGGCTACGTTCGGGCCCATAGCATGCATGAGCAAGAAGTTGTTCGGGTTCTCTTGGGCGCCAACTTTTTGTGACACACGTGCTGCCATTGGCACTGCCGATACACCGGCCGAGCCAATAAGTGGGTTCACTTGGCCTTTTGTTACGATATACATCACCTTGCCCAGCAACACACCACCTATAGTACCAAATACAAATGCCACAAGCCCCAGCACTACAATCAAAAGTGTTTCTTGTGTAAGGAATGTTTCTGCGCTGGTGGTGCAACCCACCGAAATACCAAGGAAGATGGTTATGATGTTGAGCAATTCGTTGCCGGCGGTTTTGTTCAGCCGCTCTACAACACCACTTTCTTTCATTAAGTTACCAAGCATCAACATACCAATCAATGGTGTGGCTGTTGGCAAAATAAGGCAAACAATCAATGTTACCAAAATCGGGAATACAATGCGCTCTGTGCGCGACACAGGACGCAACTGTTTCATCACCACGCTACGCTCTTTTGGTGTGGTAAGCAGTCTCATAAATGGTGGTTGGATAATGGGCACCAGCGCCATGTAACTATACGCCGCCACAGCTACAGAACCTAGCAAATGTGGGGCTAGCTGCGACGTAACAAAAATCGCCGTGGGGCCGTCTGCACCACCAATGATGCCAATCGAGGCAGCCTCTGGGCCCACAAACCCTAGCATACTTGCACCAAGGTAAGCAATAAAAATACCAAACTGTGCCGCCGCACCAAGCAACAAACTTTTCGGGTTTGCGATCAGCGGCCCAAAGTCTGTCATTGTGCCAATGCCAAGGAAGATAAGCGGTGGATAAATACCAAGTTTCACACCTAGATACAACATATCCGCCAACCCGCCATTGTGGATAATCTCATCCAACATCGGGAACATTGAAGGATCTTGTGTACCGGTTGGGTCAATAAAATACTCCATATGGATAATGCCGCCACCGGGCAAATTTGCCAGCAACATGCCAAATGCAATAGGCAAAAGCAACAACGGCTCGAATTCGTGCACAATGGCCAAATACAAAAGACCACACGCCACAGCAATCATCACCAAATTGAGTGGATTTTCCATAAGGCCCACAAAACCGGAGCCTTCCCAAATACTCACAACAGTACCAATAAATTCATTCATCCCTTTGCTCCCCCTCTAAAACGGTTCCGTGTCTGACATCACCCCGGCCAATCCCCATCTGCCGCGCCGCTCTGCCTTTGTGGGTTTCGGCTCGTTTGCGCCATTGGAGGCATAGGAAACACTTTGCACACAATACTGTCCACCATCAAATTCGGCCACAGCCGCTGTAATGGCTGCCACCACCTCGGGCGAAATCCCATCACTACCTCTTGTTTTTTCAGTTTTAACTGTGTCACAAGTTTCTTGTTTTGGAACATCTGCCTTCGGCATCTGTGCTGCCTTTTCTGCTTGTGCCTCTTGTTTATTTTTGTCTAACTGTTTAAATATTTTCCCCTGTATTAACAATACAACGTACAAAATAATCAATATCCCAAACACCAGTGTTAAGCCGGTAAATATAACCGCCGGGATAGAAGGTTCATTCCTCGAAACAACTGCCACTACAGCCGCTGCCGCCATTTGCCCGGTTACAGGTACTCCCATGAGACTGCCTCCTTTATATTTGTATTTCTACATTCAGTGCAATTATACATCAAAACACACTTATGCGCAAGCATCCAGAATAGCAAAAATGGCACGAAAAAAAATTTATACAACACACGTAAAACAAAAAAATACCGTTACAACAAATATAATCTTCAAAGTGCATCTTATCATTTTCTCCCCTTCAAAAATCAAGTATTCAATTTGTCCATACAGCTACAATTCTTGTTCTAAAATATCGCTACCACTTTCATGGAATTAGTGTTATAATAACAATAATATTTTGTTTTGGTGATAATTTTTGAACAATATTCCATTTGTTCCGTATGTCACCTAAGGGAGGTCATCGCCATGCTGGAGAATGCACACAAAACCCGAAAACAATCCAAAGAAGAGTTTCGACGCGAAATTGAACCTTTAAAAACAAAACTATCTAATTTGCAACACCAAATCAAAGATCAGAAAAAATCTGTGATTATTGTATTTGAAGGCTGGAGCGCCGCAGGAAAGGGCAGCCTTCTTTCTGATGTTATTTTAACGTTGGACCCACGCAATTTCAAAGTGAGGTGCACCATTGCGCCAACAGAGGAAGAAAAACGCAAGCCACCCCTTTGGCGCCACTGGAACAACCTGCCCGAGCGTGGCATCATTGGCCTATACGATAAAAGTTGGTATCGCGAGCTTTGGGCCAACGCTTTTGAAAAAGAAGCAAACGAACCGGATTTAAAAAAGAAATTACATGCTCTACAAGTGTTTGAACGCCAAATGACTGACGACGGCACCATCATCTTGAAATTTTTCATTCACATTTCTCAAAAAGAACAAAAAACGCGGTTAAACAAGCTCGCTTCTAAAAAATCGACATCTTGGCGAGCCAAGCCACATCACTATCATCAAAACAAACACTATGATGAATTTTATCGTTTTTACGAGGAAACAATCGAAAAAACAAATAGCAAAGAAGCTCCTTGGCACATCATTTGTGGCCAAAATCGCCGTTCGGCCCTTTCGTCTATTTATCGAATTTTGGTCGAACAGTTAGACATTGCCGTTAACACCCCACACTGTTCTAGCACACCTTTAACTTCCGAAACCTTACGCGGTGGAAATTTCACCTTACTTCAAATGCCCACACTTTCCGAGGTTTCTTTAGAGCAAAAAATGCTAAAAGAAGATGCCTACAAACAAGCACTGCGCGAACGCAAAAAACATTTGGAAAAATTACACAATCTTCTTTACATGAAGAAAATCCCGGTTGTTATTGCCTATGAAGGCTGGGACGCTGCCGGCAAAGGCGGCAATATTCGTCGGCTTACCTCCGCTTTAGACCCACGTGGATACGAAGTAATTCCCATTGCTTCGCCCACCCCTGTTGAAAAAGCCCACCAGCATCTGTGGCGCTTTTGGCACCATTTACCAAAAGATGGCCATATCACCTTATTTGACCGTACATGGTATGGACGTGTGATGGTAGAGCGTGTAGAAGGTTTTGCCACAGAAACGGAATGGCGCCGGGCCTACCGGGAAATCAATGAATTTGAAGCACAACTACACGATTGGGGTGCCATTGTACTTAAGTTTTGGCTACATATAAGCAAAGAAGAGCAATTGCGCCGGTTTGAAGCACGTCAAAACACACCGGAAAAACGTTGGAAAATTACAGATGAAGATTGGCGCAACCGCGAAAAATGGGATGCCTACGAAACGGCCATCAACGATATGTTGCGTCTCACAAGCACCGATTTTGCCCCTTGGACCATCATCGAAAGCGAGGACAAACGCTATGCACGAATTAAAGCCATAGACACCTTCATTCGTGCCATTGAAGAAAGGCTGTAACCATTTTTTTATAAACTTTCCCTATCATGCACCCTTTTGGAAAGGTAGTTTTAGCCTCACTCTTTTCATTTTCTGTAAAAAAAGATATAATACATACAGAAATCATTAGCGGAGGTGCCTTACGTTGGCCAACCATACTTATACAGAAGGTGTGCGCCCCGGCGGGCTTACAACAAACAAAGAAATCCGAATTTTATTGTGCTACCTTATAGACAACACCGGTGGTGCAATGAAAAAAAAAGAGCTGGAAGAAATTTTGCTTGAAGAAGGCCTTGCCAACTACTTTTTATTGGCAGAAAGTTTAACGCAGCTGGCAGAACAAGAATTGTTGCGTGAGGACGAACACGGATTTTTACACATTACACCAGCCGGCCAAACCGTGGCACGCACACTCTCCGGAGATTTACCAAAAAGCATTTGCGAGGCTGCTGTTCGTGGCGTAATTCGTGCACAGCAATATGCCGCAAAAGAAGCGGCAAACATTTGTAATATTATACAACAACCGGATGGATACCATGTTGAAGGCCATATTGGCGATTCGTCCGGTACCTTTTTTCGGCTGGAGCTTTATATGCCAGACAAACTTACGGCAGCCGGCGTTCGCTCGCAGTTCATAGAAAAAGGCGACGAAATATACAAACTTGTTTTGGCCGCACTCACCAATCATCCAAAACTTGTTGAGGAAGCTTTAAACGAGCTTTCTTCCCCAGAAGACCCTTAATATAATAACCTAAAAAAACAACATAAAAAAGCCGTGAACTTTACCAGTTCACGGCTTTTTTTGGTGGGGAATTAGGGACTCGAACCCCAGACTTCATGCGTGTGATGCATGCACTCTAACCAGCTGAGCTAATCCCCCAGAGCTATTTTAGTATACAATATTCCATTTCAAAATGCAAGCATTTTTTATTTTTTATTTTTTTGCATCTTCCGTCGTCCTTTTTTCCTGCAATTCGCTATACTGTGTAGCAAAACCCATTCGATATAGAGATGGCAACAGCGCACGTAAAAGCAGTGTTGTAAGCCCGCCTGCCAGCACACCCGAAACCAAAAGTGCCGGTGCATACGTCCACACATACGGCCCGCCCAACAATGCAGAAAACACCATCAGCTGCACTGCATTGTGTGTCAATGCCCCACAAATTGAAACAATAAAAACACTTGGTTTTTGCGGCAACCACAAAAGAAACATCATCAATACCATCGAGCTTACACCGCCGGCCGCACTTAAGGTTGCCGCAAGAAACCCGCGCGTCAACAAGGCAAAGCCAGCTTTTAGCACAATAAGAATCACAGCCTCTCTTTTGTTTCTGCACAAAAGGCAAAACATCACCACCACATTGGCCAACCCCGGTTTTACACCTGGGGGCAAAAGCAGCATAGAGGTCAACATCGTTTCTGCAAAACTCAGCGCCAGCACCAGTGCAAACAGCAACCCCATGAATGCAACTTCTTTGCTTTTCCCGCGCCTCATTGTTCTACCTCGATAAACTGCACTGTGTGGCTGCCGGGCGTTTGCAACGAAAACCCTTCTTCTAATGCCGCCGAAACATACAAATTCCCCTCTTTATCCAGTGCGATGGCACGCCCACCATCTTGCATATATGCCAGTGCCCCTTCTACCCCTTGTACAAATAAGGTTGTAGACCAAAAATCTGCCTGAAGGCCATCTTCTTGCACAACTCCCACTGTTAAAAGGTCGCTCTCTACCGGTGTTCCCGTCCGCGGGTCTATAATGTGAATGTATTGTACGCCATCCTCTTCGAAATACCGCTCGTAGCCACCGGATACAGCCAGCACTGCATCTTGCAGCGGAAGTGAAGCTATGTAGCTGTTTTCCCCACCCTCTGGGTCTCGAAACCCAATACGCCAAGCACTGCCATCCGGTTTTGTGCCACGTGCATAAATATTGCCACCTAAAAACAAAAGTGCACTGTCCACCTCATGCCCGGCATAAATATTTTGTGCCACCGTGCACGCTGCGCCCTTTGCCACCCCGCCAAGATCTATGCCCATCCCCTGGCTTTGCAACTCTATTTCATTGCCTTGCACATGCACAGCAGTGTCATCCACATGCAAAAGCAGCTCCTCTACCTCGTCTTGTTCCAAAACACGTGGCGTATCTCCTGTAATATTCCAAGCGGTTGTAAGTGGGGCAATACTTACTGCAAAAGCACCTTCACTTTTTGCCGACAAAGCCAATGTTTGCTCTACAATTTGGGCTGTCTCGTCCGACACAACCACCGGCCCTTGCCCTGCCGATGCATTCACAAGGGCAATTTCGCTTTCCGACAAAAACAAAGACAAACGCCCTTCCATCTCTGCCAGCGCAACATTCACTTCGCGCATCGCATCTTCGGCGCCTTCTCCATATGCCGTTTGCGTAACAAGTGTATCCATTACAACCGTATTGGCAGTCATTGCTTCTTGCTGTTTCATACTACAGCCACTCATCAAATGCACAGTGATTATAAACACCACGCCCACACAAACACACCTAAATTTACCACCCTTTATGCGTTTTTTTTTCTTTATAAATGCCATATAATATCCTCAAATAACGCTTGAATTTAGATACCCCATCATACGCATCTATTTACAATTTTGTCAAGTGTATACAGCCTTTCTATAATTGACAGCATTTGGCATTTATAGTATTATGTATAGAACTGCATTATGAAAGGAGTGGGTTGATGCAAAGAATGGGTGCTGTTGTTCTGAGCCTTCTGCTTGGGCTATGCTTGCTAACATCTTGTGGCACAAGCACCACCTACATGGACGGTTCCTACCGTGTAGAATTTCAGAACTACGACAGCCGTGGCTATAAAGATTTTTTAGAGGTCACAGTAGAGAACGGATCGATTGTTTCTCTTCAATATAACGCTATAAATGAAGATGAACTTTTAAAAACAGATGATGTTACTTACCGCGAAAATATGCAAGCCACCCAAAGCACATATCCAGAGCGTTTTTCGCAAGATTTAATGAACCAATATTTAGAAACAAATGATATCAACGAAGTGGATGCTGTTGCCGGGGCCACATATTCTTCTAGCAGTTTTTTTGATTTATTTGCTGCACTAGAGCCCCAGCTACAAAGCGGTAACACCACAACACTCATCATCGAAAACACACTAGAAAAATAAGCTAGGAACAAGAAAGGAACGAAATATAATGAACCGTTTAACCACCAGTATTTTTGCACTCACAGTGGGTGCTGTATTATTAACGGGCTGCTCGGGCACAGAAGAAGTTTCTTCCACAGTGGCTTCCTCGGCGGCTCCCGCCTCCTCTATTGCCGAAAGCATTGCCCCCACCGCAAGTTCTGCCGCCACCTCGTCGCCCACAAATGGCAGTGAAACCGAAACCATTCTTGCCACTTTAAACGAGGCAGCCGGCCTTGGTGACAGCATCACCGTAAGCGAAATAGATTTACAAGCCAATGGCCTTGACACCTCAAATGTGTTGGCATTTTCCGGTGCCGAATCTCGCCTATCAAGCGAAAACGGCGGAATTGTGATGGTATTTCAAGTACAACCCGGCAGTGAAGCCGCCATGGTAAGTGCATTAGAAGCATATCGTGATTTGCGCGCCTCTGATGACCGCTATGCCGAATTTGCCACAGCACGAGACAACACAGCCAACGCACGCATTGGCTCTGTGGGCGAGTATGTTTATTATGCTGTAAGCGCCACAGGAGACAGTGGTGGATATGATGCACTGGATATTGCCATTTCCGAGCTTTCCATTTAATTGGCAGCCCACATGTAATGAGCGAGTGACGCCATTTTTTTACAACACAAAATAATACATGCTGATTTTATACATCTCTTTATAATACCACTGCAATATTTCCCTTTTCATAACATTGCAAAGATAAAATTGGCCGGTTGAACACTTATGTAAACACAGTCTCGTAAATATTATATATTCGATGTACAGCGAGCGGCCCAACATAGCGCTGGATTGATTGTGAAGGGTCCGGCATTGCCGGGCTCTTACTTTGTAAGTAGCCACATTTACCAGGGGGTTTTTATGCTATTTAGTTCTATTGTGTTTTTATTTCGTTTTTTGCCGTTTGCATTATTGCTTTATTATCTTAGCCCACCAAAATTAAAAAACACAACATTATTGCTTTGTAGCCTTGTGTTTTATTGCTGGGGCGAGGTGCGCTTTTTTTGGATCATGCTGTTTGTTATTGTAGTAAACTATCTTTGTGGTTTGCTCATCGCACGGTTTATCAACCATCGCATTCTCAGCCGCTTGTTTCTCATCATTTCCATTGTTGGCAGCTTATCTATGTTGTTTTATTATAAGTATGCCAATTTCTTTATTTTTAATTTTTCAGCCGTTACGGGGTTAAACCTTACTTTAATCGACAATTTGGTTTTGCCTCTTGGCATCAGTTTTTACACATTCCAATCCATGAGCTATTCCATCGATGTGTATCGGCGCAGTGTTTCCTGCGAAAAAAATATCATCAATTTCGGTGCATATGTTTCGATGTTCCCGCAGTTAATTGCCGGCCCCATTGTTCGTTACACCGATATCAATGAGCGCTTACATATTAAAAAAGGGCGTGTAACGCCAGAGCGCATCGACGAAGGAATTACACTATTTATTTTTGGCTTATCCAAAAAAGTGCTAATTGCAGACAATGTAAACCGCTTATGGACTGATATCATTGGCCAATACAGTGCCGGCACCTTATCCACAGCAGGTGTGGGGCTGGAAAACGCCTCTACGGGGCTTGCTTGGCTTGGCCTTGCCGCGTACACTTTATACATCTACTTCGATTTTTCCGGTTATTCCCTCATGGGCATTGGCATCGGCAAAATGCTGGGTTTTGATTTCCCCATGAACTTCAACTTACCTTATATTAGCCGTTCTGTTACTGAATTTTGGCGGCGTTGGCACATCACATTATCTTCTTGGTTTCGTGAATATGTGTACATCCCACTTGGTGGAAACCGCAAAGGACGCACACGGCAAATTTTCAACTTATGCCTTGTATGGCTTCTTACAGGCTTTTGGCATGGTGCAAACTGGAATTTCATCCTCTGGGGCGCCTATTATGCGGTTTTGCTCATCATCGAAAAGAATTTTTTGCTAGACAAACTACAGAAAGGCCGCATTTGGCCACATGTTTATACCATTTTCATCTTCACCATCGGCTGGGCCTTCTTTGTTGGCAGCGACCCCGGCGTGAGCCTCTCGCTTTTAATGCAAAAGCTTTTCACCTTCCAAGAAGGCGTTGGCGCTTTATACTTTTTGCGCAATTATGCCGCTGTTTTGGGCCTGGGTGTTTTGTTTTCCACTTCTTTGCCGGAAAAAGCCTGGAACCGTGTAAAAAACAATATTTGGGTTCGTGGCAGTGTGCTTGGCCTGCTTTTGTTGCTTTGCGTGGCTTATATGGAAGCCGGCGGCTACAGCCCGTTCCTCTATTTTAACTTTTAAAACACAGCATGCCTCTTTTGTTTTTTCTTTATTATTCAAGGAGTTTTAACTTATGAAAAAGCGTGTAAAATCCTTTCAAAAACACCCGCTTATCTTGTTTTTTTTCGGCTTCATTCTTCTTTTTTCTATCGCTGATATCCTTACGCCGGACCGTGAAATGAGCGAAATGGAAAACCGCACCTTAACACAGGCACCTGTTTTTTCTTTAAATGCCTTTACAAGCAATGAATGGACCCGTGATTATGGCGAATATACAAAAGACCAATTTTTATTTCGCGATGCATGGGTTTCCTTGCAAAGTTTTATGGAAACCATACAAGGAAAACTGGAAAATGGCGGTGTTTGGTTTGCACAAAATGAGTATTTGATCTCCAAAAACAGCACATTCAGCCTTGTTCAGCAAAATACATTTAACTTAAACACCGAGGCTGTAAGCACACTTGCCGCCGAACTCCCCGGAAAAGTAAATGTTATGTTGGTGCCCTCGCCTGCCAATATCTTGCACAATGAATTGCGCTATAATCCTCCTCAAATAGATGAAAACACGTTGCTTGATACCGCTTTTTCCCAAATAGAAAATGCAGGCGCCCAAGTCATTGATGTCCGTACGTCTTTTGTGCAGGCACAGGAAGCTGGCGAGCCTATCTATTACCACACAGACCACCACTGGACCACCACGGGTGGTGCGTGGCTGGCATATGAAGCTTTTTGTGAAGCACAGGAAATTTCTGCCATCATCCCAGAAGAAAATTCACTGGAATCTGTTCCTGATTTTTATGGCACAAACTACGCCAGAGCACGACGCTTTGGAACACAACCCGATACCTTAGAGTACTATGATTTAGACAACCCCTTAATTGTATACCGACCAGAAGGCGACGGACTAATTGCAGAAACCGGCCCCATTATGA
Source organism: uncultured Oscillospiraceae bacterium (assembly GCA_964370195.1). Classification (GTDB taxonomy): domain Bacteria; phylum Bacillota; class Clostridia; order Oscillospirales; family Ruminococcaceae; genus JAAYCI01. Next base: position 22,493 of record CAYJIH010000021.1, read on the forward strand.
ATGAAAGCCAGCTAGATGAATACGATAAATACGCTGCCTTCTTACGTGGTAACAACGGGTATAGCGTTATTGAAGGGGATGGTGACGGCAGCATTTTAGTTGTAAAAGATAGCTATGGAAACAGTTTTATTCCCTATCTTGTCGCAAATTATGAAACCATTGGCATTATTGATTTACGCGCATGGTTTGAAGTAAAACAAACATTTGAAGAAAACGGCTATGATGAAATGTTAATTTTATACAGCTTCGACAATTTCTCAACCGACCCAAACATTGTACGCATGCTACGAGACGAAATATAAACAATTAAACATTACAAAAAGAGGCATCTGTGATTTCACACAGATGCCTTTAATATATCACAAAGTGGTTTCTTTCATCAAAGAAACAAAATAAATTAAAATTTTATAAATATTACTTTTCAAAATTGTGTTTCAAAAATTCCATCACATCTTCATACACCATCAGCCTGTCTTTTTCGTTAAGCATTTCGTGGCGCCCACCGGGGTATTGACGGGAAGAAAGCGATGTCACCCCGGCATCCTGCAGCCATTTTTCTACCTGCAACATGCCACGCCCATAATCTGCCACCGGATCCTCTTCCCCACAAAACAAATAAACAGGCAACTGCTTTGGCATTTTCTCTGCCCAGCTTGGCCCACTCACCTCTTTTAAAATACTGAACAATTCATAATATCCGCTCACCGTAAATAAAAAATTACACTTTGGATCCAGTACATATTGGCGAACCACTTCTATTTCGCTAGACACCCAATCGTAGCGCGTGTTTGGGTTTTGAATTCTAATAAGATAACTTCCAAACGTTAAACGGCGCAAAAACTTAGAGCGATGCCTTGCACCACGTGTTTTTTCCATTATACGCGCCGCTTGCAAGCCAGCATCAAGCATGGGGTTGCTTCCGCTTGTTCCGCTTAAAATGAGGCCAGCCACTTGATTTGGCCAATGAACAGCAAAGGCCCTTGCAAAAAAACTTCCCATGCTGTGCCCTAAAATCACACGTGGTACACCCGGAAACACATCGCCTACCCATTCGTTCATCGTTTTGATATCTTGCAACACAAATGCACGCGCACCACGTACCCCAAAATAACCATAATCATCGGGCGATACCGCTGTGTTTCCGTGTCCAAGGTGATCATTGCCACAAACCGCCACACCATTTTCGGCCATAAAACGCGCGAAATGGTCATATCGTTCTATATATTCACACAAACCGTGCGAAATTTGCAAAATACAAAACGGCTTCTCGCATGGTGAATACAAAACGGCCGACACATCATTTTTTCCATCTGCCGATTTATATCGTATGCCTTTTTTCTCGATTCGATGCAATTTTCAGCGCCTCCTCGCCTACTGCTATCTGTTTTAGCTCTACATAATTGCACGCGATATGCGTGGGTTTTGGTTTTTTCGGCTCTTCTTGTTGTGTAAAGTTGCACCAACAAGTATCCATTTGAGACTGAATCCCACCTTGTATGTCTGCCTCTAAACTATCGCCCACAACCAGCACATTGGCTTTGTTTTTTACGCCCAATTTTTTCAGCACTTGGTTAAAAAACTTCGGTGATGGTTTATTGGCACCCAAATCTTCACTAAAAAACAATTCATCAAAATACGGCAACAACCCTGATTTTTCTAGCCGACTCAACTGTACGCGGCTTGACCCGTTGCTAATAATTGCCAGTGTTGCAAATTCTGCCAGCTCTTCTAAAAGCTCTGCTGCGCCGGGATATGGCTGCGCTTGCAGCGAGAGGCATTTTAAAAATTCGTTGTTCATTTGCACCGGGTCTGCCTTCGCGCCCAGCTGTTGTAACAACTTTTGGAAACGAAGCAGCACCATTTTTTCTTTTTTGATCTCACCCTTTTCTAAGTCTCTCCACAATTTTGCATTGATATCGGCATACAAAGCGATTTGCTCCTCGCCAGAAGGCAAATTAAATTTCTGTAATGTTTGGCCTATGGCCACTTTTTCTGCCTGTATAAAATCCAATAAAGTACCATCTAAGTCCAGCAAAATACAATTATAATTCGCCTTCATCATATCCATTTCCTCTTTTCTTAAAACAAGCTGGCCACTGCCACTATTTGAGTAGCCAACTCCTTATTATATGCCTCATCTTTTACCCGTAAACTACTAATAAGCACGCCTTCGGCTCCATTTTGCTCCGTTGCATGCACAAATTTTCCATCACCAATATAAATTGCTGCCGTGTTATGAAAATAAAGTATATCGCCTTCATCCATACGCCCCGGTGGCACTGGATGCACATCTCCTCCCGGCTTAAAAAACACCTCTCGTGGCACACTCACACCATTCAATGCATATGTAATGGCCACAAGGCCGGCTGCATCCATGCCAAGAGGGCTTCGTCCACCCATTCGATACGCTGTTCCATTGTAGGAAAGCACCGTCTCCACCAAATTCCAGCGCATATCTGCCACCGATAAAGTGCGCCAATTTTCGATAGTTTCTCCAAGGTAGCTTGCACGTGTATATCCAATATCCCCGTTTGGCAGCCCCACTTTCGCCCAGCCATTATCAAGCAAATTCAGTTGTACCAGCACACCGCCTCGTGTTACAGAAACAGAACGGGCCGCCTGTGTCGTTGGTTGTTTTTGGATATCAATATAAGGGGCCAGTACTGTCATTTTTTGATACTTTCTCCACGCTGTTGCCACGGCATTGTCTTGTTCTAAACACGCCAGCGGGCAGTAACCTTCCACACCATACTCTGCTCGCACATAACACCAACCTGTATCTGACGCTTGTAATATTTGCACCGACATACCATACAACACTTCATCTAAACGTTCACTTTCCACACTAGGCCGCTTATAAACAGGGGCCAACTCTGTAATAACGGTCGCAAGACCCATGGTTTTTTACTCCTTTATATCCACGATTATTCTTTTTAGACATTCTTGTTTTAAAACACCCATTCGTTCTCTTTTGGCTCAACACGCGGCAATACCGGACGAGGTGCCGGCTTTTTGGCTAGCTCCATCATTTTTTTGCCCACGAGGTTTGCGTCAATATCATGTTTGTCTAACAACAAAATGCGTAGTTCTGCTGCACGATGACGCACTGCATCTGCCTCATGGCCCAAATCTTGCGCCGTTACCAAAACTGCCCTGCCAAAACTTCCGGCAAAGCGCTCACACAATTGCTTCACTTCATACATAGCCTGTGCGTGGGGCGTGCCTGTTTTACAACTGATAAATACCGGCATAACCCCTTTTACCAAAAGCAAATCCACTTCGTTTCTCGTTGTATCAATTGCATTTTCTTTTCCATCCCAATTGATAACCACACTACTTAACACCTCATCAAAAAAACCGGTTTGGCGCGCCATTGCATAACAATAAAGCTCCAGCCACACGCCCACCCCAAGAAGACAGCGCTTTAAAAGCATACTTTTAAATTGAAATATAACTTCTTTATCTTTTTCTTGATATAATGACAGTACCCCGATTTTATGAAGTTTATGGAACAGCTTTGCATGATAATGCAACTCTCTTCCATCGCGATATATCGATTTTGGTGCCACCACCAACAGTTTTTCTGTGCTAACCTTTGTACAGCACTGCTGCAAGTACCCAACAAAATCACCCCAATGGCGCGTGTTTTTTAACACAAGTTCGAATACAGCAAGCACTTCTTTTTCTAAGGTTGCATCCCACTGGTGCGGCTGAATATGCCCGTATCCTTGTATCCCAGCGCCTGTAACAGCCAATAAGTCCTCTGCTGAAAATTGTGGCATACGAAAATCCCGCTCCAACGCTTCACAACGTCGTACATTTCCAAAGCGCTGGCGATAGATATCAATATGGAATGCCGGCAAATTCAAGTCCTGCGCCAGCATACCTGCCGTTACAAGTAAAAGGTCTTTCCCGCCCGTTAAATCAAATACACAGCCCGCATAATCTTGCACCACAGCACGCAACACTTGCCGCACTTCCACCGGGCTCCATGGGTCTACATAGAAAAAACGTGGCCTTGTACGAAGCCCTTTTTTCTTAAAATAACGATAAATTGCCGATTCTTTAAAAAGATTCGCATGGGTTTCATCACAAAGATACACAACCACCTCTGGCTCGAACACGGTGGCGCTTAGCAGGTTTTTAATTGGTTCCCGGTCGAACAATTTAATTAAAAAACGCATTGCCCTTACCCTGCCTTTCTGGCAATCTCTGTACCATATTATATCGAATTTAACACAAAATGGCAAACATAAGCCAGAAAATCAATTTGTTTTGCCACACCTGCGTTTTTATCGTATAATAAAAAAGAGCATGTTTACGATGTGCTCCTAAAAACGTAAGAGGAGAACTGTTTTGCAATGAAAGAATTTATTGTACAAAAAGAACAACGATTTGATACTTTCCTTGCACAGCAATGTCCTGGTGTTGCAAAAGGATATTGGCATAAATATTGGCGACAAAATAAAATAAAAGTAAACGGCAAACGCATTCCCTTAAATACGCGTGTACAACCCGGGTATCAAGTGATACTTTACTTACCACCGGATGTTGAGAAAATCGCATTTTCATCCACATCCTTAAGGCCTGCACCGGATATCTTGTTTGAAGATGAACACCTGCTTGCATTACAAAAACCAGCCGGCCTTATAAGCATCGGCAAAAACGATGACGAAGACAGCTTGCTTATGCATGCACAGCAAGCATTCCCCCTTCAAAATGGAAAAGCGCTACACTTGTGTCACCGGCTGGATACTGGAACAAGTGGTGTAATTTTACTAGCCAAAACGGATGCAGCCCTTACATTTATTAAAGAACTACTTAAAGAACATCGCTTACAAAAAACGTATCTTTGCCTTTGTCTTGGCTTGCCGCACCCTACCAGCGCCCATGCCCATGCCTATTTATGGAAAGATGCAAAGCAAGCACGCGTTTTTATCAGCACACGCGCATCCACAGGAGCCAAACACATTGAAACACAGTACCGTACCATAAAACACAATGATGAAATCTCTCTATTGGAAGTTTTGCCACACACAGGGCGTACCCATCAAATTCGGGCTCACCTTGCATTCCTTGGCACCCCTTTGCTTGGTGATTCAAAATACGGGCGTGAAACAGAAAACCGAAAATATCACTGCCGCTACCAATGCCTTTGCGCAAAAAGTGTGCAGTTCCCAAATGACATCACAGGCCCTTTTTCTCACTATCGTTCGCTTTCTATTCAAGCCAAAGATCCCTGGTTTTTATCCCTTTTACCGTAAGGCTACACGCACATAGAAAAAAATCCATCCCGTTCTCTTTTACACAATTTTTTAGAATAAATTTCTTTATAAAGAGTGGGGGGGGGGGGGGGGGGTGGGGACGGGGG
>CAYJIH010000021.1:27873-28992 GCA_964370195.1 uncultured Oscillospiraceae bacterium
TTTTCTTAAAAAAATTTTTTAAAAATAATTTTTTTTAAACGGGGGGGGCCGTTGCCATATCCCCCCCCGGGCCCCACTCTTTATAAAACATATCCTACAGTATGCTACTACCGCTCTGGTATCAACACACCATAACTTCCATCTTTTCTTGTGTAAACTGCATTGATTTCATTTGTATCTATATCTAAATATAAATAAAAATTATGCCCCAACATGTTCATTTGCAAAATTGCCTCATCAACAGTTGTTGGTTTAACCATAAAATGCTTTTCGCGGATCAAATGATAATTTGCTTCCTCCGCCGGTTCTTCGCCCCACTCCTCCATCGGAATCGATCGATGCAACCGCTCTGAAAGTTTTTTGCGATGTTTTACAATATTTTGGTTTAACACCTCCGCTGCAGCGTCAAATGCTTCTTCCATTTGCTCTGCGCTGCGTTCTGCACGCGCCACAAATGCGCCATCTCGCACGGTAATTTCAACCTTTTGGTAGTTTCTTTCTACCACTACGGTTACCTGAGCCTCGGCATTTTCATCAAAAAACTTGTCAAGCTTGCCCAACCGTTTTTCAACTCTGTCTACAAAACTGTCCTTCAAGTTCACTTTTCGTCCACTACAGACAATTTTCATATCTTACAGCCTCCCTCGTACCTCGATTCGATGAAGTCTCACTTCATCTTAAATCAATTATACCTTTATGCACGGAAAATGTCTAATGTTTTTTATTTTTTTGACAATTTTGCCGAATACAGGACAAAAAAAGAGACAGCTTGCACGCATGCCATCTCTTTACCTATTTTAACTAACGTCGACGAGAATATCCACAACGACGTGACTCTGTGGCAAGCTTTAGATCACTGATTTTCTCTTCGCTCTGTGTTTTAAAGCGCGACATCATATCTTCAAATGACATGCTATCACTTGAAGCTTGCTGCGCCTTTGGCTGCCAAACCCTGCCGGGGTCTGCACGTTGTGGTCGGCCCGAGCCTTGCGGCCTTGCGCCACCAGATTTTTGCTGTGGGCGAGCCGGGGCTTGTAGAGTTTGCTTTATGGATAAAGCCACCTTGCCCTCTGCCGAAATGTTAACCACCTTTACTTTTACCTGCTGGCCTTCGCTTAA
>CAYJIH010000022.1:0-28703 GCA_964370195.1 uncultured Oscillospiraceae bacterium
TTTTTTTTGTGCCCCTTATGATTATTTGTCCCAAGCAGCGTGACGCTGCACCCAATTGACATCGAGTAAACCTCGGTGTCTTTTTTTGTGCCCCTTATGATTATTTGTCCCAAGCAGCGTGACGCTGCACCCAATTGACATCGAGTAAACCTCGGTGTCTTTTTTTGTGCCCCTTATGATTATTTGTCCCAAGTGAGTGCCTTAAAATAGATGTCATCGCTAAAAAATAGCGATAGAAAATCTATTTTGATGCATTTTTGCGTGAAAAAGGCGATGTTTTTCACTGCGTTTATATGGATATCATCGGGTGTTTTTTTGATATGAACTGTCACACAAGGGAATTTTGAGAATTTTCGGGGCAAATCAGCCCCAAATGACATCTATTTTGACGCACAATGAAAAACGGCAGTGTGGGTGGCGTTGGAGGCATAAATAATTCTTTTAGAAAAAAGCGGTCGGGTTTAAGGAGTAAAGCACTCCAAAAATCCGACCGCTTTTTTTATTTCCAATAAAAACGAGGAGGTACAGAATGAGACTTACGTTTAAAACTCAGCCCGAAAGCCTGTCCACAACTCCCTCTTTGCGAAAGGAGCTTGACTATGAATCATTTCCCAACAAGTGAGCAAGTGGAAAAAATCAAAGAGCAGTATCCGGTTGGAACGGTGGTAAAGCCATATCCATGCGTGACCCTTACTGCCCTGTTCCGTTGGGTGTTCTGCTGAAAAACGGCAACAAAGTTCGGAAAGGAGTAGAGCAAAATGAGTGAAAGAGAAATCACCATCGTGCCGCCCACCAAGAAAAGAAATACACAGGTAAAGAAAAACCGCTTGATGCGGGTAGCCTCGTACAGCAGGGTTTCAACCAATTTTGAAGACCAGCTTGTGAGTTTTTACGCGCAAAAATCCTACTATACCGACCTCATTCTCAGAACACCCGGCTGGAAGCTTGCCGGCACCTATGCCGACGAGGGAATTTCGGGTGTCACTGCCGAAAACCTAGAACGCATGAAAGCCATGAACGAGGAAGCGGTGGCCTTGCAGAAAACTTTGGATGAGCATAAGCGCCGTGGTGGCAGGGATGCTACAGCACACCTGCGGATGGAAGAAGTAGAGCGCTTTTTGAAAGAGGGAGCGGCCTGCGCCGGGCAGTATGAGGATGCTCTTGTGCGGCAGGTTATTTACACGATAAAGGTGGTGGATGAGCGCGCGATACTTGTGTGTTTTAAAAACGGGGAAGAGTGGTGGCAAGGGATGGCGTTAAGGGTGAGGGGACACAAGCGAAATATGGCGTAGATGTTCTGTGTAATAAAAATTTTTTACTTTTGAATTGGGCAATGGAAGCCTCAAAATTAACTGTTGTACATTTCGGCATAAAGACCACCCAGTTCCAATAGTTTTTGATGCGTTCCTTTCTCCACAACATCACCATCTTTCATAAACAAAATCATGTTGGCATTTTGGATGGTGTGTAAACGGTGCGCAATGATAAAAGTGGTGCGTCCTTGCATCATCTTTTGCATCGTTTGCGTGATACGTTGTTCCGTGCAGGCGTCAATATTAGATGTGGCTTCATCTAAAATAAGGATTTTGGGCGAACAGAGCAAGGTGCGTGCAATACACAAAAGCTGTTTTTCCCCCACACTAAGGTTGCTGGAAAAAGAACTGAGACGACTTTCATAGCCATTGGGTAGTTGGCGGATAAAGTCATCGCATTGGGCACGTATGGCCGCCTCTTGTATTTCAGCAAAACTTGCATTTGGGTTTCCATAGGCAATATTCTCAGCAATACTGCCGCTAAACAGCCAGCTGTCTTGCAATACCATACCCATGCTTTTTTGCAAACTGGTTCGCTGCAATGTCGAAATATCTGTATCATCCAAATAAATCTGTCCGCCACAAAGGTCATAAAAACGCATCAGTAAATTGACCAATGTGGTTTTTCCCGCACCGGAAGGCCCTACAATGGCCACCACATCGCCTTTATTTGCCTCAAAACTCAAGTGATTCATCAAGAGTTTGCCCGGTGTATATCCAAATTGCACCCCATCGAATTGAACCTTCCCATGCACATGCGTAAAATCCAAACGGGTTTCATTCGGGTCTTGTTGTTCTTCTTCCGCATCCAAAAAAACAAGAATGCGCTCTAGTGCAGAAAGACCTTCTTGCACCTGGTTGAGCTGCATAGAAAACTGGGAAATGGGCGACGATATATTATTTGCATACATTAAGAAGGCTTGCAACCCACCCAGGGTCAATCTTCCATTGAGAATGAGTATGCCGCCAAATACACACAAGGCAATATAAACAAGGTTATTGATGAATTTAACAAGCGGTGAAATAACGCCGGATAAAGTGCGTGAGCGTAAATATGCCTTATAGAATCGGGCGTTGATTTCTGAAAGTTGATCCTCTAGCACAGACTCGTAGTTGAATGCAAGCATCACCTCGTGGCATCGGGTCATTTCTTCTATATGGCTGTTGAGCTCGCCGAGTGTTTTCTGTTGCTTTTTAAACATTTTTTTTGTTTTAAGTGTGATGATACGAATTGTAAATAAGCTAAGCGGAAGTGATACTACAAAAATAAGGGCAAGGCGCACATCTGAGAAGAACATCATCAGCAAAGTACCTGCTAAAACAGTGATACTGACAATTAAACTGCTCAGTGTAGATTCCAGTAAGTTGGTAACATTAGAAATATCCACGGTGGCTCTCGCAAGCAAATCGCCACGTGGGTGTTTATCTAAATAGGATAAGGGTACACGATGTAACTTATGTTGAAGCTGTTCACGAAGAGAAAAAATACAGTTTTGCGAGAGGCGAAGCAGCCGTTTGCGGGCAAAATAAGAAAACAAACTGGCAAAAAGATATAAAAAGACCAACAGGATTAAATATCGAAAAATACTTTGCATATCCACGTTGGTATCCTGCGTGAATGCCACTTGCAATATATCGGTGATGCGGGCAATAAGCTGAGGGGCCAGCACAGTGAATGCCGTGCTGAGCAACAGGAAAAACAAGATGAAAACCCATGCTGCTTTTGCGCCATCTACCATGGAAAACAGTCGCCATAATGAGCTGTTTTTTTTCATAAGCTTGCCTCTTCGTGATAGGATTGTGTATTGTAAATTTCCAGATAGAGTGGGCAGGTTTTGAGCAGCGCTTCATGCTTGCCCACTTGCACAACACGCCCCGCCTCCATCACCACTATTTGGTCGGCATTTAAGATGGGGGCCAAACGGTCGGCCACAATGATAAGGGTCTTGTCTTTCAGGCGTTCTGTCATCGCCCTGCGCACCTTAGCTGCCGTTTTAAAGTCCAGAGCTGAAAAACTATCGTCCAGCAAATACACGCTCGCCTCTTTTGTAAACGCTCTTGCCAAAGACACTCGCTGGCGTTGCCCTCCCGATAGGTTGGCCCCCCCTTGGTTGATGTTGAAATGCAGTCCACCTTCCTTGTTTTCCAAAAGCTCGCCAATCTGCGCTGTTTCGCAGACTTCCAAAGCCTCTTTTTCGCTTAAATTTTGTTTTGCCACGCATAAATTTTCAAACAGACTGCCGGCAAACAAAGAGGGATTTTGCGGGGCGTAAGATAAGGCTGTGCGTACATCATGCGTCGTCATCTGGCGCATATCTACACCGTCCATGATAATATCGCCCACATACTCACTGTTGAAAAACCGCAAAAGCAATTTTAAAAGCGTTGATTTTCCACTGCCGGTGGGGCCTATAATAGCAGTGGTTTTGCCCGCCGGAATGCAAAGGTTAATCTTGTGTAGCACCGCTTCTTGTGCGCCGTCATAAGAAAACGAGACGTCTTTTAAAACAATTTCACCTTTGCCATCTTGAATCTTTTGTGGGTTTTGTGGGCAAGCATTTTGCGGTGTATGGCACAATACTTCGTCAATTCGCTTGGCCGCCACTTGTGCTTTTGGCAAAGTGTTTAAGATCATCATAATCACAGAAAAACCGTTGATGATCATAAGACAATACTGAATGTAGGTGAGCAAATCGGCCACATCAACAAGGCGGCTTTGCACTTGCAAGGAGCCTTGCCATAAAATAATAACGATGGAAAGGTTCATCACAATCTGTACAATCGGTGTAAGCCGAATGATGTAACGAGACGACAAAAGCGCCAGCGCTTTTGTTTCACCATGCACTTTTGTCAGCTTCTCTGTTTCATATTCTTGCCGCCCAAAGGCACGAATAGAGCGTGCCCCCAGCAGTTTTTCATCCATCAGTAGGCTTATCTCATCTATCTTTTTTTGAAGTTTTGCAAAGATTGGCAAGCTCTTTTTCATATTGAAGCGTACAAACAGTGTGCAAAGAGCAAAAGCGATTACCATAATAATGGAAAGCCTAGCATCCAAATAAAAGCACTGCACCAAGGCAAAAACTGCCAAAAACGGAACAGAAAGAGCACTGCGCAGCATATTGATGACCACAATTTGCATTTGATTTGTGTCTACTGTAGCGCGCGTAAGCAGCGTTTCCTTATCAAATTGTTGGAAGTCCAGCTGTGAAAAACTTTGAACCTTTAAAAACATATCCGCCCGCATACGGCTGGTAAAAGAGGCTGTGACATGGGCAGAGAAATATCCAGACAGCACCGTGCACACACCCAGCAAAACGGTGATACCCAACATGAGCAGGCCCATGTTTCGGATGTATATAAAATCCCCTGTGGCCACGCCTTGCGTTACAATACTATTAAAAAACAACGGCAAGCTGGTTTGACCCAGAGCCTCCCCCAAAGCAAAAATCAAAACGAGCAGCATTTGCTTCCAGTACGACTTCAAATATCGCCTCAATAAGGTTATCATGTTAAAAGTCCCCTCTATTGTTCGTCAATAAGGGCAAAGAAGAATTTTTCTTTGACAAGGTTATCAATCACCCGAACGGGCTTCAACTGGTTTTCAGAAATCCCTCGTGCTGCTTGAAGGTCGCGATAAAGAGCATAGGTTTCCTGTTGTAAAAAACACACTTCAGAGGGAGACAACGTGCCATCTTTCACTTTTTTTCCAATGGATGGATTCACCTTGGCAAGAAGTTCGTCCACAATTTCGCGATAGTGTTCGTGGTTTTCTTTTGGCAAATGGTGTGCAGGCTCCATAAAAAGCACATAGCGGCCCGGCGAAATTTGCGTGTCTGCAAAGATGCTGAAATCCATAATAGACTCGCCCGTTTTTTCTTCAAAACCCTTTACTGCACGAGCAATACACTCTTCATCTGTTTTTTCGCCCGCAATGTTTACCATCTGGTTTTTTCTGTAGACAAAACACACTTTGGGTGTCTCGTTGTAGTAGCCCATGCAGCGCACCACATCCCCAATGCGATAGCGATAAAAACCCGATAGATTGGTGAGCACGATTTCATAACAACGCCCCTCTTCCAGCTCATGCAGCAACTTGGTTTTGGGGTTTGCGTTGTCCGCCTCATCGTCCTCCTCTTGTGTGCCCGGCTCTGCCACCGGGATAAACTCATAAAATCCGCTTTGTGGCAAAAGCACATATTCACCCTGTTCCATTTCCACAGCAACACCCATAAGCGACTCTGAGGCGGCATAAACGGAATAAAAAAAGGGAATGTTGCCGGAATATCGGCGCATTTTTTCTGCGTAGATGGAAAAACTGCCTGTGCCAATGCCCCCGATAAAATCAAGGTTTGGCCAAATGCGTGGCAAAATAGGCGTATCAAAGCCTTGGGCAAAAACATTTCGCAATTGCTCTGCCCGCTTTGGTCTTGGTTTTAAATAAGCTTGCAATTCCTCGCGCAAAGAGCTCGACAAGCTGATAGACTCATCGATACAGCCTAGCTCGATATCACGCACTATCAATTCATGGTTCAGTTCCATATAGTGCATCATATCCGCCAAGGTGGTCATAAACGGGGTCATCAAACACGGAACCTCAGAGCGCTCAAGAGCAAAACGAAGCATAACATAGTTTTTGTCCATCGTATCTGTGCACTGAATGGCGGGTATGGGTGTTGTTACAAAAAACGGCAATGCTTTTTTCACCTTGTTCATCGCCGCCATGCTAATAGCGCCCATGGGGGTGCCATCTTTTGCATATTTTTCCACAATTTGCATTGCCCCCACCGTAAGCCCTTTATGAAGCCCGCGCCCTTTGGTTTTGCGCATATAGCGGTCGGCCACGGCCAACATGATGCAAAAAGAGTAGTCGCTGTATATGTCTAGCGTTCGTTGAGAAACCGGTATTTTTTTTGGGTTATCTGTGCTGCCGGAAGTCATGGCATAATAGCATGTGGGATAAGCACTTACTAGGTTTTGCACCTTGCTTTCGACACTTTTGTCGATGAGGTAGGCATAGTCATCATAGGTGGAAAAAGGAACTTGATTTTGGAAATCAGCAATGCTTTCCACCTTGGAAAAGGCATACTTTTGGCCATATTCAGTGTTTTCATTGTCACACATAATTTGAAGCAACAAATCTTCACTTGTTTGCTTTGCCTGCAAAGACAATGTTTGCAAATGGTTTAAACTTTTGTTTCCTTTGTGAATCAAAAAATGAAGTAGCAAGTAATTGAAAATCCTTTTCATAATAACCTCGTGCCTCCACTTGATTTTAATGAAAAATTGGTATATGATGATATAAAATCTATCGTTGGAAACGTTAAACAAATATTACCATAAGTGAAAAAAAGTTGCAATACACCGAGCTTGTTTGAATATTCAAAAGGAGCATACTTATGAAAATATGGTTTGTAGTTGGCAGCGGATACCAATTCTTGGTAGAACAGCTTTTCCCCTATTTAGAGTCGATCAAAGAGCATCAATTTGAATTGATTCAAAGCTCACAAATTTCATTTACCGTTTCCAATCATTTACCGTGCAAGATTTGGCTTGATGGGGAACCTGTAAGCCCCCCGGATGCTTTTATGGCGATTGATTTGGAAGATCAGGCTGCTGAAGCGTTGGCAATGCAGCTGGAGTTTCTTGGTGTGCTTGCCATAAATACCGTGCAAAACAAGCACAACGCCATCAACAAGCTTACCACTTATCAAATTTTAGCCAAAGCCGGTGTTCCTGTTATCAAAACATTATTGTTTCACAAAAACCAAAGTGTCAATTTCCTTGTTGAAGAACTGGGTTTGCCTTTGGTTTTAAAACCAAACGATGGATTCGGTGGCGAAGGTGTGCGCTTGGTGCACACGAAAGAAGCCGTGCAAGAGGAACTGGACAACTGCCCCGAGAATGAATTGGTGTTGGCACAGCAGTACATAGAAAGCTCCAAAGGGCGCGACTTGCGTGTGATTACCGTTGGCTATGAGGCCGTGTTTGCCGCAAGGCGCACCGCACAAGACCCTAATGAATTTCGTTCTAACTTAAAAACAGGCGGCAGTGCGCAAGAGGTGGAGCTCACCGACGAAATTTGCGATTTGTGTTACCGCACCTCAAAAGCGATCGGTTTGGATTTTGCAGGCATCGACCTTCTCTATTTAGAAAACGGGTTTGTGGTGGGCGAAGTGAACTCAAGCGCGGGCTATAAATCTTGGCTTGGAAAAAAGAATTTATTCCCTACGTTTTTAAAACTATTGAAAAAGCGCTGGATACAACAAGATTGGCCCTATTGGTGCGAGCAAGAACTTTGGCAAAAGGCGGCGCACACGCAGCTGGCTCAGTTGCTAGTGGAGATGGACGATGTGCCATTTCATAAGGCCGTTAATGCTTTGTATAAGCAATGCCAAAAAACACAAGAAACCGTTTTGCTGGAAATGTTGCAAAATAGCAAGGATACACAGTTTGGCAAAAAGTATGGACTGGCTGATATTACAAGCGCCAAAGAGTATCAAAAACGAGTGCCTCTTTTAAGTTGGGAAGATTTTGCACCCTATGCACAGCGCTTAGAAGAAGGCGAAAAGGATATTTTATTCCCGGGAAAATCAACATTTTTTTATAGAACATCGGGAACGAGCGGCGACTTTAAATATATTCCCGAAAGCAAGCGTGGAACGTTTGCACAGCAAGCAATTTCTCGTGCTCGCATTATGCAGCTGATGCAAGCATTTGGGAAACAACCGCCAAAACGTGTGTTTTTCTTCATCAATAAGCCCACGCTAGACGAAAGTGTTGGCGGCATACCCCGTGGCACCGCCTCCGGTCGCTTTAGTGAAATAGTCGACGAATCCTTACGCCCTCTGTTTGCCTATCCCCCACGGCTCGTCAATGAGTTTGAAGGGGAAGAACTGTTATATATGCTGCTTCGCTGCACCTTGCCTTTTGATGATATGTCGGCAATTGTAGGCAACAATCCTTTAATGTTACAACGGATTTTAAATTATGGCAAAAAACATTCCACCGAGCTGATTGAGGATATCCGCACAGGAAAATGCCGCTATGCTTTATCAAAAGAGCTGAGTGAAGAAATAGATGCATTTTTAAAAGCCGACGAAAAGCGGGCAAATGAATTGCAAAGCTACCATGACGCCGGAACCTTTACACCACGCTATTATTGGCCCAACATGCAAGTGGCAGCTTTTTGGCTGGGTGGTTCTGTTGGAAATTATGTAAATCTTGTCAAGCCGGATTTAGGGGAGGATATCCTCTTTTGGGATGTGGGCTACGGTGCCAGCGAAGGAAAATTCAACATCCCCACAAAGCCCGAAACACCCTCTGGTGTTCTGTCCAGTTTTTCTGTATTTTTCGAATTCCTACCACAAGATGGCACAGCACCTCTTTTGGCACATGAAGTGGAGGACGGGCAATATTACGAGCTGGTTATCACCACCTACGGCGGGCTATATCGCTACCGTACACATGATTTGGTTTGTGTGGATGGCTTCTTAGGCAACACCCCCAATATTTATTTCATTTCTAAACAAAGTGATGTGGCAAACTTGGCACAGGAAAAAATCCCGGGGCCACAACTTGCACGCATACTAAATGACGCCAGTGCAGCTTTGGGATATCCTTGCCACTGCTTGCAGATTTACCCAGACCCTTCACAGGTTTGCTATAGGGTCTATATGGAGCTTGAAAGTCAAACAGATATGCCGGAGGGCTTTGAGGCCAAGTTAGAGAGTGCTCTGTGTGAATCACTTCCAATCGCTTACAGAGATAGACCGTTCAACCCCTTGCGTGTTCAGCTTATGAAACAAGGATGGGGTGAACATTTGCTGGGTTTATATGCAAAAAACCAGACTACTTTGGCACAGGTGAAAGTTCCGGTTGTGCTCAAGGATTTTCCCGAGACGGATTGGCAAAAAACATAGTCTACCATAAAGAATAGCTAGCTTGTCAAATATCTAAAACTTTGTTAAACCTGCTTTGCTGAAAATCTTTTGCATAAGAGGACATAAAAACAGCTGTATTCAAATGTGAGCAGTGCCTGTGTATAGGACAATGCAAAGCAGAAAAGCAACTATAACAAAAATACCGCCGGTTAAAGGCGGTTTTTTGCATCAATAAAAGGCACATGGCTATAAGCGTTTCCACGTCTTGATATCGATGTGGTCATATTGAATAATAAAAGTATACCAGTTCATCAATATACATTCTAAGGAGACGGATATATGCTTATTACGAAAACACAAACAGAAAAAGAATTGACATTTATTTTGGAAGGGCGTCTTGATACGACTGCTTCTCCAGATTTGCAAGAAGCACTTTTAGAAAACATCAGTGGCATTACATCTCTTATCATTGACATGAAGAACCTTGCTTACATCTCATCTGCAGGGCTTCGAGTTGTGCTGTCTGCTCAAAAGTTGATGAACAAGCAAGGTACAATGGTTGTAAAAAATGTAAATGAAGTGATAATGGAAGTGTTCGAAATTACAGGGTTTACAGATATTTTAACGATTGAGTAAGCGTGTATTAGCGGCAGCCATCCAGCACACTTGGCCAAACGGGCACTGCAAACACTGATACTAAGGTGGGTGCTTGGTTGGGGTGATGAATGGACGGTGCCGCGCATCTTAAAAAGTCCTAACCTCAATTTTAGGCTAATATCATCGGATTGTCCGAGTTGTTGAGGAGACTCTATATATGAGGTTTTGCTTAAAAAAAACAGGGGATGTTTTCTCGAAAACTGTTTTTAAAAACACCATAGGGTTTGTATTTCTATCCACTATGGGCGTTGCATTTGCCGATATTGCCGATGCTTTTGTATTGGGACATAAATTAGGCGAAAACGGTCTTGCAACCGTTTCTTTTGTGATTCCTATTTATATGTTTTACAATGTTGTGGCAATCGGCCTAGCCAGTGGTTGTGCCATTACCTATGCAAAACTATTGGGGGCAGGGAAAATGAAAGAAGGGGTGGCACATTTTAACGAATCTCTCCTTTTTTCTTTGCTTTTAAGTGTTTTTACTGCTGTTTTAGGCCTGTGCTTTTTGCCCGAGATTTTAACAATTTTGGGGGTCGACATAGCCCACACCGAAGTTTATGCGATGACAAAGCAGTATGCAAGCATACTGCTATTAGCAGCACCGATTTTTTTTATGCAAGCTTTGCTTTTGGCTTTTTTAAGAAGTGATGATGGCATAAAGATGGCCTCGATTGCGTTTATTGCGGGCAGCATCGTAGATTTATTATTTAGCTGGTTTTTTGTAATCGTTCTTGATTTAGGGGTGACAGGCGCAGCAGTGGCCACTGTAATGGGGCTTTTGTTCACTGTGGCACTCTGTCTTTTCTATATTGGAAGAAAACGTGCAGTTCTTACATTTGTAAAGGTTTTGCCAAGTTGGTCACGCATTTTTCATTCTTTTAGAATAGGCATGGCAACCTCGACACAAAGTGTCTGGGGGTTGGTTTGTTTTATTGTTATGAATAACTTGCTTATGGGGCTTTTTGGCACACATGCCGTGGCCGTGTTTGATCTTACCATCAATATTTCGTATATTGCCTTAGCGATGTTTGTTGCGGCAGGTGAAGTTTTAAGGCCTATGGTGTCCACTTTTCTGGGCGAAAAAAACAGAAAAGCAGTGAAGGACACGCTGGCCATCTCCCTTTTTTTCTCCGTGACAATCGGGTTTGCTATAATCGTGGGATTGTGGTTTTTCGCACCAAGCATCAATACAATATTCGGTATCAGCGAGAGTGTTAGTCATTCCTACGGTATTTTAGCGGTTCGCATCTATCTTGTGAGTGCTTTAATGGCAGGTGTTAACACTATTTTGATGGATTACTTCCAAGTGATTGAAAGAGAAAAATACGCCTTTATCATTGGGCTATTGCGCGGAATTGTGGTAATTCCATTTGCTTTTATAGGTGCATTTTTGTTTGAAACGAACGGTGTGTGGGTGATGTACCCCCTCAGTGAAGCCTTAACATTAACGTTGGCATTGATTTTGCTTAAGAGAAGCCATCGCGCTATGGAGCACGCAGATAAAGACTGTAAAAGCGATACATTCTTAATTGATTTTCAAAAGGGAAGTTTGGCTGTAGCACTGGAAGGTATTGAGTCGTTCTTGGAAGAAATTGAAATTCCGATGAAAAAGAGAATGGCTGTTGTACTTATGGTCGAAGAAATATACAATGCAATTCAAACTATGGGCCTAAAAGGACAAGAGGGACTGATGCAAGTGACCGTGATTAAATGGCTTGATGAGGATTTCGAATTGCACATTCGTGACAATGCACCGCAACTTGACCTTTTCTCTAAAACGGCACAGAAGATCACATCCGAATTTGAGGAAGAAGCGATTGACAGTTTGCCAATTATCCTCATTCAGAAAAATGCGAAATCACATTTCTATAGAAACTATCAAGGGTTTAACACATTATCAGTGCTAATGGAGGGTTAAAACATTTGTGGCAGAAGATAACACTGGAAATGAAAGCTCAGATAGAAGCAATCCGATTGAAAGATTGTAGAATAACAAGTGCCTATCATTTCACGTCTCTTTTTGTTTGGCAACACGAAATGGGCCTTAAAATATGGCTTGAAAAGGATGGGTATTGGATCGCTAAAAGAGAACTTGGGGAGCATCACTATTTTTTCCCTTGTGGCAATCACGCCTTTAAAGATAAAATTTTACACTCTTTGCCACCAGGGGCGGTGCTGCATTATGCATCTAAAGCGGATGTAGCATACATGAATGAAACACAACCTTTTATGTGCGATATAAAGATTGCGCGGGACGATTGGGAGTATTTGTATGAAAAGGAGAAACAAATAGCGTTGCCTGGGCATCGTTATAAAAGTTTGCGCAAGGACACCAGGCGCTTTTGTACAATGAAAAACTGGCATGTAAAGCCGATCGATACCAATTTGCTTAACGAATTGAGGGGATTAGAACAGAACCGTAAAATCTTTGGTGGGGATATGCAAAGTGTTGTAGAAACCACACTTTTGCATTTCGAAGCGTTATCATTTGTGGGGCTCGTTGGCTATGTGGAGAATGATATCATTGGCTATATTGCAGGAGTGTATTTAGACAACACTGTTTTTTGTGGCATTGTTTTAAGATCTATTGCCATGATGTACTATCCTGCGCTTCGGTACGAACTATTCAAAAGTCTTTCGGAACATGTCATCACCATCAATATGGAAGAGGATATGGGGCTGGAAAATCTGAGAAAGAATAAGCTGTTACTACACCCGGATTCCTTTAATGAGATGTTTGAAATAAGAAAGGTGGGTATGAAGCTTGAATCTTAAAGCAAAAATCATATTGGGCGTTACAAGCACCATGTTGCTGGTTTCCCTTGTGGCAATTGGGGTTAGTTATTTTATTTATGTGGATACGATGAACGACCATTATGCAATAAGAGCACAGCATGTAGCCGACACTGCGGTATTGGGTATGGATGGAGATAAAATAGAAGAATATTATCATGAGATTTTAGCCTTAGACAAAAATTCCGAGACCTACCAAGAAGACATTGAGGCGATAAAAGATGAAGCATATTATGAAATGCTAGAGTATCTTTTGGATATAAGGCAGGCAAATGATGTGCTTTATTTGTATGTTGAAGTGTTCGACTTTGACAATATGACCGATACCTATATCATCGATGCCGATGAAAATGTTGAAACGGCAGTCGAACTGGGGCATACAGAGATATTGCCGGATGAACTTCGTATTTATGAAAACAACTTGCAAAACGGAATAGAACCGGTTTTTACTGACAGAGAAGAATTTGGACCAATTGTAACGTCAGGCCGCCCGGTTTATAACAGCGATGGCGAAATCGTAGCGCTCGCTGTTGTGGACATTTCTATGCAAAAAATTTGGGAACAACGGGATAATTATTTGAAAATCACCTCTCTTTTGGTCGTGTTTGTAACAATATTTATTACTGCGGTGCTTTTAAAGCTGACCAACAAGAAAATTATTAAGCCAATTAACCAGCTAGCGCTTGCAACATCAAGCTACATATCAAGCAAAGAAACGGATATGAAAGGTCTGTCGTTAATTTCGAAGTTAGACATTCATTCTGGCGATGAAATTGAGAATTTGTGCAACGCCGTGAAAAAGATGGAGTGTGATATCAACCATTATATTGCAGATATCACAAGTGTGACAGCGGAAAAAGAACGCATAGATGCAGAACTGACGATTGCCACGAATATTCAAGCCAGCATGCTTCCGTCTGTATTCCCAGCATTTCCAAATCGCAGTGAATTTGATATTCATGCTACGATGATACCCGCAAAAGAAGTTGGCGGAGATTTTTATGATTTCTTCCTTGTGGATGAAGACCATCTTGCGATGGTTATGGCAGATGTATCGGGTAAAGGTGTGCCGGCGGCGCTTTTCATGATGATTGCAAAAACATTGCTTAAAAATTCCACACAAACCGGTGCAAACCCGAAAGATGTATTACAGCTAGTGAACAATCAACTTTGTGAAGGAAATGATGCAGATTTATTTGTAACCGTTTGGATCGGTGTTCTACAAATTTCCACTGGCAAGCTCATTGCTGCAAATGCAGGACATGAATACCCTGTAATCAAGCGCAAAGGGGGAAGCTATGAAATTTATAAGGACAAGCATGGCCTTGTACTTGCCGGTATGGAAAATTCAAAATACAGCGAATATGAACTGCAGTTAGAGCGTGGAGACAAATTGTTTGTGTATACAGATGGTGTACCAGAAGCAACGAATACAAATGATGAGTTGTTTGGTATAGAACGAATGCTTAAAACACTGAATAAACACAAAGAACTCAATTTGGAGCAAACACTTGGTGCAGTAAAAGTGGATGTGGATATTTTTGTGGGAAAAGCACCTCAATTTGACGATATTACCATGCTTGGTTTTGAAATGTTCTAGTTTGTGTTGTCTATGCCCCAAGCTATTCACGGCGAATATCATTGTACCCATATCGTTTGAAATATAGTTTTCACCCGAACTCAACGGAGAATTGCCCAGTATTACCCACTACACAAGGTTGCCACCATGTGTTCTCGTCTAGGCACTGTTTTGCAACATCGCCCGTATTCACGTTCTGTGTGCCGTTCATGCCCATTGCCATAGATGGAGAGCTTCCTGCCCATGTATGGTTTATCGGCGCAGAAGCCATCATGGGCAGGGCGTTTGGAGGCGACGGTGCCACCACTTCGGCTACATACAAAAAATCCCCGGAAACCCCGGGGATTGCAAAAGATAGGATATCGTGTGCTAGAAGGCCTTTTCCGATTGCGAAAGTTGTAGAAAAAATTGTGTTTGTGTTTGCTCTATGTATGGTGAAATCCACAAAAATCCGATACCACAGGTGAGCATTCCAAGTAAAATCCATCCGATAAAACTAACATGCAGCAAAAACAACTCCATCTTATGCCCATGCATCATTTGTTTCGATTTCTTAATCGCTTCCATTGCAGACAGGTTGCTGTCCTGCGTCATGAGATAATCGGCCATTGCATACCGGTAACTCGCTATGATGCCGGGGACAATAAAAAGTAGCGTCCATAAACTTACAAAAAACCCACGTAAAAATATTAGGCAAAAAGCTCTGCCTAAATTGCCTTTGTAAAGGCTAAACAGTGTTTTAATGCCGGGTTTTTGCCCACCCGCAAGTTCTAGGTTATATCGCCTATACCCAAACAGCACAGGGCTAAAAAATACTGTTAAAGCAATGGAAAGTAGTAAAAAAAAGAAAAGCATGGCAATAAAAATGACGAAAAACGCCACAGCGTCTTCGTTGCTAAGGTTTGGCATATAAGAATTGTAATTTGTTCCTGCATGAGCTGAAGCTGAAGCAGACGAAGTGCCACCAACCAGCAAACTAAATATCAAATATGCCCCAATAGACGTTGGCCATTTTCCTTTTAGACTGTCAAGTGCCTTCCTTTTAAGCATCCGATTATCCATGAAAATACTCCCCCCTATTTTACAACTGTGTTCCATTCCGGTTTCATTTTTTCACTGAGTGCCCATAAATCAAAACCATCAGTTGAACGTAGTATACCACATTGTATTGTTCTTGTATAGACACTGCCGTCAACTTGCTAAATGCGAGCTGTTTTGCCCCACCCTCGCCTGCAATATTCTTTTCAGCATACAATCGTTGTCCTTGTGGATTTTCTTGAAAAGTCCGTCCAACAATGTTATGTGGTATAATAAAAAAGGAGTCTTTCATTATTTTGTCAAACACAACGAACATCACCCACTAAATTGTCCTTAGCAAAATATTCTAACAATGAATAAATAATCTTTGTCTGTGCTTCTGTCAAAATATCTATTCTAATGATATGCTCGATTGATACACCAAGAAGATAGTCGGTGGAGACTTTAAAAATGTCGGCAAGTTCGACAATGTATTCATTGATTTCACCGAGGATTTCCAGTGTGGGACGCTTGCGGAAATACACCATTAGCAAGGCATCAAAGGAAAGCTCATCCTTATATTCTGCAAATCTGCAGAATAGTTGTAAGTACGGATATTCTTGTGTCATCAGTGACGTTTCTACGTCGGAAAACCGTATTCCGCCTGGATAATACACGCACCTAAAGCGAGGCGCAACGGATTTGCTACATTTCCCTTTTTATTTCGAAACAGCTGGGCATACCGGTTTTCAATTTCTGGCCATGGGATGCTTTCTGCTCTTTTGACTCACCAATTTTCAGGTTTCATTTTCATTCCCACCGGCTGTCCGAAATCGGAAAACCTGATTTGGTTGTCACTAAATTTGTACAAGTGGTTGCCCTCCAAGGTGCGTTTTCTACAAGGGTTTTGCGTAGATTCGATGGTTTTGCTTATATTTATCATACTACATTTCTCTTGTTTAGCACATGGTTTCATCTGTTTTTATTTGTTCAGTGGACATTACGTAGAAAGGGATAATAGTTTTGTTGATAGGACTTAAAATATTCGGAGTGAGAGGATTATTATTTTTTCAATCCCTCCTTGTAGGCCGGTAAGCAGAATAGAAATGTGTATTTTCCCAAATAAGGGTATCTTGTCTCGGTTTGAGTTCGAGGACATTTTTACACACAGAAACCGTTTCCTAAAGAAAAAAGTTGACCACTTTTAGGCAGTGTGTGGGGACGCAAATGCTTAATTGTCTAGTTTTAGTCATTTTTTTCCACACATCCTTGGAAAAACTCATATTCAATAAAGGCGTACCTTATTTATCGTTTTATAGGGTAAAAAAATGGTTTAAAATCAATCAGTTTCAACTTATATCAATGTTATCTAAGGCGATCATAATAAAAAAGCTGCTGCTTCGTATGAATCGAAACAGCAGCTTTTTTAATTGCGAAGCTTTGCAGTTTGCTTTTTAGGGCCACAAACCACGAATTTTGTGTGCCTCCACAACGCGTTTGATGGCGATGAGATAAGCACCAAGGCGCAGGGAAACATTTTTTTCCTGTGCGATGGCATACACCTCTTCAAAAGAGCGGTTCATGATGGGCTCCATGCGTGCGTTCACTTCGTCCTCGGTCCAGTACATGCTTTGGATGTTCTGCACCCACTCGAAGTAAGACACAACCACGCCGCCGGCGTTGGCCAGAATGTCCGGCACCACGGTGACACCGCGTTTTTCCAAGATGGCATCGCTTTCGGCTGTGGTGGGGCCGTTGGCGCCTTCCACAATGATGGTGGCTTTGAGGCTGTCCACCGTTTTTGCATTGATTTGGTTTTCCAAAGCAGCCGGAATGAGCACCGTGCAATCGCAGGCCAAGAGCTCTTCATTGTTGATGTGGCTCACGCCGCTTGCATTGTAATCTTCCAAAAGTTTGCCGGAACCGGTGAATTCCAGAACCTCCGGCATGTTTAGGCCGTCTGCACAGTATACACCGCCGGAAACATCGCTGGCGGCCACAATCTTGCAGCCTTTTTCATACAACAGTTTGGCCGAGATGCTGCCCACATTGCCAAAACCTTGCACGGCAACGGTGGTGCCTTCTACCGGGATGCCTTTTTTGTTTAGGATGTTGACCGTGCTAAGCATTACACCACGGCCGGTTGCTTCGCTACGGCCCGGAGCACCGCCAATGGAAAGCGGTTTGCCGGTGATAACGCCGGGCACACAGTGGCCTTTCAACATGCTGTAGGTGTCCATGATCCAACCCATGACTTCTGCATTGGTGCCCACGTCCGGTGCGGGAATGTCGGAATCCGAACCGATAATGGGTGCAATTGCAGAGGTGAAACGGCGTGTGAGACGGCGAAGTTCACCTTTCGAAAGCTTGCCCGGGTCTACCACAACACCACCCTTGGCACCACCGTACGGAATGTTTACCACGGCACATTTGAAGGTCATCCAAGCGGCCAATGCTTTAACTTCGTCACGGTTCACAGCGGGGTGATAGCGAAGGCCGCCTTTGGCGGGGCCACGCAAAGTGGAGTGCTGCACACGATAGCCTTCAAAAACTTGAACCGTGCCGTCGTCCATCTCCACGGGAACCGATACTTGAAGCTCACGCTCGGGATGCTTGATGGTTTCATAATCCGCTGCGGGATACCCCAGTATCTTCGCTGCTATTTCCACCACTGTTAATACATTGTCATAGGGATTGTACGTTTCCATATTTACTTATGCCTCTCAGTCTTGTTTTGTGCAAATCACATGGGATTTATTAATGTTTTATCGATACTGGCTGGCCAAAACGAATAGGAAGTTAACTTTGTGGATTTATTTTGCAATTTTCCCACAATGAAAGATACGATTTCACTGCCGTAGTGTTCTAACTCCTTTTTGGTAGATGTGCCAATATACGGAGTGGGGAAATTTTAGAATGGTTGTAAGAACATATGCCGGAAAATTATTTTTAGCGGAAGACAACCACAAAATCGGATGATCAAAAAATAGAGTGATGCTCCTAGCATCACCATAACGCTGACTTGCACTGATCATGCCAATCTTAACAGCAGTGTAGATCAAGACGACGAGTATGTCATAGACATACTTTCATTAGGGTATCCGACATTCTGAAATGAAAGGAATCTCTCTTAAATCGCCTGCAAAAAGAGGGCAATGCGCTTAAAAGCCTCTTCCAAATGCTCTTGCGAATAGGCATAGCTGATGCGGATAAAGCCCTCTCCGCATTCTCCAAAGGCCGTGCCGGGCACAACTGCCACCTTGTATTCCTTTAAAAGGCGCTCGCAAAACTCGCCTGAGGAAAGGCCGGTGCCGCGAATGTCGGGAAAGATGTAAAAGGCACCTTCTGGCTCAAAACAGGGCAGGTTCAGCTCTTCCAGTTTTTTCATTAAAAAGAGGCGACGACGATTGTATTCTTCACGCATTCTTGCCACATCGTTTTGCCCTTCGCGCAAGGCAACAATGGCGGCATACTGGCTCATGGTGGGGGCACACATAATGGCTGCCTGATGAATGATATTCATGGCAGAAATTAAGTGCTCTGGGCCACACACATAACCAAGGCGCCAACCTGTCATCGCATAGGATTTGGAAAACCCATTGATAAGCAAAGTGCGCTCGTACATGCCGGGAATTTGGGCAATGCTTATATGTTCTTGCTCTCCGTAGGTAAGCTCTGCATAAATTTCGTCGCTAAGCACAATAATATCTGTTCCCCGCAACACTTCGGCAATTTCCTCCAGTTCCTCTTTGCGCATCACGCCGCCCGTTGGGTTGCTGGGGAAGGGGAAAATAAGCAATTTGGTTTTAGGTGTAATGGCATTTCTCAGCTCTTCTGCCGTCAGTTTGAATCGGTTCTCGTTTTTGAGCGGAATGGACACCGGCACACCGCCTGTTAAGGTGGTGATGGGATGGTAACTTACAAAACACGGCTCGGGGATGATAACCTCGTCGCCGGGGTTCACAAGTGCGCGAATGCAAAGGTCAATGCCCTCGCTTCCACCCACCGTTACAAGGGTTTGCTTTTTCGCATCATAAGACAGCGAAAACCGCCGCTGTAAATAGTGGCAAATTTCCTCGCGCAATTCCACCATGCCGGTGTTCGAAGTGTAAAACGTGTGGCCGTCTTGTAGGCTTTGAACGCCGGCATCACGAATGGCGGCAGGTGTTTCAAAATCGGGCTCGCCAACACCCAAGGTGATGCAATCCTTCATTTCGGCGGCAATATCAAAAAATTTACGAATGCCAGACGGGCGCATGCCCGCGGCACGTTGCGAAAGTAGCGATTGATAATCCATAAATAACTCGGTTCCTTTACATTTCCTGCCGGAATATACTATTGTTCATAAAAATAGAAAGATCATTTTTGTTTTCTTGGCTACAGGCCGGGTTTGCCCATAAGGTTGCCGTCCATGTCACAAAAACCATATCTTTGATACAGCGATTTTGAGTCACCGGAAATTAAGACGCCCAAACACTGAGAAAAACCCTCGTAGGCCAATGCGGTTTCCACAAGGGCTTTGCCAAGGCCAAGGCCGCGGCATTTTGTGTCAATCACAACGTCGCACAGCCAGTACACCGTGGCAAAATCGGTAACACAACGGGCAAACCCCACTTGTTTCCCCTCATTGTTATACACACCAAAACAAACAGCGTTTTTAAACGAGGCTTCAATCACTTCACAAGGGCGATTTTTAGCCCAATGTGTGGTGTGAAGCAAGCGGCACACCGCATCCGTTTGCAATTTGCTTTTGTCGTCGGAAATGGTGAAATCGAGATATTGCTTTGTCATAAAAAGCTTCCTTTCCATAGCGCAACCGAAAGCAAACGGTAGTGTGCTGCAATTTGGTGTTTTGACGTATTTCGCCGTGCTGAATACGCCTATTTACACAAAGACAAGAAATTTTTAAGAAGCTGGTGCCCAGCGCTGTGGTTTTCGTCGTCAAGCTCTGGGTGGAACTGCACGCCAAATTTATTTTCTCCACGCAAACGCATGCCCTGAATGGGGCATTTTTTGTTTGTAAAAATTCTTTCGAAATTTTCGGGCAACTCAGGCACATGGCAATTATGATACTGGAAAAACTCCTCCGTACCGGAAAGGCCGGCGCTTAACTCGCTGTCGCCGTCTTTGTCTATCTTGCAAAAGAAGCGTTCCTCTTTGCCAAAATCCAGCCGGCGCACGGGGCCATCGTATGCCATAGAAAGCAAATGCATGCCGGCACAAATGCCCAAAAACGGAACATTGCACGCGCGTATAAGTTCAAACTCGCCGTCAAAAACATCGAAATAAAGGCTATCCCAGTTGTTGTTACAACCGCCGGAAATTACAGCTTTTATTTGTGGGTTGTTTTTTAGGTACTCTGCATTCACCTCCGTAAGATGTGCCACGCGATAGTCCATGCCGGTTAACTTTTTACACACCTCACCCATTTCCGTCATTTCCAAGCGGCCGAGATGCGCATTTTGGTCTATTTGATAATTGTTGATAATCAATACCATTTTGCTATCCTCTTTTATGCTTTATTGTAGAATAAGTATTATTTGCAAAGAGCCAAAAAGTTTTGAAGCAGTTTATATCCATCTTGGTGTTCCTCGTCAAAAGACTCTGGGTGGAACTGCACACCAAACACGGGTTTTCCTGTTTTTCGCATCCCTTGGATGGGGATTTTGCGGCTGGAAAACACTTTTTCAAACCCTTCCGGCAGCTCTGGCACGTGTAGGCCATGATAGCGGAAGAACTGGCATTCTTGTGGTAAATCTTTTGTCAGTTCACAATTTGCCTCTACATTAATGGGGCGGAAATACCGTTCCATATGGCCAAATGGCACGTGCACGGCATAGCCGTCGTGGGCGATGGCCAAAATTTGGTGGCCGGCACAAATGCCCAAAAACGGAATTTCGCAGCTGCGCATCAGTTCCATTTCGCCTTCAAACACATCAAAATGCAAATAGTCCCAGTTGTTGTTTGTGCCACCGGCAATTACAGCTTTTATTTCCGGATGATTTTTTAAGTATTCGCCATCCACCTCAGAATGATGCACCACACGGTAATCCATGCCACTTATTTTTTTACAAATTTCGCCAATTTTTTCTTTTTCCAATTTTCCAAGATGATCATTTTGGCCGGCCATATAGTTGTTAATCAGTAATACCATGGGATGTTCCTCCTGCTCCCTATAAAGGGATGAAATTTTGTTGATGTATTGTTTTACTGTATGCCTATTTTGTATCCATTTTCGTTAAAATTGTGAATTTTTTTCAAAAAAAGCGACACTAGGACAAAAGCAACTTGCCGTAGTGTCGCCTTTTTTATAAGCTACTATACTTACATTGGCTTTTTACTATGTAACCCTAAAACAGATTTTGTAAGGGCCTCTGCCAAGGCATCCACACTGCGCATGCCTTCTTCATCGGCCAAAACACCTTTTTTTCCACCATCTTGGCTCCACACACCGGCACCAAAACAAGAAACACTGCCGCCGCTAACCACTTTAACACCAAGAGAAAGGTACAAATGGTTGATGGCATTTAAAGCAAGTTCTTGCCCGCCATAGCGCGTGCCACCCACGGCGATAGAACCGCCAAACTTACGCTGATATAAGTCCGGGTCGTTTTCTAAAAGAAGCCAATTGGAGCGCATGCGGTTAAAAAACCCTTGCAGCTGTGCGGTGATGTTTGCATCATACACGCTTGTGCCAATGATATAACCGTCATACTCTAAAAACTTAGTGGCCCAGCCGGTCATATCATCGTTAAAGCGCACACACTCTATTGAGGTTTCTCGCAAACATTGGTCGCACCCAATGCATAAATCAAACTTGAAGTTGCATAAACTAAGCATGGTGGTTTCGGCACCAAGATCTTCGGCCACTTGCAAAGCTCTTTCTACGCAGGTATACGTTCCGGCTTTTCGGGGGCTTCCACTAATGCCCAATATTTTCTTTTTCTCTTGCATAAAATCCTCGTTATTCAGCAACCGGTACAACATTTTTTGGTGCTGGGTTTTCTTCTTTTAATTTTTTGAGATAACGCATGAATAACAACGTGGCAAACACGGCGGCAACGGCACAGCAGCCCTGCACAAAGTACCAAATTTGATAGCCTTGCAAGCCCGGATAGCCATCCAAAATGCGGCCGGCAATTTGTGGCACGAAGAAATCGGGGCTATAACCAATAACCGAGATGATGCCAACGGCACTGCCGGTAAGTGCAACAGGAACTTTGCCCACGTCCACAAGTGCCCAGTAAAGGCCACGCACCGAGTAAATGATGCACAAGTACAAAACAATCAACACAAAAGAGGCAATGGCCAACTGCGGGCTAACCGGCAAGAATGCCAATGTGAATAGAATCAAAGCGGCAATAACGATGCCGTACACAATGGTTTTTACCGTACCCAATTTGTCGGACAAGAAGCTAACTACGATGATAACAAAGGGGCCAACGAACTGGGTAAAGGCGAAAAAGGCCGCCGATAACGTTTGTGACACTTGTTGTACGTCCACAAGGTAAGCTGTTACATACTGCTGCGAAGTGGAAACGATATACACAAGCATGATGATGGCTGCCACATACCACAGTGCCGGTATTTTAAGCACTTCTTTTGCTTTACTTAGGGTTATTTTTTCATTTTCAGTTTGTTTTTGCACTTGTTTGTCCACATCTTTAAGCACAAAGAAGGAAATGATGCACATGATGATGGACAAGGCGGCATATGTAACAAGCACAGCCGATAGGCCGCCGGCGCCTTCGCCAAAAGAGGAGAACGCCCAAAGGCAAATGGCAGAAAGCACAGCGATAGACAATTTACGTGCTGCCTCGAGGAAGCCGAAGAAGCCACCTTGCAAGTTTGCCGCCAAAACACGTGTAATTTTCAGCATTGGTGCCCAGAAGCTAAGGCTTGCCACAAGAGCAAGACATGTTTGGATGACAAGGACGATGGGGTAGGAGGGCAGTGTGGCATAAACAAGGGCCAAAGCTGCCACGATGACATAGTTTACAACCATCAATTTGCGAAGATTAAAACGGTCGGCAATCCAGCCGCCAATGAGGTAGCCGGGCATGGAAGCGAGGCCAAACAGTGAACTAATCCAGGCGATTTGGGTATGGTCTAGCCCAAATGCTTCTTGCATGGGAACGTAGTAAGACCACATGATGTATGGGGGGCCGTAGATGGTGCTGGCACCAAATGCAATAAACGCAATGATTAAAAGGTTAAACGCTACACTTTTCTTCTTTTGCATAAAAATTTCCTCCTGATAATATACCCAATTTTATCCGTTTTCAATGTCCGTAAACGCTTCGTCCAAAATGCTCAAAGCTCTGTCGATGTATTCATCGCGGATGATAAGCGGCGGGCCCACACGAATTACGTTTGTTTTTGGGCCACTTTTACCAAAAATACCACCCAGTTCTTTACAACGGTTGATGATACGAAGTGTTTCTTCCCCTGCGGGCTCTTTTGTTTCGGCATCGCGCACAAGCTCCATAGCAAGGAACAAACCCTGCCCACGCACGTCGCCAATCAGGCGATGTTTCTTTTGCAACTCTTCAATTCCTTTTCTAAACCGCTCGCCAGATTTTCTTGCCATGGCCGGAACGTCATGCTTTTGCATGTATTCAATGCTGGCAAGGCCGGCTGTTGCAGTAAAGGGGCTTGCACCAAACGTTGCAAATGTAGGAATTTTCATCGCTTCGCCAATTTCATCTTTGGCCACAAAAGCGCCTAGTGGCATGCCATTGGCAATGCCTTTTGCCATTGTTAAAATGTCCGGTTTCATGCTGCTGTTGCTAGAGTAGAAGTTGTGCCCTGTGCGGCCAAAGCCACACTGCACTTCGTCTACAATGAGAAGGCCACCCGCTGCATGGGCTAACTCTTCCATCTTTTTAAGCCAAGCATCCGGCGGGGTGATAACACCACCAACACCTTGCACAGGCTCTACCACAATGGCTGCTATTTTACCTCCTTTTTCTTGAATCAGTGCCTCTACATCTTGGGTACATTCTAAATTGCACCCGGGATAACTTTTGTTTTTAGGGCAGCGATAGCAATACCCGTTTTGGCCCACAGCCACATCTTGTTTTTCACAGCGTGCGTCCACCGCAAGAGAGGGCGACACGTTTGTACATACTACATCCAATAAGGTGCGGCCATGGTAGCCGTAACGCACCGGAACAATCAGCTCGTTGCCGGTGTACGTGCGTGCCAGCAAAATAGCACTGTCCACCGCTTCACTGCCAGAGTTTACAAAATAGCTTCTTTGCAGGCCCTCCGGCGTAATTTCAGCTATTTTCTCGGCCAATTTCAAAAGTGGCTCTGAGAAGAAGAAGGTGGAAACATGCTGCAAGGTGTCTAGCTGGCGATGCAAACTTTCGTTAATTTCCGGGTTGCAATGCCCAAAGTTTGCCACCATAATGCCAGAAAAGCAGTCTACATATTCTTTGCCTTCCGTATCATATAAAAGCTCCATTTTCCCCTTCGAAAAAACCACGGGCTCGTCGTATAATTGGTGTCGCGCTTGCGCCATCAAATATTTTTGGCTCATCTCAACAGCTTGTGCCGATGTGATATAGGACTCTTGCATTGTTCGTGCCTCCTCATTTTTTGCATACTCTTCAGGTCATAGGATGACTGTGTCTCCGTGTTTCTAATTATAGCCCTTCCACAAACTTGTTGTCAAGAAACAGTAGTTACTAAAGTTTTTCGTTGTTTTTTGTACAAATTACCAAATACATTTCTATTCACACCGCCATCTTAACATTGACCTTTTTCAACCAGCACGGTATACTATAAATAATTAGAAGACACAAACAATCTTTTTCCGAAAATACGCGCACTTGTAATCAACATAGGAGTGTTTATTTTGACAATCATAAAAAAGCAGCCCCTGTATAGCCAAGTGGCCCAAAAAATTTTAGAGCTATATTGCATGGACGAAACCGTTCGCACTTTGCCCTCTGAGGGGCAGCTTTCGGCCACTTTGGGCATTAGTAAAAACACAGTGCGGGAAGCGCTGGCAGAGCTTAGTACTCAAAAAATCATCACAAAAGTGCATGGCGTGGGCAACGTAGTGATGCACAGTGCGCTACGTATGAATTTCCGCATTGATTCTGATTCGGAATTTATGGACATTTTAACAAAGGCTGGTTACGTGCCAAGCATTGTGCACACACCGGCAACACAGCTTTCGCCTGCAGACGAACACACATTTATTCCGGCTGGGCAGTACCTGTTTTATTCCGAGCTCATTTTGGCTTCCGGAACAGCGGCATGCCAATCGGATATTTTTATTCCGTTTCGCGATGATGTTCCCTTTGATGAGGCATTGCAAACAAGAGAAAAGCCCAACATGTTCGAGTTCATTCAAGAGTACACAGACGAAAATGTGGTGCATAGCAACGTTTTTATGTTTCCAAGTGTGTGCACCGGCGAAACCACTTTGGTATTCGGCCTAAAAGAAAACACCCCCTTGTTAAAATGGAATGAAATTTATTACTCCTTAAAAGATATCCCCATTTGCTACGTGGTGGTCTCATTTAACCCGAACATTTTTCTGCCTTCCATGGTACGTGGCGATTTTTTTGATAATACACAGCCACACATCAGGCCGTGTACTGTTGTAAAATCCCTCCAAAGCATTACAAACGTTTAAAACATAAAAAGCCCGTCCAGGCAATTCCTTTAAAAATTGCTTGGATGGGCTTTTTTTATGTGCACAACAAACACTTACAGTTTGATATTGGCATCTTTTACAAGTGCAGTGGCCGCCTGTGTGGCTGCTTTTAACACATCGGCTTCCGGCACAGTTTGCACCACATTGTCTTTTAGCACCCATTTTCCATTTACAAGCACACTTTCCACACTAGCAGGGCTCGAAGAATACACCAGTGTTGCCACAGCGTCGTGCATGGGCACCGATTTTGGCGAGAGCAGGGGATTAAACACAAACAAATCGGCCTTTTTCCCAATTTCCAAAGAGCCCAAATCATGCTCGTGACCAATGGCCTTTGCGGCATGGATTGTGGCCATGGCCAATACATCATCTGCTGAAAGGGCAGTTGGATCACAACTGGTTACTTTTTGCAACAAAACGCTTGTTTTTAGGCATTCCAGCATGTCGTTGTTGTTGTTGCTTGCGGCGCCATCGGTGGCAATGCTTAGGGTTACCCCTTCTTTATAGAGCATGGTAATGGGCGCCACACCGGAGGCAAGATACATGTTGCTTACCGGGTTGTACGAAACAGTAGCGCCTGTTTTTTTGGCAACTTCGCATTCTTTTTCTGTAAAAGTAACACAATGCACCATCACAAATTTTTCGTTGAGCAACCCAAGCTTTTCGCAAATGTCAAGCTCACTCATCTTATGCAAAATCATAGAAGCCTCGGTGTCCCAAGGTGTTTCCGACATATGAGACGTCATACCAAGGCCCAGTTCCTTACATAAAGCCCCCGTTTTGGCAAGGCATTCTTCCGTGCATAGCCAAATGGCCGACGGTGCCATCCAAATTTCTATCATCCCTTGGTTTTTGAGGGCGTATTTTTCATGCAATCGGCGGCTTTCGTTTAAAATGGTGTCAATGTCTTCCATTTCTTCCGGTGTGGCCCAGCCTTGCTCTGCGCCTGTGTCTGCATAGCCACGTGCATACAAAAGGCGCATGCCGCACTCAGAAAAAGCATCAATCACAGCATCGGCCGCAAATGGCACAATGTTGGCATACTGGTAGTCCATCATGGTGGTGGTGCCACTGCGAATCCCCTCTAAGGCGGCAATTTTGGCCCCGTAGGCAAGGTCCTCTGCTTTCATATGAATCATACACGGGCCTATCATTTCATTCAGCCATTCGAAGAGCGCCTTGTCTTTGCCAAGCCCTTTTAGCATGTTTTGGAACGAATGGATGTGTGTGTTGATGAGCCCCGGGAAAATGGCTTTCCCATTGCAATTTACCACTTGTTTTGCCTGTGGATATTTACGGCGCAGTTCATCGCTTGGGCCGATATCGGCAATCTCATTGCCGTCAATGGCAATGGCACCATCTGTAAGCACCTCACGTGCTGCGTTCATGGTTATAATTTGGGCATGCTCTAACAATAAATCCATGCAGTTTGCTCCTTTTTATCGTTTTTTGGTTATTGGCAGGACGCCAAAATTTGCCGGGTAAAGATAAACGTGTTTTCGTGTAAATTAATGGCCGCCAGCCGGCTTTCCGGATGTTTTTCAAATTCCGCCGGCATGTTTAACCCCAGCGTGAACGGCCCGCCGATAAACACGGTGGCATATGTAATAAAGAACTCGTGCAATAAGTTTTGCTTCATAAGTAGCCACATCAAGGTGGGCGATTCGTTTAAGATATGGTCTAGGCCGCCCTCCTTGGCCGCCTGCAAAAAGCCGTCCAAATCCGGGGTGCCGCCACTTCCAATGGAAAAAACAGCTGTTTTACCCATATTTTCGTATAAGGTTTTTACCGAAAATGTTTCCATGTGATAAAACCCATTCCCCATATGTTCGCGTAGGTTTTCAAGGCCCTCTTCACTTGTAAAAATAACCACCGGCACCAAATCTTGGTGAAACAACACGTGGTGAAAGGGAATGTCGGTGCCATCTTTTGACACTACAATAGGGAACGGTTGCTCTTTTTTGTCTGGCATATGTTCTTTTCGTTGCTCCACAAGCTCTTCATCTAAAATGGTGGGGAAGGCATTGGCCTCTGCCTCCATTGTTTTGGTTCCAATCATAACGGCATCGCTGTAAGCACGCAACAAGTTCAGCACAAAATAATCCGACGTTGCACCCTCTTTGTTCAGTGAATGAGAATGCACAAGCATGTCGCCATCGGTGTTGTCTGGGTAGGCAAATTTGCCGTCTGCCGAAAAGGCAATGCTGGAAAACACATAAGGGTAGCGCGTGCCCGTGGGGAACTGCAACTTATAAAAGGCCTCTTCCACTTTTGGAAGGTACGCGTTTGGGCTGCTTTTGGCATTCAATTCGCTCATAAGCGCTTCATCTTTAAAAATGTTCGTGGTTTGAATTTCTTTCATTGAAAATTCCATGGTGGGTAAGGTAAGTTTTTCCATTATAAGATCCTCCTTGTTTTGTATATTATGATACTTATCAAAATAAGCACATTGGTTGAAATCAAAATAGGCCCACATTAAAAATCGATACCAAAGGCAGACCTCATCTAACATAAGCCCGCAAATATCACCACTTTGCCACCGGCAACCGGTGTTCGATATTTTCAAGCACCGCATCACAAACGGTTCTGTAAGCAGCAAGATGAAACCATCCACCAAAGCCGCCTTCCACAGCGCCAAAAAGGTGTGCTTTGCGGTTAAACGCCACGAGGTACAAACAAGATAGAAACAGATGGGGATAACGAGACACAAGCGCCAATGCCCCACTTTTTCGAAGCGTCACACAAAACCACTGTTTCCTGCATACAAAAGCATAAACCGCGTTGCACAATCA
>CAYJIH010000023.1:0-15809 GCA_964370195.1 uncultured Oscillospiraceae bacterium
TCCGTGCTATCGGGTGTCGCGTCCGTACTATCGGGCGCCACGTCCGTGCTCTCGGGTATTGTGTTGTCCTCTACCGGTTTTATTTCTGTAGCCATGCTGTATATTCTCCTAAAACGGGCGCGTGCCATCTGTTAAAATTGTTGGTAAATAAAGGTAGACTGGCCAAAAATGCCAAAGGCAAACAGCAATGCCAACAGCCCATAGTATAAGGGCCAGCGGGCAAACCATCGCTGTTTTCGCACCCAATCGGCCACTGTGATATGGGCGTCGGTGGCGCGCCATTCCACACACGCCACCAAAACAATGCAAAAAAGCAACACACCCACAATGCCACCGGAAAGACCCAAAGTAGCCAACTGTTCTGCAAATTGGCCCCACATATCCCAGCCGGTGGTAAGCTGTAAAATGTACGCTTGCACGGGTGTTTTATATAAAGCAAACGCGAACCAAAGAAAGGTAGACGCCACCATAATATACACCATAATACACTGGAAAACACGGCGCACTGCCGGTGTTCGATACAACGGAATGTGGGCCACCAAGCGCTCTTTATGGGGCTGAACAACTTTTGCCAACACAAGAAATAATCCGCTAAGCAAGCCCCAAACAAGGTAACCCACGCCTTCGCCATGCCATAAGGCCGATACCACAAACACCACCAGTGTGTTCATC
Organism: uncultured Oscillospiraceae bacterium; assembly: GCA_964370195.1. Lineage (GTDB taxonomy): Bacteria > Bacillota > Clostridia > Oscillospirales > Ruminococcaceae > JAAYCI01. The sequence goes on from CAYJIH010000023.1 coordinate 673, forward strand.
ATCCAGCGAAAACGCCCCACGCGGCTTCCGCCCAACGGGATATATAAATAATCCCTAAAAAAGCTTGTAAGCGAAATGTGCCACCGATGCCAAAAATCAATATATGTTTTGGCGGCAAATGGGTGTTTAAAATTCTCCATAAAATCAAAGCCCAGCATGCGCGCCGCACCAATGGCGATGTCGCAACTGCCGGAAAAATCGGCATACAATTGATAGGCAAACAAAAGCCCTGCCAACACTAAAAGTGGGCCTGTTTGTTCTTGCGGGTTTGAAAGCACAACCGCTGTATATTTAGCAAGATGATCTGCCACCACTAGTTTTTTTACAAGGCCCCATAAAATGCGAAACAGCCCACCCGACACAAAATCGTACGAAAACGCGCGTGGCTCTTTGTATTGCGAAAGCATATGCGACGCCCGATTGATGGGGCCCGTTACGATGCCCGGAAAAAAAGAAACATATAAGGCATAACGAAACACATTGCGTTCGGCTTCTATTTTATGGCGATATACATCTATTGCGTAGCTGGCCGCTTGCAATGTGTAATACCCCATGCCCAAGGGCAAAAGCAGCTGAAATGCCTCGGTGCCAATGCCACTAAACTCTAAAATAGGGTTTGTGTATTTAAAAACCACCAGCATACCAAGGCTGCTAAGCAAGGACAGCACCAATAAAACAATGCGTTTATTTTTTTGCACCGCTTTTTGTAAGCCAAGTGCACACGCGTAGCTTACCAGTGTTGCAAACAAAAGCAAGCCAAGTGCCGGCAAATTTTCTGTAATACCGTTTGGGCTATACACGTAAAATGCATAGCTTACCAAAAGCAAGAACAGATATCGAAAGCGGCCTGGTATTGCATACGAAAACACACATACCACACTGATGAATAAAACAAATAAACCCGACGCTAAGGACATGTTACTTTGCTCCCTATATATTAAAATAGCCAACGCACAATGAAACTGAACAAAGGCATTTCTTTGCTGTTTCTGCCAGTATCCATGTTGGCCACATCTTTGCTACGCTTCTATGGTGTCGCCCAAGGTGGCTTGCATCAGTTTTTCTAAAAGCAAGGCACGGCTATAATACTGTTTATAGCACCGGCGGCCATTTTTTCCCATTTCATCTCGTTCTTGCTGCGAAAGTGCGTGCATTTTCAAAATATTCTCTGCCAGTGCGTTCGCATCGCCGGCAGGCGACACAAACGCCGCCTTCGAGGCAAGCGAGGCACGTGCGGCCTCATCGTCGGCCGCCACAAGCATGGGGCGCCCCGCAGCAAAATAGCTTGTAATTTTAGCCGGCACAGTAAGGCCCAAGTTTTCGCTTTTAGAAAGCCCGGCAAACAAAGCATCGGCAAGTGTTGTCCAGCATGGTATCTCTTGTGGTTTGCACGCGCCACAAAATACAATGTGCTCTGTGAGGCCGGCTTTTTCCACCTCGTTCTGCAAAGCCTCTCGGCTCATACCATCGCCCACAATCAACACACGAATGTTGTTGTCGCTACTGCTTTTTACAAGTTTCATTGCCGCCACCAAATTGGGCAAATCTTGCAAAGGGCTGATATTGCCGGCAAACAAAATATTAAAATACCCGCCATACTGTTCTTGCAAAGCGGCATCTTCCACATCCTCAGCATAAAAATCTTCGCAGTATTGTGGAATAGATGTAATCGCCGGTGGTTTTTTCAGGCTTTTCGTCACATCAATCAGCCGCTTAGCCTGGCGGTCGTTCATGGCGATCAGCCGTTTACAACGTCGATAATGCCAATCCGATACCCATTGTAGTGCAGCACGTATCATGCCGTTTTGGATGTTGAAAAACGGATATAAATTTTCGGGCCACAAATCCAGCACATAGCAAACAAGCGGCGCTTTTTTTACCAAAGCGGCCACAATGGCCGGAAATATCATAAACACCGGGCTGGTTTCATAACTAAAAACCGCATCATATCGGCGGCCACGCAAACGTGGAATGCTAAAAAGCGAAAAAACGGGAAAAGAGATGAAATTCAAAAAAATGCGAATGTTGGTATTTCCCTTGCGCCGAATTTCACCACTGCGAAAAATATCCGCCCCAAATTTTTTCTCGCGACGTGGGCCTGTGTATTTGTAACCGGAAAACCATTCTCCCTTTGGGTAGTTGGGCAGGCCACACAGAACATCCACTTCAATTCCGTTTTCTACAAACCCCTCTACGATATCGTTAATACGAAAATTTTCCGGCCAAAAATGCTGTGCCACCACCAAAACACGTTTGCCCTTAAAGCGCTGTTCCCCCATGCTTACCTCTCCAACCACACGGTTTGTTTCACAATTTTTGCATAGCTTTCTATAATTTTAATCACTTTCACGCTCACGTTGCCATCTGCATAATCCAGTGGCAAAGAAGTGGGCTCTCCATTGGCGTGCATGCTAACTGCCAGCTCCATGGCACGCTCCACATCGTCCCCTTTAATGCCACCCACCACCACAGTGCCTTTGTCCAGCACTTCCGGGCGCTCTGTAGAGGTGCGAATCAGCACACCGGCAAAGCCCAAAATAGCGCTTTCTTCGCTTAATGTGCCGGAATCGCTTAACACGCAGTATGCGTTCATTTGCAGTTTATTGTAATCCAAAAAACCAAACGGCGGCAACGCTTGCACCAGCGGATGGAAGGTAAAGCCGCGTTTATCAATCATTTTTTGGCTGCGTGGATGTGTGGAATAAATGATGGGCATGCCTGTTTTTTCTGCAATGCGGTTCACAGCGTTCATCAAACTCATGAAATTGTCTTCATTGTCGATGTTTTCCTCGCGGTGCGCCGATAACAAAATGTATTTTTCCGGCTCTAAACCTAGACGCGAAAGCACCTCGCTTTGCTCTATTTGGCTGCGGTGGCTTGCAATCACTTCGGGCATGGGGCTGCCTGTAACAAAAACTGTTTTCCCGTCGATGCCTTCGTTTAACAAATAGCGGCGAGAATGCTCTGTATACGGCAAGTTGATGTCGCTGATGTGATCCACAATTTTACGGTTGATCATTTCGCTTACATTCCAGTCCCAGCAGCGGTTTCCGGCTTCCATATGGAAAATGGGAATTTTAAGCCGCTTTGCACTAACGGCCGAAAGCGCCGAGTTTGTGTCGCCCAAAACAAGCACTGCATCCGGTTTTAGTTCGCTTAGCAATGTATAGCTTTGTGCAATGATGTTGCCCATGGTTTCCCCAAGGTTTTTGCCGGGGCAATCGAGATAATAATCTGGTTGGCGCAGGCCAAGATCTGAAAAAAAGATACCCCCCAGCGTGTAATCGTAGTTTTGCCCGGTATGAATCAACGTATGGTCGAAATAAAGATCGGCTTTTTTCAAAACAGCAGACAAGCGGATGATCTCCGGCCGTGTGCCCACAATCGTTACAAGCTTTAGCTTTTTCATAAATCAAACCTCCTCAAAATAGGTGTCTGGGCGGTTTGGGTCAAAGGCTTCGCTGGCCCACATCAGCGTAACAAGGTCGCTCTCTCCAAGGTTTTCTATATTATGTGTGTAACCGGGCGGAATGCTAACAGGTTGCGGGTTTTCACCATCTACCACAATTTCAATCACTTCGGTATCAAACAATTTACGAAAACGAATGGCCGCTTTGCCGCTTACAACATAAAAAATTTCGTGCTTTGTATCGTGCCAGTGGTTGCCTTTTACAATGCCCGGCTTTGCCACATTCACCGAAATTTGCCCACGCTCCGGCGTGCGCAAAAACTCTGTAAACGAGCCTCGTTCATCGCATTTTGGGTCTAGTTTATACGAAAAATCTTCTCTTGGCAAATACGAAAGATAGCATGCATACAATTTTTTCTGAAACGCATCGTCCATACTGGGTGTTTGCAAATTTTCACGCACCGTGGCAAAACGCTGCAAACTTTCGGCCAAATAGCCAAGCGTTGTTTCGTGCACAGGGGTCACTGTGCAAAACCCTTCCGTATCATGCGCCACATCGCCATTTTGCATCGCCATCAAAAAACAATCCACCACATCGTCAATGTAACAAAGCGGAAACTGATACGATGCATCGCGCACTTCAATGGCTTTTCCATGGGCGATGTTGTGGCAAAACGTGGCCACCACGCTGTTGTAGCTTGGGCGGCACCACTTGCCAAACACACCGGGCAATCGAAACACAAACACCGGGCTGTTTTGGCTTTTTCCAAAAGCAAACACAGCTTCTTCGGCCTCTTGTTTGCTTTTGGCATAATCGCTGCCGTTGCCTGCCTGTGCCGAAGAAGACAAAAGCACCGGCGCTGTATTTTGTGCCTGTGTTAAATGAAGAAGCAATTGCTGTGTAAGGCCACTGTTGCCGCTATAAAACTCGGCAGGATCTTTGGGGCGATTGACACCGGCAAGGTGAAAGACAAACGCTGCTTTTTTTGCATATTGGCACAGCTCTTCCTCTGTGTTTTGCACGTCGTAGCACAGCAAATTTTCGTACCCAAGTGCGCGCAAGCGTGCCACTAAATTTTTGCCCACAAAACCGGCGCTACCCGTAATAAGAATGGGGGCACTTTTTTCCAGAGCAACTTGTTTACTCACGCGTGCTCAACTCCTTTTGCACATGGCCCAGCTCTTTCAGCTTTTCCACCACCTCATCCACATTCAGTTGACGCGTGTTGTGGCTTGTATAAGGCTCTTCAATTTTTATGTCTGTTGTTCCTTCATTAAAATATTTTTCATAGTTTAAATCTCGGTTGTCGGCAGGCACACGGAAATAATCTCCCATATCTTCGCAGTATAGGCGTTCTTCGCTTGTAAGCAGTGTTTCGTACTGCTTTTCGCCATGACGCGCACCAATAACGCGCATACCGGTATCTCCAAATAATTTTTGCACGGCAAGCGCCAAATCTTGTATGGTAGAGGCAGGGCTTTTTTGCACAAACAAATCACCCGGGCGCGCGTGTTCAAAGGCAAACACCACCAAGTCCACCGCTTCATCCAAATCCATAAGGTAGCGCGTCATGCTAGGGTCTGTAATGGTAAGCGGCTTGCCCGCCTTGGTTTGCTCGATAAACAAAGGGATAACACTGCCACGGCTGGCCATTACATTGCCGTAACGCGTGGCACAAATAACCGTGTTGCTGCCTGCGTCCACAGCGTTGCGCGCGGCGGCCCCCATCACTTTTTCCATCATGGCCTTAGAAATGCCCATCGCATTGATTGGATACGCCGCCTTATCTGTGGAAAGGCACACCACTTTTTTTACACCGTGTTTCGTGGCACTTTTTAGAAGATTATCGGTGCCCACAACATTTGTTTGCACCGCTTCCATAGGAAAAAACTCACAGCTGGGCACTTGTTTTAGCGCCGCCGCATGGAAAATATAATCCACACCTGCCACAGCGGCATCCAAACTTTCGCTGCTGCGCACATCCCCAATATAAAATTTCACCTTGTCGTTTGCAAGGCGCTTTCTCATATCATCTTGTTTTTTTTCGTCGCGGCTAAATATACGAATTTCGGCAATGTCACTATCTAAAAACCGGCGCAGCACCGCATTGCCAAAACTGCCTGTACCACCGGTAATTAACAACTTACTTTTTGAAAATGCACCCATAATTTCCTCCTGTAAAACCGCAAACGGCTCCAGTTTTTATATACCCATCAGTATAACACATCCATGGCTATTTTTCCAGCTGCGTTTTTATGCTTTCCCCTGCCGGCCCTCCGCCAAAAAGCCGCTAGCCATCCCCTTCCTCGTTGTGCATAAATTCAAGCACATAATTTCCCTGCTCATCAATAACGGCCTCCGTGCCATTTATTGTGGTTACACGCGCATAGCCATCGTCGTAAAAGTCGCTTGCATTTACAAATTGCGGGGCAATCACCATTTCGCCACGGCTATTTATATATCCCATAAGACCCTCTTGCATCACAGCGGCAAGTTCATTTTCATGAAAATGAAAATACTGTTCGTATTGTGGGGCCACCACAATATTACCCGCGCTGTCAATGGCTCCATACAAGCCATCTATTTCTACGAAAGCAAACTCGCTCTCTCCAAAAATTCCGGCCATATCGAATTGCGGTTCAATTACATAATTGCCCCTTTCATCGATATAACCCCAAAAACCTGTTTCGTGCAAAAGCACCGACGCAAGCCCATTTTCAGAAAAAGCACCGGCACCTGCATACTGTATTGGAACGGCCACACCTCCCCGCTCGTCCACATAGCCCCATAAGCCATTTTGCTGCACCGCCGCCAAATCTGTGTCATTGAACGACCTAGCCGCACTGTATTGAAAATCAATCACCACGTCACCGGTTTCGTCCAAAAATCCCCACACGCCATTTAAGCTTACCGGTGCAAGCCCATTTTCCGAATAAGGGCCTGCATCATCATACAAAAGGTCCACCACAAGGTCTCCTTGGGTATTGATAAACCCATGTCGATCCCCTTTCATCACCACCGTAAGTTCATCGCCATCAAACGACCGAATCCAGTCGTACCAAGGGCTTACCACATACTCGCCACGCTCGTTTATAACGCCAAACTGCTCGTCCACATAAACAATGGCAAGCCCATTTTCCTCAAAAGTTGTGCTTCTATCAAATTGATAAGCAATCACCAGCTGGCCACTTGTGTTGATCATTCCCCATTTTCCATCCATTTGAACAGCGGCAAGCCCATTTTTCGCAAACCCCCACGCACCTTCAAATTGGGGCGAAATTACCCACGCCCCCTGATTGTTAACATAGCCGTATTCCGTACCATTGCTCATAGGGTATAAGCCATGCTCAAACAAGAAGTTTTCATCGTCTTCTTCGTCTTCTTCGCTTACAACTGTTTCGTATACGCCATCAAGCACTTGCACTTCACCAAACACACCAAACTGGTATAGCGCAAACACGGCACCTGCCAAAAGCACGCCCAAAACGAAAAGAACGAGCAAAACAACACCCACAATCAGGCCTGTTTTTTTCTTTTTGGGCGGCTTTGCTGCCGCTGTTTTCTCAGGAACATCTAAAACACCTTGTGGCGGTGGTGTTGCACCGCTAGCCTGTGTTGCCTGCGGTGTAGAAGAGGCGCTTTGCACCGGCGCCGCTTGTGCGCCGGGCGCAAGAAGGGCACCGTCATTTTCTTTAGCGCGCACCATCGTGCCGCATGTGTAGCAAAAACGGTCGCCATCTTCCAATTTTTCGCCGCACTGTAAACAAAAAAAGCCCATCTCTTACTCTCCTTTATTATATATATGTGTCGGCAGATACAAACAGCTTATTGGATCACGTTTTTTTTATTCATTTTCTTCGTACATTTGATATAAATTTAGCATACCATGAGACAAATATATTCCGCAAGAATTTTCTTTGCCAACGCTGCCCCTATTTTTATTTCATTTTATTAAAATCTTCTTTCTTTATGTTTTATTTCTTTTTAAAATGTCTTGCCTCCACTGGGCAATTCGGTAAGAAAAACCAAAAAAAATGTAATTTTTTAACAATTATTCATATTTTGTTCATAAATCGATGTTACGATAAGCAAAGTAAAAGGTTGCGCCAAAAAGAACATTTGTAAAAGTGCCTTCCTTTTGCCATTCGCACCGCTTGAAACACAGCAAGATAAAAACACATTTCGAAGTATTTTGTAGGAAGAAGGTAAGGTCATTCTGGATACGCAAACAAACCGCGATGTAACAACCGAAAGTTCTTCACCCACCTCAAAAGAAAACGTTAAAGTAACACAAAGTAGCTCTAAAAAAGTAGGTCTGGTTATATTTTTACTCAGTTTGGTTTTGGCTGTTGGCACTGTTTTGGTAGGGCCTGTGCTCGTAAGTGGAGCAGAGACAACCCCTGCTTCCAGTGGCGCTACGGTCTCTGCCGTACCAGCTCAAGTTAGCAACTACGAAACTGTTTCGGAAGCCGCTTCTGTTTTAGGTTTTACCCCAAAATTGCCAAGTGATTTACCGGAAGAATACCGCCTAGCAGCCATTCGCACATTGGACGGTGGTATTTTGGAAATAGAATATCAATCAAATGAGAATGTGTTGTTTTACAGAACAGCACTTGGTGCAAACGACCTTTCTTTATTAGGCAACACACAACTTACTTTTACACTTACAGAGGAAGACGGCGCTGTGGTTCGCAGTTATGCCGGTGAAAGTGAAGATAGCCTGTATGTAGCCGTTTGGGCACAAGATGACGCTAGCTACGCCATCGTTTCAGAGCAAGCGCTTGCCCAAGAAGAGATGCAAAACATCTCGCAAAGCATTGCCTAGCATTGCTTGTTCGGTTTTACAAAAGCAAACACAATAAAGCGTCAACCTGTAAAAGGGTGGCGCTTTATTTTTTTATCCATTCTTTTTTCCTCATAAAGTTGCGATAAACTGAAAAATTGCGTATAATAAAAAAATACCCAAATTTTTTTTACAGTTTTTATACAAAGCACTAACCAAAACACATATACAGCCACGGCAAACACGCCGTGGTTACAAATGGCCGAAGGCAAGCCGTTGCCTTCCACTGAAAGGGGGGCCTTTCCATGCAAATTCAAAAAATCACAGTTCATGTGCTGGATTCGTTTTCGGTTTGGGTAAACGACGAATTGGTTGTACAAAGTGCCTCAAGGCTTACAAAACCGTGGCAATTGTTTTGTTATCTCATTTTAAACAGAGAAAAGTTCATCAGTAGCCGCAAGCTAATCGCAACCCTTTGGGAAGACGACTCTTTGGCCGACCCAGCCAATGTCCTTAAAAACGCCGTATACAGCTTGCGCAAAGAGCTGTGTGCGGGCGAAAGCATGGCAGAAAGTCCCATCATCTACTCTTCCGGCAGTTACCGCTTTGACCCAGCCGTAACGCTTGAATTTGATTTGGATTATTTTACAAGCCACTGTGCACTTTCCAAAAAAGAAGGCGAGCCGGTGGAACTGTGTATGGAGCATTGCCGCGAGGCCATGGATGTTTACAAGGATGATTTTTTGCCCCAGCTAGACCAAGAGCTGTGGGCTGTGCCGTATTTTATTGAAAACCGGCAAAGATATTTAGATTGTGTGCACCGCCTGTGCGAGCATCTTCACAAAAAACAGCTGTATCGAGAGCTTTTGGATGTAGCAAACAAGCCGTTTCAGCTGGATATGCTCGACGATGAAACCCTTATTTTTCAATTGACGGCACTAAATGAACTAAAAATGTACCGTGTGGTGGTAACCACCTATTCGAAAATGGTTCGGCAATATCGCAACACTTTGGGCGGCACACCGCCATCCGAGGCCAGAAAGCTTTATCAGGTGGCCAGCGAAAAAGTGAACAAAACAGAACAAGACATCATGATCATCAAGGCAGATATCACAAGCGGCGAGCATGTATCACGGCCACAGCGAGGCGCTTATTTCTGCAATTACAGTGACTTCCACAGCGTATATGGGCTGCTAAAACGCTCGTCCGACCGCAACCGGCAAATTTTGGTGCTGGCGCTTTTCACCTTGATGCCACACCAAAAATCAAACAGCGCGCCAAACGATTTGGCGCGTGGCATGGCCGAGTTTAAGGTGGTGGCAATGAACACCTTGCGCAAAGCAGATACGTTTGCGCGATATTCACAAAACCAATATGCCGTTTTACTGAGTGTTGCCTCGCTGGAAGCCGGGCGCTTGGTGCGAGATCGTATTTGCGAAAGTTTTACCAAAACACCGGCAGGGCGCGTGTACACATTGGATGTAAAACTGGCAGAGGTATAAATTATTTTCCATCATACGAAAGGATGTGCTTTTTTTGTCTATTTTAGTAACCGGCGGGGCCGGGTATATCGGCAGCCATACGTGTGTAGAACTTTTGCAAGCTGGCTACGACGTACTTGTGGCCGATAATCTCATCAATTCCAGCGAAGAATCTTTGCGACGTGTGCAACAAATTACGCAAAAAAACCTTCGCTTTGAACAAATCGATTTGACAGACGAAGCAAAAACACTGGCACTTTTCCAAAACAACCCCGATATCGACGCCGTTGTGCATTTTGCCGCCTTAAAAGCGGTGGGCGAAAGCGTAGAAAAACCACTTGAATACTATTCAAACAACCTTGCGTGCACACTTTCTGTGCTAAATGCCATGAAAAAAACCGGTGTAAACCGTTTTGTGTTCTCTTCTTCGGCCACGGTATATGGCGAAAACAACACAGCGCCCATGAAGGAAGAAATGGCCACATCAGCCACAAACCCATACGGCTACACAAAGCTATTTATAGAGCAAATTTTGCAAGATTTGCACCACGCAATGCCCACTTTTTCGCCGGCACTTTTACGATATTTTAACCCCATTGGGGCACACCCCTCTGGCTTAATTGGCGAAGATCCACGTGGCATTCCAAACAATTTGGTGCCCTATATTGCACGCGTAGCCACCGGAGAATATGAAAAAGTGCGTGTGTTTGGCAACGATTATGAAACAAAAGATGGCACAGGTGTGCGCGATTATATCCACGTGGTGGATTTAGCAAAAGGGCATGTGGCCGCTTTACGTAAGCTAGAAAAAGATGGCGGGCTGTTTATTTGCAACCTTGGTGCCGGCAAAGGGTATAGCGTTTTAGAAGTGATTGCCGCTTATGCCAAAGCGTGCAACAAAGAGTTGCCCTATGAAATATTGCCGCGCCGCGCCGGAGACATTGCCGAAATGTATGCCGATGCCTCCCGTGCAAAAGATGAATTGTCTTGGCAAACCACGCTTGATTTGGACGCCATGTGCCGCGACAGCTGGAACTGGCAAAGCGCGAACCCAAACGGCTATTTAGGATAACATCCGTTTTGCGGTTTTTACTTCAAATATATCAACCCCACTTTGGGGCAACAGGAGGAAGAAACAATGAACAAACCCATTTTGGTGGTGCTAGCAGCTGGCATGGGCAGCCGCTATGGAGGCTTAAAACAAATCGATCCTGTGGGGCCAAACAAGGAATTGATTATTGATTATTCTTTGTATGATGCAAAACAGGCCGGTTTTGAAACTGTGGTTTTCATCATCAAGCATGAAATAGAAGAAGATTTTAAAGCGGCCATTGGAGACAGAGTGTCGCGCTATATGCATGTGGAATATGCCTTTCAGCAGCTAGAAAAATTGCCACAAGGGTTTTCTGTTCCACAAGACCGTGTAAAGCCCTTTGGCACATCGCACGCTTTGCTTTGTGCAAAGGAATTTATAAACGGGCCCATCGCTGTTATCAACGCCGATGATTACTATGGCCCCGACGCCTTTAAAACCTTGTATAACTTTTTAACGCAGCCGCACGACACCGATAAACACCACTATGCAATGGTGGGCTATCGCGTTGAAAACACCGTTACCGAGCATGGCAGTGTAACACGCGGTGTGTGCAAAGCCGATGCAAACGGTTTTTTACAGCATATCGAAGAAACACATGACATTGAGAAAACACAAAGCGGTGCACGTGCGCCCGGTGAAAAAGACGGTGTGTGGAATGAACTTGCCGCCGGCACCTTGGTTTCGATGAACTTTTGGGGTTTTGATGAAAGCTTTATGCACGAAGTAGAAACTGGGTTCCCTGCTTTCCTTTCCGAAAATCTTCCCACAAACCCACTAAAATGCGAATATTTGTTACCCTCCTCGGTACAAGCGCTCATCGAAAACGGCAAAGCCGATGTAAAAGTTCTCTCTAGCGCGGATCGCTGGTGGGGCGTAACATATCAGGAGGACAAGCCCGGCGTTATGCAGGCTTTGGCACAAAAACACGAAAGCGGGCAATACCCAACGCCACTTTGGGGCTAGGCTTTTCGCCAAACACACTTTGCTTGCATCCTGCATAAAATGCGAGTATAATATAAAGACTGGGCCGCTGTGCGCAGCGGCTTTTTTATGGAATGATGACGAAAAGTGCCAGGCACTTTTCCGAAGGGAGCTTAAGTAAATTGAAAAAAAACAAATGGGTTTCTTTGCTGCTTGCGGGTGGCTTGTGCGTATCTTTAAGTGGATGTATCGGCAATTTTTACGAAAATGTGGGCACAGTAGACGGCCAAGAAATATCCTCTGGTTTGTATTTAAACCTACAGTACGACGCCTATAATTACGGCCGAACCCTGGTGGAAGATACAGAAGCCGATGTGTTTGGGCAAGAAGTGGATGGCCTTTCCTTTAATGAATGGCTCTCGCAAGAAACAGACACCCGCCTGCGCGAATATGTGGCGGTGGAGCGCCTTAGCCGAGAGAACGAAGTGATATTAAGCGAAGAAGGCTATAGTTATTTAGAGCAAATGGCCTCTTACTGGGAGTTTTCCAGCGAAATATATGCCGAAAACGGCATCAGCTACGACACAATGATGCGCACACTAACAAATGATTTACTAAAAAGCGAACTCTTCCTTTATTTTTATGGGCCCGAAGGGGAACTGGCACCAAGCGATGAGGAAATTCGCACAGCATACGACGAGCAATTCGGAAAAATAGAGTACATCTCATTGCCTTACACCACCACGGGAGATCCTACGGAGGAAAAAGAGGCCGAAGTGATGGCAGTTGCCGAGGAATTGCAAGCACGCCTTGAAGCCGGCGAAACCTTAGAGGACGTTGCAGAAAGCGGTGTATCGCAAGCGTATGAAATTACCGGGCGCGAATTTACAGATGCAAGCACAGAAGCCTCTGTCTCCTCCAGTTACCTTGAGTTTGAAGGCGATGATGACAGTGCATACTACCCACAAGAATTCCGTAGCAGCTTAAAAGATTTAGAAAATGGCACGGTTGGTGTGCATGTAATGGACAGTGTTATTTTAGTATATGAAAAAGTGCCAAACTTTGAAGACGACGAAACATTTGAAGCAGAGCGCGACAATGTAGTGCAAAGTTTGTATCAAGATGATTTTGACACGTACTTAGAAGATATTTACAGTGCCTATCCACTGGATTTCTCTTTTGGGGCACGCAGTTATTTTAGCCCAAAGAAAATTGTATAATGTCACCTATTAAAAAGGCGGGCAGGCAGCCCGCCTTTTTATATTTTCAAAAAAAGTGCTTCGTTTTTATGTTTGGCAAACACAGCCGCCAAGTGCTAAAATTCATGTTTCGTTCATAGTTTTTCCTTGACCTACACACGTAACTTCGGTAAACTGATACTGTTAGCCATTTATACAAACACTTGCTTTCATTTTCTGCATTGTTAAACGATATAAAATAAACGCCCGTATACAGAGGAGACAAACCACCATGAACAATGAAAAAAAGCCACATCAACCGCAAAACCCGCAAAGGACATTTTTTGTCTATGCAGGAATTGCGCTTTTGGGCTTGTTGCTTGTACAGTATCTTGTGCTTCCATGGTTTCAAAATTCGCGTGTTGTGGAAGTGCCCTATAACGAATTTTTGGCCAAAGTAGAGGCCAATGAAGTGACCCGCGTTGAGCTGGATGAAGCCACCGGCCGCATTGATTTTGAAGTTGGCAAAAGCGAAACCGACGATACATCAGAGGCCACATCGGAAACCACGGCCACTGTGGCAGGCATTGGCCCTGCTGCTGCCACCACTACATCGTACTATACAGGGCTGATCGATGATTCGGACCTTGTGCAGCGCTTAGAAGCAGCCACCGGCCCCGACGGAGAACCCATTGAGTTTACGCAAACTGTGCCTGTTCAGCAAGGTGTTTTGGGGCAGTTGCTAAGCATGTTTTTGCCCCTTCTTTTAATATTGGGCAGTTCTTATTTGTTGTTCCGCATGCTTTCGAAACGCATGGGTGGCGATGCCATGAGCTTTGGAAAATCGAATGCGAAAGTGTATGTGCAAGCGCAAACCGGCATCACATTTGATGATGTGGCCGGCCAAGACGAAGCAAAAGAAGCGCTGGATGAAATTGTAGATTTTTTGCACAACCCTGATAAATATAAATCTGTGGGTGCCAAAATGCCGAAAGGCGCTTTGCTTGTGGGCCCTCCCGGCACGGGCAAAACCCTTTTGGCAAAAGCCGTTGCAGGCGAAGCCGGTGTTCCGTTTTTCTCCATTGCAGGCAGTGAATTTGTGGAAATGTTTGTGGGGCGCGGTGCCGCACGTGTGCGCGATTTATTCAAACAAGCCAAAGAAAAATCGCCTTGTATTGTGTTTATAGACGAGCTGGACACCATTGGTAAAAAGCGCGATGGCGCCGGCTTAAATGGCAATGACGAGCGCGAGCAAACATTAAACCAGCTGCTTAGCGAAATGGACGGGTTCGACGGTTCTTCCGGCGTGGTAATTTTGGCCGCTACAAACCGGCCGGAAAGCCTAGATGCCGCTTTATTGCGCCCCGGCCGCTTCGATCGGCGCATCCCGGTAGAATTGCCGGATTTAAAAGGCCGCGAAGCCATTTTACAAGTGCATGCAAAACAAGTGATGATGGATGATGATATCAATTGGAATGTCATCGCGCGCACCACATCCGGTGCATCCGGTGCAGACCTAGCCAATATTGTAAACGAAAGTGCCCTGCGTGCTGTAAAGCACAACCGCCGCATGGTGGTGCAGGCCGATTTAATGGAAAGCGTAGAAACGGTTATTGCCGGCCAGCAGCGAAAAAACAAGGTAATCAACCAAAAAGAGAAAAAAATTATTGCCTACCATGAAGTGGGCCACGCACTTGTGGCTGCCATGCAAACACACAGTGCCCCTGTAACAAAAATCACCATCATTCCGCGCACATCCGGTGCCCTTGGCTATACCATGCAAGTGGAAGAAGAGGAGCAAAACCTCATGAGCCGCAAAGAGGCGTTCAATCGCATGGCCACCTTGGCTGGTGGGCGCAGTGCCGAGGAACTTATTTTCGATGTGGCAACCACCGGTGCCGCAAATGATATTGAAAAATTGACAAAAATGGCCCGCAGCATGGTAACACGCTATGGTATGAGTGAAGAGTTTGACATGATGGCACTGGAAACGGTAACAAACCAATACCTTGGCGGAGACACCCAGCTGGCCTGCGGGCCGGAAACGGCCGCCGCCATCGACCGTGAAGTGCTTGCACTCATCCGTTCGGCGCACGAAAAAGCACGACGTATTTTAGAAGAAAATAAAGAAAAATTACACGAACTTTCGGCTTATTTGCTGGAAAAAGAAACCATCACCGGCGAAGAGTTTATGCAAGTGCTGGGCATGGAAGATGAAAGCAAAAAAGAGGATGAGAGCGTGGCTAGTGTAGAAGAAAGCGCAAAAGA
>CAYJIH010000023.1:15909-21073 GCA_964370195.1 uncultured Oscillospiraceae bacterium
CGTAACTAGTGCAGAAGAAAGCACAAGCACAGAAACAGACATAGAAGACACAGCACTCACCCCTTCATAGTACAGTAACAAAAGTGCCCCCAAAAATACAATGCGTATTTTCGGGGGGCACTTTTATATTTTGTTTTATCTCTCTTCTGTTTCAATGCGGAAAGTTACAGGCTTTGCATGGTCGGGGCAGCAGGCAAAGGTAACACCCGGTGTTGCATCCCATGGGTGGCGGCCACCTAGCTCCACCACACGAAGCATTGGCCACAAACTATGAAAGGCAGCAGCGCAAAAATTTGCCGGACAACGCTCAAAGTCAAACTCAAACACTTCGCCTACTTTATGGCAACTACATACTTCGCCACTTGGCTCGGCAGGCACTTTATCCACAATAATTTTTACTTTTCTTGGACGTTGTTTACTTAGTTGTTTCATTAAAAATCTCCTTATTGCTTAACAGGTTTCCGTGTGTTTATATTTTACATTCGCACGCAACCCAAACTGTTTGTATGGAATTTTCCCTTATTACATATTATACAATATTTTCTGCCTTGTAAAGATAAACCCTTTATGGTACCCCAGCATCAGCAGCGCAACGTGTGGATGATTTTCTGTGCCAAAGGCCGATGCACCACCAAGGAACTGGTCTCCACCTGCCATCACACCGGAGTAATTTAAGAAATATTCGTCAAGGCATTGTTCTTGCAACAAATGCCACACATATCCGGGCGCTTCCACCGAGATATGCTCTAAACCACCGGCGCGCAGCTGTTTTAAAATCTCTTTTGTATTTGGCCGATCTTCGCCCGCCGCCACAATACGAATTTCGCTTGCATCACATCGCAAGTCTTCGCCCGGTTGCATCATACGGTTTTCGCGCTGAAGGTTTTCTTGCAAATAGCGAGCACCTTGCAACGATGTAAACACAATGGGCGCTGGTGTGTGGCTTAAAATTTGGGCTTCCAAAGGCAAATCTTTTCCGTCTATACTGGCAATGAGACTTTGTGGGTTGGCACCCTGTTTCGATAATTCTGCACGTGCTTTAACCAAATCCTCGTCTAAAACCTGTGCATACCACAGCTTGTGCAAACGCGCACGCAACGTTCCTGTGCCCATAATTACAGCGTCGGCATAACAGCGGCACACATTCATCATCCAGAAATCGGTTAAAGCGCCGGCGGTGTCAAAACGGTTTTCTTTAGAAATCAGTGTTCCTTCCGGGTCGTTTTTAAAGCCCATTTTCCCATCAAAAGACAACACCATACACCCAAAAAGATACGGTTTATCATCGCATGCATTGGGCAAGCGCAGCTCGCCCAACACGTCCTTTACTTTTGCCGGTGTTGTTTGTGCACTGGCAGCGGTGATGCTGTTTAACAGTTCCGGGTTTGGGTAAATTGTGGGAAAATGCATCTCTTTAGCAGAAAATTCAATCATGTTTAACGCTCTCCTTTAGCGTATGGTTTGCCCATCGCTTTGGGGCCTGTGCGTCGGCCTACAAAGCCACAAAGAACCACCATGGTCAGAATATAGGGAAGCATCAAGAAGAATTGGTGCGGAATTTCTATACCAATCGCCTGCAAGCGAAGTTGCACAGCTTCTGCCGCACCAAACAAAAGGGAGGAGCCCATGATGCCCAGAGGGTTCCAAGAGCCAACTGTAACGGCACTCCAGGCCATATAACCACGACCGGAAGTCATTTTTTCCATAAACACCGACAACTGCCCAATGGACAAGAACGCACCGCCTAAACCGCCCAACACGCCGGAAAGCAATGTGGCACCATAACGAATTTTAACCACATTGATGCCAAGACTATCGGCTGCATGAGGATGCTCGCCCACTGCTTGCAAAGCAAGGCCATACGGTGTTTTCTTTACCACATACCAACAAATAGGCACAAGCAAAAATGCAATGTACACAAGCGCCAGTTGGTTGAATAAAAGCGGCCCAATAACGGGAATTTCGCTTAAAATGGGAATGGCAACAGGCTCGAAAGACACCACCTGAGACGGACGCGCCCCCGTGCCGTAAATCATATTCAATAAATAGCTGCTAAGGCCTAAAAACAAAATATTAATACCCGTGCCAGCCACCACTTGGTCTACTTTTGCTGTGATGGACATAAATGCTAAAATAAGAGCTACAAACATTCCGGCGGCCATGCCCATCAATGCACCTATCCAGGCACTGCCGGTAAGGTTTGATCCATATACCCCAAAGAAAGCGCCCATAATCATGATGCCTTCCATGGAAAAGTTGATGATACCGGCGCGTGCTGTAAACATAGCGCCTAAAGCCGCCAACAAAATAGGCGTAGTTACGCGGATTGTTGCCTCTAAAAAGCCAATCACTAAATCCATGTTTATACCTCTCCTTTCGCCGATTGTTTTTTGCCACGTGTAATTTTAATGACGTAGTTGCGTAAAAGCACATCCATCAAAACAAACAAAATCACAAGGCCTTGAATTACAAACACCAAAGAGGAGGGCACTTGCACAGCGCGTTGCATTTGGTTTGCGCCCACGCGCAATGCACCAAAGAACAAGGCAGACAACACAACACCAAACGGGTTTAGCTTGCCAAGCAAGGCAACGGCAATGCCATCAAAACCATAATCAGAGGAAAAGCCACTGAGCAAACGGTGATGAAGCCCCGAAATTTCCGACATACCGGCAAGGCCAACAATGGCGCCAGACAATGCCATCGCAAGCACCATATTTTTTTCCACCGAAATGCCGTTTGCTCTTGCTGCAATTGGGTTTAAACCAACGGCACGCATTTGGAACCCAAGCGGACATTTCCAAAGCAAAAACCAAACAAAAAATACAGCCAAAACGGCAATCAAAATGCCGGCGTGCAAGCGTGTGCCGGGAATGAGGATGGGCAAAACGGCACCGGCGCCAATTTCGGACGATTGCGGGAAATATCCCGGTGGCTCGCGTAAGGGGCCATCTAACAAATAGGCCACAAAATAAATGGCAATGTAGTTCATCATAATGCCATTGATAACTTCTGAAACGCCAAGCCTTGCTTTTAAAAAGCCGGGGATGGCAGCCCAAATGGCACCGCCTACCATAGCCGAAAGCATGGTTAGTGGCAAAAGGATAACCGCAGGCAGCGAGCCAAAATAAATGCCACAAACGGTGGCACATAGCCCACCCATAATAATTTGTCCCTCTGCACCCATAGACACAAGGCCTGTTCGATATGAAATGGTTAAGCCAAGGCCGGCTAGCAACAAGGGCAACGCCTTAATCAGTGTTTCTGTAATGGATAGCATGTTGCCAAAGGCCCCTGTAAACATTTCGGCAAATGCCACAAGTGGATTGATGCCCGAAAGTAAAATGATGATGCCTGTTGCCACAAAAGCCAGCCCAAGCGCCAACGCTGTGCCAAGAAGGCTTTGCAACGTGCTGGATACTTTTGTCTTTTTCTCCACTTTTACTTCGGTGTTTCCCATTTTTAAGGTCATACCGTTGCCCCCTTCTCTTCTTCCTCACCGCTATAGCCCATCATCAGGCCAATTTCAGAAAAGCTTTTTTCTCCGGGAACAAATTCACCTGTGATTTTTCCCTCAAACAATACAAGCACACGGTCTGCCACTGCCAGCACTTCATCTAAGTCGGCCGAAATAAGCATAACGGCAGCGCCTCGCTCTTTTTCACGCAGCAAACGCCGGTGTACAAATTCGGTGGCACCAATATCCAGCCCGCGTGTGGGCTGCATTGCCAAAATAAAATCCGGTTCTTTGCTAAACTCGCGTGCAAGCACCACTTTTTGTTGGTTGCCGCCAGAGAGCGAGCGAACCACAGCGTCGGCATCGCACGGGCGCACATCATATTCTGCCGCCAGCTGAGAGCCATTTGCACGCATGGTTTTGGATTTAAAAATATGGTTTACCGTGTTGGGCTCTTTGTTATAACTGTTCAAAATCATATTTTCTGCCACAGTAAAATCCAACACCAAGCCTTGCGTCATGCGGTCTTCCGGCACAAAGCCAATGCCTGCATCATGGCGCTCGCGCGTTTTAAGCGTGCTAATATCCTCGCCTTTAAACAAAATCTGGCCCTCTGTTTTGGCACGCAAACCCATCAGCACTTCCGAAATTTCCTTTTGGCCATTTCCGTCCACGCCGGCAAGGCCCACAATTTCCCCTTCTTTAATATCAAAACTAATGTTGTTTAAAGACGAGGCCAATTGGTTGCCCTTTGCCGATACATTTTGGAACTGCAAGCGTTTTTTATCAGAAGCAACCGGTGTTTTGTCATATTCTAACGTTACTTTTTTGCCCACCATCAATTCTGCCAATTCCTCTTTGGAAGAACCTTCTGTCTCTACGGTGCTTACCACTTCGCCGCTGCGAAGCACCGTAACACGTTGGCATATCTCCATCACTTCCCATAGTTTATGGGAAATGAAAATAATCGATTTTCCGTCGTCTACAAGTTTTTTCAAAATCACAAAAAGGTCATCTACCTCTTGCGGTGTTAAAACAGCGGTCGGCTCGTCTAAAATCAAAATATCCGCACCGCGATACAATGCTTTCACCAGCTCCACTTTTTGTTGCATTCCCACAGAAAGGTCTCGCACACAACTGGTAACATCTAAATTAAAGTGGTAATTGTCGCACAGTTCTTGCACTTCTTTTTGAACTTTGGCTTCGTTGATTTTCTTTAAGCCTTTTTCCATGCCTAAAATTACATTTTGCATCACTGTCATGGGTTGCACAAGCATAAAATGTTGGTGCACCATGCCCACACCCAAATCGATTACATCGCGCGGGCTTTTGATGGTTACTTTTTCTCCGTTGATCAGCACATCGCCTTCGTCTTGCTCGTACAAACCGTATACGATGTTCATCAGCGTGGTTTTGCCTGCACCATTTTCCCCTAAAAGCGCATGAACTTCGCCACGGCGCAAGTTAAAATTAACATTGCGGTTTGCCACAACTTTTGCGAAACGCTTTGTAACGTTTCTCATCTCAAGAACATTCTCTTGCATACCTTGTCCTCCGGCACCTTGTTATGAAGCGGAAAGGGCCCATCGAAATTGCCCTTTCCGCTTTTTTACTACGACTATTATTTAGAAGGTACTTTTTGCAATTGATTGTAACTTACAAAGCAGCTTATGCGGCTTCTGAGGAAGCAGCTGCGCTTTCAGCCAT
>CAYJIH010000023.1:21173-28638 GCA_964370195.1 uncultured Oscillospiraceae bacterium
TAACTTACAAAGCAGCTTATGCGGCTTCTGAGGAAGCAGCTGCGCTTTCAGCCATTTCACTTTCGGCTGTTTCGCTGGCATCTTCTTCTACCATTTCGGCGTCACTTGTTTGTGTGGCTGCGAATACAGACACAGGCACTACGCCTTCTTCTTGTAGGCTTCCGTCTTGCAAACCAGCAAAAATTTCTTCTAGTTGCTCTGCGCCGCCCTCACCAAAGGCATCTTCATGGCCATGGAAGTCGGAAAGATAAATAGCGCCATCGGCAGCACCCAGCAGGTACAGTTCCGGTGCCAATGTGCCGTCTACAGCTCTTTGGATAATAGAAGACACCATGAACTCTACGCTTTGAATGGCAGATACCGGAATGGTTTCAGGGGCTACTTCGTATTGGTCGCTGATATAACCAATGGCCAATACGCCTTCGCTTACAGCGGCATCAATTACGCCAAGGCCTGTTTGGTTTGCGTTGGCACACACAACGTCAGCGCCTTGCTCGATAAAAGCAGTGGCCATCTCTTTGCCACGGGCAACGTCTGTCATGGTCTCGGTAAAGCCGGTAAGCACTTCAATGTCGGGGTTGATATATTTTGCGCCTGCTTCAAAACCAGTTAAAGAATCTTCGATGTGAGGCATACGTGTGCCGGCAATCATGCCAACAACGCCACTTTCAGAAGCGAGAGCTGCTGCTGCGCCGGCCAAGAAACCGGTTTCCGGTGTGTTGGAACGCAAGGCAAGCACGTTGGGCTCTTGCATCGAATCACCATTTACCACACAGAACATGCTGTCTGGGAATTCTGGTGCCACTGCTTTTGCTGGATCGCTAAATTCAAAACCGTGTGCGATGATAACATCATAGCCGTTTGCGGCATAGTCGCGCAAAACAGTCTCAAAGTCTGGCTGGGGCACATTCTCACTATAAGCGGTTTCAATGCCATACTCTTCTTGGGCCATCATCAGGCCGTTGTAAGCCGATTCGTTCCATCCGGCGTCGTTGATGGGGCCTGTAAGAACCATGGCTACGCTAATGGCACCATCATCGGCACCGCCTGCTGTGGATGCTGCTGCATCACCACCTGCTGCATCACCGCTTGCTGGGGCTGCTTCGCTGGCAGCAGTGCCACTACATGCAGCCAAAAGGCTAATGCTCAGTGCCACGCTTGTCAAAAGTGCTAACATCTTTTTCATTTTTTTCCTCCTTGAAAGTACGCACAAATTTATTTTTCGAATTGTTTCTAACCTTAGTCAGAAGCAATTCGTCCAACCATAGAAAGGTGATTTATTGTGTTCTTTTTGTGAGGCTTTTCGAAAACACTTGTGGGCTATTGTCATTTCGCACAATTCGTTCGTAATTTATTCATTTTTTTTGGCTCATCCATATTATACTCACAGCCCTCTTCCTGCGTCAATAGGAATTTTCATGAAAATCAATTTTCCATGAAAATAAAGCAACTTTTGTGAGTTTTTGAATTTTTATAATACGTAACTATGTATTTTAATTTTGCACATGTGAGGTTTGACGAAAATTTAGTGTGTTTTTTGTGAAAATTTCATTTTGACATCCCTCCCGTTTAACTTTATACTAAAGCTACTCTTATCAAACGTAAAACTTATCATACACTTTACCATAGCAGTGCTCTCCTTCAGCTTTTGTTTCATTCAGCTGAACCGATTAAGTAACGAAAGGCGAGGTATCATGACAAAATATAAAAGTGGTGCCTATGTGCGAATTACAAACCTCTATCCCACAATGCTTCACTCCGAAAAATCAATTGCAGATTATATTTTAAACAACAGCGTTCGCATACAAAAATTATCGCTGGCAGAAATTGCCGAAGCTTGCGATGTAAGCAAAGCCGCCATTACACGCTTTTGCAAGCGCCTTGGCTTTAATGGGTTTAAAGAGTTTCGCCTTTCTGCACTGGATGATACCGATAACCGCCTAAATAACTTTGAAAAAATTACAGACCAACCTTTGGGCTCTTCTACATTAACAGCGCAGCAGCTTTGCCAAATCAATGCCAAAGCATGCACAGACACAAGCCAGTTGATGGACGACGCGCAACTGAAAGAAATAGCAAAACACATTTTATCGCATAACCGCATTTTTATGTTTTCCGAAGGGCCTGCCTCTTGTGTTTCTATCGATTTATATCAAAAATTACTGCGCATTGGCCTTTTTCCTATATACACCACCGACCACCGCATGCAAAGCATGCAAGCACGCCTTGTACAAAAAGGCGACTTTATCTGTGTATTTGATTTTTCCGGCAGCACACGCTCTACAATAGAGCTGGCCGAACGGGCATTTCAAAACGGCGCCACGGTTCTTACTGTTTGTAATATCATTGGGTCCCCTCTTTCCAAGCACAGCCATTTTCACTTGTTTGGATCGGGGCATTTGGGCACCGATATTTCCGGCACTTTGGCCCCACGCATTGCTTTAATGTGCATTGTAGATTGCCTGTTTAATGCCATTGTACAAACAATGGGCAGCAGCTGCAGGGAAAGCATTCAAAAAACAAGTGGTGTTATACGAGATGGATGGGTTTAAAAAAGAGAGGAGTTTTATAGTATGGTAACAATTTTAGGTCTCAGCGGAAGCCCGCGCAAAGCAAGCACTTATACAGTGGTAGAGCATGCCCTTTCCACCATAGCCGAAAAAGAGGGCGTACAAACCGAACTGATTTCATTGCACAACAAAAAAATTGCGCCTTGCAATGGCTGCGGCGCATGTCGAAGAAACAAAAGCTGGTGCGTCATTCAAGATGACACGCAAGAGCTTTTGGATACCTTTATCAAAGCAGACGCCTACCTCATTGGCTCGCCCGTTTATGTCCACACCACTACGCCCCAGTTAATGGCATTTTTCTCGCGTATGCGGCCGCTACACCATGTATATCCCAATATATTGCGCTGTCGTTTTGGGGCTGCTTTTTCTGTGGGCGGCACACGAAACGGTGGGCAAGAAGCCGCCACAAACACCATCATTCAGTTGATGATGACGCGTGGCATCAACATTGTAAGCAACGAGGTTGGCGGCTACATCGGCGGCAAAGTGTGGACACAAGACCAACCGAAATTCACACCGGAACACGACGAGGTGGGCATAAAAACAGTAGAAACATTGGCAGGCAAATTGGCAGATATCAGCTTGGTTTATAAACGCGGTCTTCTTGCAAGCGAAAGCAAAACTTAAACGAAGCGACATTCAATCATCTTGTAAAAAGGAGACTTTATATGCTCGATTTACTTGTAAAAAACGCCCGATTGTGGGACAGTGACAAAACGGTAGACATTGCTGTGGAAAACGGCAAGATTGTGTCTTTACAAGAAAACACAACCGAACTTTGTGCCCATAAAACAATACAGGCCGATGGAAACTTAGTATCGCCCGGCTTTGTAGACAGCCATATGCACTTAGACAAAGTGCTTACCTTGGGCGACACAGAATCCCCCACATTGCTTGAAGCCATTCAAAACTTCACAAAATATCTGCAAACGGTTCCGGAAGAGGAGAGAAAAAGCGACATTCGCCGCCGTGCACGGGAAGTGGCACGCATGTGCTGTGAAAATGGCACCACTGCCCTGCGCACACATGTGAATTTAGAGGCATCTATTGGGTTAAAAAGTATAGAGGCCCTTTGTGAGCTTAAAGAAGAATTGCAAGACAAGGTAGATATACAAATTACGGTTTTGCCAAATTTCTTTGGCTCGCCAGAGGAACAGCAAGATAAAATCCGAAAAGTGAGCGAAGCTGCGGCTGCCGGCCTTTTGGATTATATTGGCGGCGCACAACATCTGCAAAGCAATTGCGCACAAATTACAGAAGATTTGTTCGAAGTGGCTGTAAAACACGATTTGCCCATCGATTTTCATGTGGATGAATGCGATGCACCCAATGTAGATAACTTTATGCAAATAGCAAGCTTAACAAAAGCCCATGGATACGAAGGGCGTGTGAGCTGTGGCCATGTAACCGCTTTATGTGCAGTGGATGACAAAACAGCCGAAAAGGCCATTCAAATGGCGAAAGATGCAAAACTCCACATCATCACATTGCCCTCTTGCAATTTATATTTGATGGGCCGAACAGACCATCAACCCATTCGCCGCGGCGTAACACGCATTCGCGAATTTTTGCAAGCCGGCGTCAATATTTCCTATGCCTCCGACAATATCCAAGATCCATTTCGCCCCATTGGAAATGGCGACATGCTAGAGGAAGGCTTGCTTACAGCACAAGTTGCACAAATGGTAACCGCATCCGAGCTGCGCGAGGTATTTCGCATGGGCACCGTGAACCCGGCAAAGGCAATGGGCCTTACAAATTACGGTTTAGCGCCCGGTTGCAACGCCGATTTTGTTATTATGGAGGCGCAAGATGTAGCACAGGCGCTTATCAGCCAGGCAACAAGGCTTTATGTTGTAAAAAAAGGGGCTATTGTAGCACAAACCGTAAAGAAAACAAGCTGCATATTTTAAGCAGCCATGCCGTTTTTATAAAATATCGTTCTTCTAAAAAAGGGTTTGTTTCGCCGTTCCTTTCGGAGCAGCAAAACAAACCCTTTTTATATTGCTTTATACAAGCAATATGCCGTGCACGTACTGATTATAGCAAACTGATGGTATATTGTTTTTTCGCCATAAGCAATTCTTTAAAATCTTCCACACTCATCGGTTTATCAAAGTAATACCCTTGTGCGTAATCGCAGCCGGCACCCTTTAACCAAAGTGCTTGTGCCGAGGTTTCCACACCTTCGGCAACCACTTTCATTTCAAGATGTTTTGCCATATTAATAACATCCGAAACCACAACTGTGCTTTTTGCCCCTTGGTCCTTCAAATCGAAAAAGGCTTTATCCAGTTTCAGCACATCTGCTTCAATCGCGGATATACGATTAAGCGAGGACACGCCCGCGCCAAAGTCATCAATGGCGATACAAAAACCAAGTTTTTTAAATTGCCGCACACGCTCTAGGAACAAACTCGTATCGGTTTCAATGGCACTTTCTGTAAGTTCCAATTCAATTCTACTCGATGGTATGTTATGGGCCGATAAAATGCGCGAAATTCTATGCACAACATTTTCAGCAAGAACAGTGTGGGCCGATAGATTCACCGCAATACGTGGTATTTCCATTTTTCTACAATTTTCTTTCAAACATAGGCAAACTTCATCTAGCACATATAAATCCAAATCGGCTATAAATCCATTTTTTTCAAACACCGGAATAAACTCATCCGGGTATATTTTGTCCCCGTGTTGTGGCCTCCAGCGCACAAGCGCTTCTGCACCGCTTAGTGTCAGCGTGCCAAAATCCACTTTCGGCTGATACTCCACAACAAATTCACGGTCTTTCAGGGCTTGCTCCATACGGAATGTTATATTGATTTTATTCTCATACGTCTTACGCATGGTATCATCAAAAGTGATAAATGTGGTTTTATGCTGGTTTTTGCCTCCGCGGCGTGCACTGTCGGCCTGGCCAATCAGCATATTGTTTTTCTCTTGCACATTGTTGATGATTACATTGCCAAAAGACAAGGTAACTTTATATTTTTCGCTGATGTTTTCTTCAATTTTGGGGAAAATGTACGAATTGTATATTTCTCGCATACTTCCACCATCATCCACTCGTCTTAAAATCAAAAACTGTTCTGCTGTTCTTCGGCAAATAACGGCAGAGGTATCTTCAAAGGCTTCTTTCAGCGCCTCGGCAATCGCCAAGATAATGGTGGTCCCTCTTTCGTTGCTAAAGTGGGTATTGATGGTGCGGAACATATCAATGTCGAACGAAACAAGCTCATATTCGCCCGGCCGTGCCGTTTCCAGCACTTCGTCAATCGCCTCTCCAAACCGTTGGTTCGTCATAAACCCGGTCAGTCTATCTGTATTGTACGATTTTATCAAGGCCATTTTTTTATTGATAACTCCATGGGCATACAGCGCAATAAACCCGGCCACTACAATGAAAAACCCGATGGCGAAAAAATACCAATTTGCCGCTAAAAAGTCTAAAAAGCCAACTTCTTCAGTGGGCAAAATTTCATTGGATTGGTTTTCAATAATGGTGGCATAATCCTCCTCTGTCAGCCGATCCATCATCACGTTGAATATTGGCACATACTCGTCTGCAATATCATGATTGATAAGAAATTGCATGGGAACGGAAGCATCCGTATTGATCGCTGCACGGTTCATATCACCCAAATACATTGCAGCGTACGTTACCGCGCTTTCAGTCGATAGCATCAAATCCAATTCGCCTGCGGCAAAACTGTCTAAAAGCTCGTGCCAATCATAGAAATAAACAACCTCCATATCGGGATATACATTAAGAAACGCCTGTATATCTAGCGTTTGATACCGAAGCAGCCCTATTTTAGGCGAGGTTTCTGCTATATCTTGCACTGCCGTGCTTCTTTGCAAATTAAGATTTACTTGCGCATATACCGGAATAAAATAAAATGCATCGGATAATGTGTAATGCTCCCACTCTTGCTCGCCATGGCCATAAAGTGTTAGAAGAATATCATAATTTTCGTACTCTTCGGGCGGGTCGCTCAGGCTGTATGGGTGGTAATTCACGTCAAAATCATATAGCTGTGCAAACTTGTTTAGCACCTCTACCATAACACCGGCCGGCTCGCCTTGTTCATTGGTAAAAGTTATGGGTGCAAAACCTGTAACATAGCCCACTTCCAGCGGCCTTTGCCGCAATGTTTCCACTTCATCTACTGTAAGGCCGCGGTGGCTAATTTCCACGTTATCGGAAAGATATTTTTCCTCCAGCTCCATGAAATAGTTGCCTTCAGTATGGATAATATCCTGAAAATAAGAATCAACAATTGCCAGCGTATCGGCATTTTCAAAGCTTGAAATGAGATATAAGTTATACACCCCAAGATTTAATACATTGTTTAACTCCCGCGAGGTTGGATCTTCAGAATAGGTGATGTAAAAATCCGTATTAAGCTCCATGTAATCATCGGTGTCTGCATAAACATAGTCAACCGAAATATTGTTGCGTTCGCAAAATTCATCCAGTTGTTCAACACCGGCGTTCTCATCGTAAACAGCAACGGTTTTCCCATCGATGGCCGAGATATCGGCATACAGCATGTCCATATCATGTGTCATCAGGGCAAGATAACTTTTTGTGTATGCTGTTTCAGAATATTGCACAAGCTCTCTTCTTTCGTCCGAGCGTGTGTTAAAACCACCCACATCCACAAGGCCACTTCTCACGGCCTCTATCATACTATCTTCCACAGGCACAAATTCAAACTCTAAATTGCTAATTTGTGAAATTTTATGAAAAATCTCGTATCCATAGCCCTTGTTGTTCAGGCTGTCTAAATCCACTATCATATCGTCAAAAGCAGTATAATAGCCAACGCGTATGGGCCGCCCAATGTCAAAAGCCTCGTGCAACGCCACGTTTTGCGACGCTTCACTTTGCG
>CAYJIH010000024.1:0-27972 GCA_964370195.1 uncultured Oscillospiraceae bacterium
CTGCCCTGTGTGGCGTGACCTTCAAAAAAACCGCCCTAACGCTTTCCCTTTGTGCGCGCCCGTGTTCTACGCGCTCTTTAGAAAAAGCTTTTGCCCCTGCTTTTCTCGAAAAGCAGGCGGGGTTTGGGGCGGCGCCCCAAGGTCTTACGCGTGCGGGCAGCGAGCGAATTCAACCCAAAAGCCGAAGGACGGTGTTTTTTTTGACAGTCTGAGCCTTCGCATCATTTGCGAGAGCCTTGTTTTCATAGAATCAGTCGCCCAGTTTTAAGGCCACCACAAACCCACCGGCAAGCAGCGCCACACCCACAATGATTTGCAATGGTGAAATGGTGAGGCCGTCGTTTACGGCGCTGACAAGGATGGACAAAACCGATGCGAATACAAACCCTAAAATGCCGCAATATGTTTTTACTTCAAACCGCTTAATTAGGAATTCAATCAATTTTGCCACCAGCACAATGCCCACCACAATGCCAAGGCCAAACACACCTAAAATAATGGCGTTTTGTAGCACATTTTCAAGCTCTGTTAAGGCATTGATGGTGTTTAAAACAGGCTCGTAATAGCCCAGTAAAATTAACATAAAAGAACCGCTTACGCCCGGAATGACCATGGTGGCTGCCGCCACGATGCCCACCAAAAACAAAGAAACGTACGAAAATGGCGTTAATATGCTTAAATCCACAACGCGTGAACCACTGTCCATAAAGGTCATGCCGGCCACAAGGCCAAATGTTAGCAAGAATATAAGCACATTGCCAAACGACTTTGTTTTCCCCTTCACCTTTTTATAAAGCATCGGTGTGCCGCCCAAAATAAGCCCTATAAAAAATAAAATTGTGGGAAGCCTATAAAATTCCAGTGCATAGGTGATTACACGGCTCATGAGCACAAGTGCCAGCCCGGCACCCGCCGCCAAAAACAATAAAAACACAACATGTTTTTTTACACTTTTGAAAAAATGACTGATGGCCTCAATCAAATCCTCGTAAATGCCAAGCGAAATCATCAGCGTGCCACCGCTTACACCGGGAATGATGTTGGCAATGCCCACGAAAAAGCCTTTTATAACCAGCTTCAACTGCTCCATACTTCCTCCAAAAACCATGATAACTTGTCTAATATAGCGTATATGCATCTTTTTCTTGCCACAGGCGACACAGCGGTGCAACGTGCGGCACATCGAATCTATTATGCCAAAAAGTACCACGTCTGTCAAACGAATGGGCGCAAAAGTATAAGCGCCAAACGGCATGCTTACCGTAGCATCTGCATGGCTGCCCTGCGCCCGTGAATTTCCGTTGTGTCAAACACGGGCAGCGACGAATGCTGCGCTTGGATGAGAAGGCCAATTTCGGTGCAGCCTAAAATAACACCCTTTGCACCGCTGTTTTTCAAAGAATCTATCACCCGCTGAAACGCTGCGCGCGAATGCGGCGAAAGAACACCAAGACAAAGTTCCTTGTAAATAACATTGTTTATCAGCTCGATGTCTTGTTCGTTTGGAACCAACACATCAATGCCTTTTTTTATCAATCGTTCTTTATAAAAATCTTGCGTCATCGTATATTTTGTTCCAAGCAGCGCCACTTTTTTAACATTTTGCGCTAAAAGTTCCTCTGCTGTGGCATCTGCAATGTGCAAAATAGGAATGGCAATGTGTTTCGAAATTTCGGGCGCCACTTTGTGCATGGTGTTGGTGCAAATTACAATAAAATCGGCCCCTGCTTTTTCAAGCCGTGCAGCCGCATCGGCCAAAACACGTGCACTTTTGTCCCATTCACCGCGTGCTTGGTACGTTTCAATTTCGGCAAAATCAACGCTATACAGCAATAGTTTTGCCGAATGTAAACCGCCCAATTCCTGCTTCACCGTCTCATTGATCAAGCGATAGTAAGTGGCCGTGCTTTCCCAGCTCATGCCCCCAAGTAAGCCCACTGTTTTCATCATGCGTTTCCGTCCTTTTTCGTTATTGTGGCAATAAAAAAACGATGCCATCAAATTTTGCGCTGTGTGAACATAAGAAAGTGGCCCGCTTTTTTCGTATCTTTCGTTTAATTGTGCTGCAGAATGTTGAAAGCCAATGAAGGCGTTTCTCTATCTGCGGCACAATTTCTGTGAAAAATACGAAATAAACGGATTCCACGGAATGTCTACACGGCGCTAAGGGGCATCGCTTGGTATTTCCTATAAAAAGCTATCTGTAAAATAGCTGCTTACACGTATGATGTTGCAAATAAACTTTTATAGAAACGTTTGTTTTTTGTTTATGCTTCGTTGCGGCGTTTTGCCAAATAATTGTCTAAAATCACTGTGGCAGCCACTGCATCCAGAACGGCTTTGCGTTTTTTGCCATAGGCACCGGCGTCGCCCAAAAGGCCGTGTGCTGTTTTTGTGGTGTTGCGTTCGTCCCAATATTCCAGCGGCACCGTTAAAATAGGCTCAATCATCGCACCCAGTTTGCGCGTTCTTTCAGCCCGTGGCCCTTCGCTGCCATCCATGTTGCGTGGCAAACCAAGCACCACCATGCCCACGTCAAACTCGCGGCTGGCATGGATGATTTTTTCTGCCACTTTTGCCATGCTTTTCTCTTCTATCACACCCACCGGGCTGGAAAGTGTCTCGGTGCGGTCGCACACGGCAAGCCCTGTGCGTGCATCGCCGTAATCCACTGCCATAATTTTCATGGTTATTTTTTATCCTCCGAAATTGTTACACATCTTCGCTTGTTTCTTCGCCCGGCATACGCTGTGCCACCGGTTTCATGGTGGGGAATAAAAGCACATCGCGGATGCTTTCTCGGCCGCACAATAACATCACAAACCGATCGATGCCAATGCCAATGCCACCCGTTGGCGGCATGCCGTATTCCAGTGCCGTCAAAAAGTCCTCATCTACGCCCGATGCTTCCTCGTCACCACGTTGTTTTAACATCTCTTGATACTCAAACCGCTCGCGTTGGTCGATGGGGTCGTTCAGTTCAGAGAAGGCATTTGCAAATTCGCTGCCTGCAATAAACAGCTCAAACCGCTCGGTATAACCTGGGTTTTTGGGGTCTTTTTTCGAAAGGGGAGAAATTTCCACGGGGTGCCCTGTTAAGAACGTGGGCTGTATCAAATCGCACTCGCAATATTCCTCGAAGAAGAAATTGAGCAATTCGCCCTTGCTATGCCATTCTTCAAAGTCGATGTTGCGTTCTTTTGCCAGCGCTTTCGCCTCATCTTGCGAAAGGGCATCCCACACAACGCCCAATTTTTGCTCCACAGCATCACGCATGGATACCCTGCGGAAGGGGCTTTCTAAGTCGATTTCATGCCCTTTATACGGCACAGCAGCGCAGTTGCCCAGTGTTTTTTTCGCCACATGGCGCATCAGGCCTTCGCACAAGTCCATCATGCCTTCATAATCGGTATACGCTTGGTATAATTCCATCATGGTAAACTCTGGGTTATGGCTGTGGTCCATACCTTCGTTGCGGAAGTTCCGCCCAATTTCATACACACGGTCGATGCCGCCTACAATTAAGCGCTTGAGGTATAATTCTAGCGCGATGCGCAAATACATCGGAATATCGAGTGTATTGTGGTGTGTGATGAAGGGGCGTGCAGAGGCACCACCGGCTTGCACTTGTAAAATGGGGGTTTCCACTTCCATAAAGCCGCGCTCGTCAAGGTAGCGTCGCACCTCGGCAATGATGCGGCTGCGCAACACGAATGTGTCTTTTACCTCGGGGTTTACAATGAGATCGAGGTAGCGTTGGCGGTAGCGCAATTCTTGGTCGCGCAAGCCGTGGAATTTTTCCGGCAAAGGCAATAGGCCCTTTGCAAGAAGCACGATTTCGGAAACATGAATGGAAATTTCGCCCATTTTTGTGCGGAAAACTTCTCCTTTAGCGCCCACGATATCGCCAATATCAAACTTTTTGAATTCTTTATATACGTCTTCGCCCACGTCATCGCGCTTTACATACATTTGGATGGTGCCGCTTGCATCGCGTAAATCGGCAAAGCTCGCTTTGCCCATCACACGTTTGCTCATCATGCGCCCTGCCATCACCACTTGGCGCGGTGTTTCTGCATCGTCGCAAAAGCTTTCTTTTACTTCAGCGGCAAAGCTATCTTGCGGGTATTTGGTGTGCAAAAATGGGTCGCGCCCTTCTTCTTGCATCACACGTAATTTTTCGCGGCGCACCGCTACAAGTTCATTATAATCTTTCTCTTCCGGTGCACCCTTCGCCCGGTTTTGTTGCTCGCTCATCTTTCTCTCCTTGGCTTCACAGTAGTTTGTGCTTTAAGTATATCATAAAAAGAGGTGCTTGTCTAAGCTGTTTCTTTTGTATGCAGGGCGCTGTAGCGCTTTCTGCAGAGGAAGGGTTACACCTTGGTATTTTTAAAAAGTGGACGAAATTTTTTGAATGGTGCGCTGTGCCACCATCCTGTGTAAGATGTGCTCTTATCAATAACGCGAGACGAAGGGCTGCGCCCTTGTATGCGAGGTTTGCGGCAATGTGATGCAAAGCTAAAAGCTTATAAATGCGCCGTTGTATACTCGGCACGTTCGCCGCCGATGAGTTTGGGGCGGTGGCGCAGGCAGGTGACGTGTGCGCTGCCGATTTCTTTGATGGAGGGCCTAAAGGGAATTTGCACATGGCGCACGTGCATGCCGATGAATGTGTCGCCGATATCAATGCCTACATCTGCCGCGATGTGTTCTACCAAAACGGGGCTGGTTGCATTTTGGAAGGCGGCCACGGCGCAAGCACCGCCGGCGTGCAAGGCAGGCACTGCCGAAACAATGGCCAAATTGTGTGCATCGGCCAGCGCACGTTCCACCACAAGGGCGCGGTTTAGATGCTCGCAGCACTGCACAGCCAAAAAGGCTTCGCGTTCTTTGATAAGCGCCAGCAACTCGCCCACAATCACGCGCCCGGCTTCGGCGCTGGAACCTTTTCCGATATGGGCACCCATCACTTCACTGCTGCTGCACCCCAGCACCACCACTTTGTTCTTTAAATCTATACCATCAAACAACTCTGTTGCTACCATACGCACCTGTTCTTGTATCTGTAAAAAATCCATATTCGCTCTCCTCCCTTTTACCTGATAGTAAAACAAACAAACTCTCTTGTCAAACGTATTGGCGTTTTTTAATGTTTTTTTAATCAACACTAAAATGTTTTATATACTTTCACAATTTTTCAAAGTTTACTAATTTTGTATAATTTGCTCTTGACTTCTTGTTTTTACTGTGCTAGGATAGGTGCATAGGCGAGTTACTGCCGCCTAACCAGTTCATTTTTATACCCAAACATTTGTTAAAAAAATAAAAAACTTAACGTACAATAGGAGGAAACAACATGTCTTTAATCAACAAAGAAGTAAACGATTTTTCCGTGCAAGCATTTGCAAATGGTGAATTTCAAACAGTGAACAAACAAGATATTCTTGGTAAGTGGTCGGTGTTCTTTTTCTATCCGGCAGATTTCACCTTTGTGTGCCCCACGGAGCTAGAAGACCTTGCTGAAAAATACGACGAATTCAAAAAAATTGGCTGTGAAATTTACAGTGTTTCTTGCGACACACACTTTGTGCACAAAGCATGGCACGACGCTTCGAAAGCCATTAAAAAAATCAACTACCCCATGCTGGCAGACCCAACCGCTGCTTTGGCACGCGATTTTGATGTGATGATTGAGGATGCAGGCATTGCAGAGCGTGGCACATTTGTTGTAAACCCAGAGGGTAAAATTGTGGCATACGAAGTGCTGGCCGGCAACGTGGGCCGCAATGCAGACGAGCTGCTGCGCCGCGTGCAAGCTTCGCAATTTGTGGCAGAGCATGGCGACGAAGTGTGCCCGGCAAAATGGAAACCCGGTGCAGAAACACTAAAACCAAGCCTTGATTTGGTTGGCATGCTGTAAAACAAATTTTCGGCCTCGCTTCTTTTGGAGCGAGGCCTTTTTCAAAACTTTTTGCGAAGCACAGCGTTGCCGCGCCGAAAAACGAAAGAGCATGCATGATACGTGGTTGCAGATGCTTTTTTGCTACGGATGCGGCGCATAGCGTTGTGTATTCGCTTTATAGGCACTTAATACGAAGCGAAAAAAGGAGGCGATTTTATGCAAAATACAGATAATTTATACGATTTAGCCATTGTGGGCGCAGGCCCTGCCGGGCTTTCGGCGGCCATATACATGGCACGTGCGCAGTATCGTGTGCTTGTGATAGAAAAAGAGAAAATTGGTGGGCAAATCACCATCACACAAGACATTGTGAATTATCCTGGCGTTGTGCACACAAGCGGCAAAGAGCTTACGGCCGACATGCAAAAGCAGGCCGAGGCATTTGGGGCCGAGTTTAAAATGGCAGAAGTGCTGGATATGGACCTTTCGGAAGGTGTGAAAACGCTGCACACCACCGGTGGCGACATTCGGGCGTTGGGTGTGCTTTTGGCACCGGGGGCTGCCCCGCGCAAATTGGGTTTTGCCGGTGAAAAGCAGTATCAAGGGCGCGGTGTGGCCTATTGTGCCACGTGCGATGGCGAGTTTTTCTCTGGCCGTGATGTGTTTGTTATCGGCGGTGGCTTTGCCGCAGCAGAGGAAGCCGTGTTTTTAACAAGATATGCAAAAAAAGTGCACATCATTGTGCGCTCAGATGATTTTAGTTGTGCAAAAACGGTGTCTCAACATGCAAAAGAGCATCCCGGCATCGAAATTTTTTACAATTCGGAACTGCTGGAAGTGGGGGGAGACTCCATGTTGCGCACCGCTTCGTTTAAAAACAACAAAACGGGCGAGACATGGCAGTTTGAAAGCGAAGACGGTGGCCCCTTGGGAATTTTTGTGTTTGCAGGATACGTGCCAAATACAGCGTGGTTGCCCAAGGCTGTTCGATGCGACCAAAGTGGATATCTGCCCACAGACATCGACGGGCGCACAAATGTAAACGGTGTGTATGCCGCAGGCGATGTGTGTGTTAAAAACTTGCGGCAGGTGGTAACCGCGGTGTCGGACGGTGCGCGTGCGGCTACCTCGCTGGAAAAATATGTATCGGCGTTGCACACCGATCTTGACATTCCGGCATTGGCGCTTGCCAAACCACAAAAGGAGTTGCCGGCCGAAAAGCCTGCGGCCGCACAGAGTGAAGGGGATGAAAACGGCTTTTTGGATGCAGAAACGCGCCAAAAATTGCAAGAGGTATTTGCGCGTTTTGAGCGACCTGTACTGTTAAAAGCGGTGCTGGACGACACCGCGCTTTCGGCCGAAATTGTTGGCTTTTTAAATGAGGTTGTGCCGCTTTGCGAATACCTTCGTTTTGAAAAAGTGGAGGGAGAAGGTGGAAATCTTCCTTACATCGAACTTTGTGATGATGACGGCACTTCGTTTGGCATTCGCTTCCATGGTGTGCCGGGTGGGCATGAAATCAATTCGTTTGTAATTGCCTTGTACAACATCGCCGGCGCAGGGCAGGCCATTGATGATGAATTGAAGGCCAAAATTGCGGCTTTTGCAAAACCGATCGACATCAAGGTGCTTATCAGCCTTTCGTGCACCATGTGCCCGGAGCTTGTGATGGCCACACAACGCATTGCAAGCCTTTCGGAAAATGTAAGCGCATCTATGCTGGATTTGGCACATTTCCCAAAACTGAAAGAGCAGTATGAAGTGATGAGTGTGCCGTGCATGATTATCAATGATGAGCATAGCTATTTTGGCAAAAAGTCTTTGCCGGATGTGGTGGATTTGCTTGGCGCCTTATAGCAAAAAGCCGATTCAGCAGAGCGTGGATTCTGATAAAAAATAGGATGCGTTGTTATAAACACAGAAAATTTAGCTTTCATCCGTTTCCTTAGAGCAACGTGACTTTGAAGTTTGTAAGAAAATGGCTGGACGTTTTTTAAAAATTGTAACTTTGAGAAACCCCATCGGCATGAGTGCCGATGGGGTTAGCGCGTTAACAAAGCACTCACTGCGTCGGCAGACGGCAAAATGCCGCGGCAGCTGCATCTTGTATAGCCGCGCCTTTGCGGTGTTTTTTACTTCCTCGCATTTGGCGCTTTCTTGCCGCGCTGTATTTTTTTGGCACATATAAAACCCCCATTGGCATGAGTGCCGGTGGGGGTTTTGTGTGTTTTATAAAAAGGAAAACAGTGTTTGTGGTTACACGTGCACAGCTGAGTTGATGTATCGAACTTCTTCCGATACCCAATTGGTGATTTCGTTGCTCTCTTGCGCGGTTCTTTCTGTTTGCGAAGCCACCTCGGTAATTTTTTGCATCTCTTGCAAAATGGCCTCGATGTTGCCGGATTGCACCTGCATAATTTCTTGAATGGCCGTGGCATTTTCGGCCGTGATTTGCGAGCGTTCGATTACGGCGCCAAGGCTTTCGGCCGCATCGTTTACCAGCTGTACGCCTTTTTGTACATTGCGAATGGAGTCGTCCACTAAGTTTGCGCTGTCGCTGGCCGCTTGAGAGCTTTTTGTGGCCAATACACGCACTTCATCGGCCACCACGGCAAAGCCTTTGCCCGCTTCGCCGGCACGCGCGGCTTCTACCGAAGCATTTAGCGCCAAAATATTGGTTTGAAAGGCAATGTCCTCAATGCTTTTGATGATGCCGATAATCTGCTGTGACGAGCGCTCTATCTCGCTGATGGCCTGCACCACATTTTGCATGCTTTGGCTGTTTTCTTGCAGTTTTTGGGCACTTTCCACCGCAACCTCGCGTGAGTGTGTTGTTTTTTCTTGCGCTAGGCGAATTTCATCGGCCACGTGTTGGCTTTGCTGCGAAAGGCTTTCAATGATGGTGGTTTGCTGGCCGGCACCATCTTTCAACACATCGGCAATTTCCAGCATGCGGCCTGTGGTGCCTTGCAAATTGTCGGCCCGCTTGCGCACTTCGTCAAAGGTGCGTTGTTGCACTTCGCTTTGGGCTTCGTTTTGCTCCATCTGGTGTTGAACTTGTGCCACAAGCTCTTTTGAATGTTGTTCTTTTTCAGCGGCAGAGTGCATAAAACCAATGCCCCATTTAAGTAAAAAGAACAAAAATAAAATGCAAAAGTTTAGCCCCAAAAGGCCGCGCACTACAAAATCAATGCTTAAGCCGGTATAAAAAAGGTCATAAAACAAAAGTGCGCCCAGCACCACAATGTCGGTTATAATCCACTGAACCACCAAAATGCGGCGGTTGTAATAAAGGCAATTCATGGCAAGGCAAGAGGCAATGAGGGGAAAAGAGCCGGCTAAGTTGCTGCCAAATACACCAAATCCCACAATTAAAAGGAATTGGCCAAACGTGATGATGGTGACGGCGACGCCGGATTGGCCGCGCTTGTGGAGTGTTCGAATGAGTAAAGGAAGACCTACACTAGACAACAAGATGAGCCCACCGGTGACAAAAGAACCGCCAAATAGGTAAATAAGGCCGTACATACCGCCACCGATTAACAATATCATTTGGTTAATGAACAGCAACCGATCGATTTTAATAACACTGCTCTGAGTTTCCATTTCACAAAACCTACCCTTTCCGTTCCATGTAGAGCAAAAACTATTTCCTACTTTTACTATATAACTCTACGCAGGAAATGTCAATCGTTACACAGTGTTTGTACGAATCGCACTTGTGTGCTTGAGAGTGTTTTTCTGCAGGAAGGAAAACAAAAAACGACGCACCACTTAACGAAGTGCATCGTTTTGATAAAACGCAAGATGGGATCATTGCGTATGTGAACGTATTGAACACACAGGGAAATGTTTTCTGGTGAAATAGCGCTGTAAAACGAGTGCTACAGAAAGAGAAAGGGCGGTTTCGATGTGTGTTTCTGCTATGTAAAAGCTGCAAGAACGTAGAATATGGTGGTTTTAACAGCGGCTTTTTGATTATGCAGGCGGTGCAGCTTCGGCAGCGGCAGCTTCGGCAGCGGCGGCTTCGGCAGCGGCGGCTTCGGCAGCGGCGGCTTCGGCAGCGGCGGCTTCGGCAGCGGCAGCTTCAGCGGCGGCGGCTTCGGCGGCGGCTTCAGCAGCGGCAATCGCTTGGGCGCGTTCTTCTGCGTTTGCTGTTACCATGGTTTCGCGTTGTGCTTCGGGCAAAAAGGCAATATAGCTTTTTCCCTGTTGCACCTCAAGCTCGTTGCCCTCCACATCGATTAAACGCAAAGCATCGGTGGGGCCGCCTTTTTGCCAGCGAATGGGCGTTACAAGCCCGCCTTGAAAGTAAAAGCCGTCGCCTTCGGTTAGGTTGTAGTCTAAATCGAGGCTGTCTGCTTTTTGTGTTACATCGCCAAATAGTATAAATGCATTGTTGAATGTTACCGCAGCGCCCGTTTCGTCTACCTGCAGAGCATGATGTGCTGTTTTTTGGTACGTTTTTGCTTCCACATCATAATGTAGGGTAACAGGCGTTGTGCTGTTGAAAGAAAAGCTGACGTCTACAACATCATCACCACTTGGTAAGGTGTCCTCTGTGAAATTAAACAACATGCGCACTTCGCCAAGTGGGTTAATCCCAACAGAGGTGGCGGCATTCCAAATAAGGTTTGCATCGGTGTACCAGCAATTTTCGTTAAACCGGTTGCCGCCGGCTGTGCTGGCGCGCACGGTGTCGTACACAAAGGCGGTGGTGCCCACATTGATGCCGCTAACATCTTGGTAGGCCAGCACATTGAGTAAATTTGTGGCATATTGTGTGGTGGACAAATGCACAGGAATGGCATTCGACGGTATGGAAAACTGCAAAAACGGGTCACTCACTTCGCTAACAGGGCCCACTTGTGGCACGGTTCGAAAATCGCCAAACATGGCGAGTACGGTGGTGGTTCCGCGTTCGTTTAGGCCTTCTATCCATACATCACTGCCCGCAATTCCCCGCAAGGGCTGGCTGGCGGCATCGTTCATCAAAGCAACAGCCACCGGGCGCTGGCCATCCACGGCACCGTCGAGGGCGGGCAGGCCTGTAAGTGGGTTTGAAAGCCCTGCCAGGGGCAGTGGCTCAAACTGTGTGGCCGTTTGCTGTGTTTCGCCGGGTAGGGGGATTTCGTGTTGTGTGGTTTCGCTTTTTTCGGCAGAGTTTGTACAAGATGCAAATAGGCCCAGTAAAACCGCCACCAATAGCACGGATAACAGTCGTTTCATCGGTTCCCCTCCTTTGGCAAATTGCCCGGTATACGGAAAATTCCGGCTTTCAGCAATGCCGAAAGCCGGAGGCATATTTTAGTCTTCTGTCTCGGTTTCATTCGGGTTAATGGTGCCGTCGCTTGCCACTTCGGCAGCGGTGCCACCTTGTACCGAAGCGTCAAAGTCCTCAAGTAAGGTGTCGTCTACCATGGCCACGTAGGTGGTGCCCGGGTTTAGGTAGTTTGTGGTTTCGGTGGTGTCGTTTACAAAAATTTGAAGCGGTTGTTGTGGGCCGCCTTTTTTCCAGCGAACCACTTCATAGTTGCCACCGTTGAAGTAATAACCAATGCCTGAGTCAAAGCCCACTTGCACAAGCTCAGAGTTTGCGTAGTTGTGCATAACGGTGAACAAAACAAGCAAGTTGTCGAAGCCAAGTGCTTCGCCGTTGTTTTCGTCGATGGCCGGTGTCATGCCGCTGGAGTCAAACTGGCTCATCATGTAGCGGTTTGAAGCACCGTCGTACTCGAACAAGTTGCGGTAACTTTCTGAGTGAACCACAGCTACGCTTTCTGCTGCGCCGCCTTCCAACACACGGGGCTCTTCGTCGTAAGGGGTGAAGGCAAACAAGGTGCTGTTGTAGGTGCGCTCATCATCAAGGCCATGTTCTTCCACAGCCTCGGCCACGCTTTCACCATCGGTGTACTCGGTGTATTCCAGTGGCATGCCGGAGCGGTCTGGGTCGCGCCAGGTAAGGCCTAAGTCCGGTGTAAGGTCAAACTCGGTGTATTCTTGGTCTTCAATCATTTGAATAACCGGTTGGTTTTGGTTTGGACCATCGTGCAGATAGAAGCCGAAGGAAGGCACAAGAAGTTGGAAGAATTGGTCGCGTGCAGAGCGCACAGAGCCAACTTTTGGCATGGTGGTGTAATCTTCGTATACAGCCATAAAGCGGGTGATGCCGCCTTCTACGCGCATTTCATACACAACGCTGGCCTCTGAAAGCCCGCTGGTGGGGCGCGAACCAATGATGTTGTTCACCATTACGCCAATCACACGTTGGCCTTCCGGATAATCGGGCCCTTTTTCAAGGCCGGTTAGGTAGGCGGCGTCGATTAGATTTTCCGGCTCCTCGGTGGCAACACTTGCGTCAGATCCGCCGGTTGGCGCCGGAATGTGGCTTTCCACTTCTGCGTCACTTTGCCCACACGCTGCAATGCCAAAAACAAGCAGGGTGGCCAATATCAAACAAATACATTTTTTCATCATGTTTTCTGTCTCCTGAATTTTCCTGATTTTCCCATGTCCTTACGTTGGCTAACGTTTTATAACGTGATTTTAAGCCTTAGATTTAGTATTGTACCCTATTTTTTTGAATTTGTAAACCACTAAATGTAAATAGTGCCAAAGTGCCACACAGGGGGCTTTATTATATATTCATTATAGTATCGGAAGTGGTGTATAGCCGCACAGCTGGATGTAAATAGGCGATTGGTTG
Organism: uncultured Oscillospiraceae bacterium; assembly: GCA_964370195.1. Classification (GTDB taxonomy): domain Bacteria; phylum Bacillota; class Clostridia; order Oscillospirales; family Ruminococcaceae; genus JAAYCI01. The sequence continues at coordinate 12,609 of CAYJIH010000024.1, forward strand.
CTTGATAAAAGATCGTCCTCTTCCGTGGTGTGGCTTTTTAAATCTTGAATGTCGTATGTGCATAAAGGCAAGGCCATTTGCACGCATGTGCCTTTGCCAAAGGTGCTTTCTATGGTAACCACACCGCCTGCGGCTTGCGCCATACAACGCACAAGTGGCAGGCCAAGGCCAAGGCCCGGCTTTTCGGGGCTGTCTAGGTGGGGATGTGCAGAGTAGTATGGTGTGAATACATGGGCCAGTGCTTCGTTTTGAATGCCAAGGCCTTTGTCGCACACCGATAAAAGCACACGGTTTTGCAGTTGCTTTAAGCGCACGGTTACTTCGTTGCCCTCGCGCGAAAACTGAAGGCCGTTGCGCAGTAAATTGCAAAGTGCGTGGCCCAATAGGCGGCTGTCTGCTTTTACGGCAAACAACCCTTTTTCTAATTCGGCAGAGAGCGGCACACCGTTTTGGGTAAAGGCGCGCTGTGCTTTTTTGCACAAATTTTCTGTAAAACTGTGCAGTTCTGTTATTTTTTGGCTTGAAGGGCGTGCGGAAAGCAAGTTGTATGTTTCTAAATTGTAGGCAAGGCGCAGCAAGGTGTATTCTTTTTCTTGTATCGAGCGCAAACACTCGTTTAAAAAGTGTTCGTCCTTTTCGGCAAGGGGGCATTCCTCTAATTTGCGAGATAAGGCTTGTACGGAAGAAAAAAGGTCGCTTACAGGCTCTCGCACGCCGTAGCTAAGGGCAGGCAAAGACAATGTTGGCTCTTCTTGGCACGTGGCAAACAGGCCTCTTGGATGAAAAAGCACCGATACACCAAGTGTTTGCAGTGTTGTTTTGAGGCTTTTGGCGTGTTCGCTGTGTAGTGTGCTTTCTTGGCATAAGGCCCAAAGGCTATAAAGCAAACGGCGAATTTCCTCTTTGTTGTGGCCGTGCTCTTTGCACGTGTCGGCGGCTTCATTACACCAAAACACATCCTCTTGGCCCACCCAAAAACAGGGGTAGTGCACCTGCGAGAAAGCTTTGTAAAATAAAGTGTTGCTATGTTCTTTCATGATTGGTTGTCCTCATAGAATCGGTTCGTTATTGTTTGAATCGTGTGGAAAACGGGGGATCCTCCCGGGAAGAAATGTTGCACTGTTTTTTATCGTGTGTAGATGATTATAGCACGATTTTGCGAATTTTGTCGAAAAATGTCGAAATACACGAAAATGTTTTTGCAAAAGGGTGCTATTTTGTGTGTGTAAAAGGGCTGGTTGGATAAAAAAATTCTGTAAGTAAATAAAAAATTGGGCATATTTTAAAAACGTGGCCCTTATACTTGCAGTTTGCGCATGCATGATATAAAATAAGTAGGAATGGGAGTTTAAAAAAGTTCGAATGGAGCTTTTGGTTCCCTCAAAACATAAGGGAGGTCTTTATTATGGGCATTCAAGTTGGTATCAATGGGTTCGGGCGTATCGGGCGGTTGGTTTTCCGCGCAGGGCTTAGCAATCCAAACATCGAGTTTATGGGCATCAACGACCCCTTCATGACACCGGACTACTGTGCATATATGTTGAAATACGACACGGTGCACGGACGTTACCAAGGTGAGGTGAGCTACACAGATGACGCCATCATTGTGGACGGCAAAACCATCCGTTTTTATGCAGAGAAAAACCCGGCCGATATTCCATGGGGCAAAGTAGGCGCTGAATATGTGGTAGACGCTACGGGTATTTTCTACACAAAAGAAAAAGCGCAGGCGCACATTGATGCCGGTGCAAAAAAAGTTGTGTACACAGGCCCTTCGAAAGACGACACACCCATGTTCGTTTGCGGTGTAAACTTAGACACATACACACCGGATATGAACTTTGTATCAAACGCATCTTGCACCACGAACTGCTTAGCTCCCTTAGCGAAAGTAATCAACGACAATTTCGGCATTGCCGAGGGCCTTATGACCACCGTGCATGCCACCACTGGCACCCAAAAAACAGTGGACTCGCCTTCGAATAAAGATTGGCGCGGTGGCCGTGCAGCAGCCGGTAACATCATTCCTTCCTCCACCGGTGCTGCAAAAGCAGTGGGCAAAGTAATTCCAGAGCTGAACGGCAAATTAACCGGCATGGCTTTCCGCGTGCCCACATTAGACGTGAGCGTGGTGGACTTGACCGTGAACCTGAAAAAACCTGCAAGCTACGAAGAAATTTGCGCCACACTGAAAAAAGCCAGTGAGGGTGAATTGAAAGGTATTTTGGGATATACAAACGACGAAGTGGTGTCGAGCGACTTTATCGGTTGCGCACTTACATCCATCTTTGACGAAAAAGCGGGTATTGCCCTTACAGATAGCTTTGTAAAACTTGTTAGCTGGTACGACAACGAGTGGGGTTACTCCAACAAAGTGCTAAACTTAATTGAGCACATGGACAGCGTAAAATAAGATTGTTTCGATACTTCCCTGCCAAAATCGCGCGATTTTGGCAGGTTTTTTTATGTGGCAAAAGCGTGAATCATATTTTACCCATATAATAAGTATGAAATAAAGGCGTGCAGACCCCCTTCGTCCCTTAAAAGGGTAAATAAATGGGTGTTTTACGGGTTTTCTTTGTGGTACAAAAAGTGGCAACATCTATATTATGCCGTGCATCAGTGTTAAATCTGTGTCAAAATTGTCAAATATTATATTTACACATGTTGTTTTATGTCGATGTTTGTTTTTTTGGTTTTACACCTACAAAAAGCAGTGAAGCAGCGTTTGTAAGCGGCAAGGCTTTTGGTAGTACGCCACATTGGTTGTGTAAAATATGTGTGTACATCGTGTTTTGCCCCGGGTGCCCTTGTGTTTTAGAAGGGTTTGCGGTATAATTTCATGTATTGATTTACAATTGATTTGCCATGCAAAATGGCTTTTAAAACCACAAGATTGTATAGAGGAAATGGAGTAAACAGATTGGAAGGATCGAAGCGGCCGCAGCCAAACCCAGTGCCACATCAAGACGAAACGCCGCAAACAGCGTCGTCTTTTTCGTCTGAAACCATTTTGAATATACCGCTGGCCATATCGCCACAGCCAGAGCAAAACCGCCCCAATATTGACATACCACTGGAAGAGGGGCCAGCGCGCAAAGGAACAGTGCAGCAAATGTCTATTGAAAAACGCCAAGCCCAGCGCAAAAAACGTCGCCTGCGGCGCAACCTTATTTTGCTTGTAGGCCTTTTGCTTATTTTGCTATTGGCATGGGGGCTAACCTCGCTGATATCAAACTTATTTGGGCAAGACGAAGTGGGGGCAGTGGCCTCTGTGCCAAGCGGGGCGCCGGCCATCAGCGGTGCTTCGGGGTTAACGGCAGAGCCGTTGCCCGATACGGTAGACAGCACAAGCTGGAATTTTGTGGGCCCCACAGAGCAAACCATTAGTGGGATGCAACTGATTTCGCCCGATTACCGCATGTTGTCTTTGCCGGAAAATGGCCGTGTAGACATGAGCTATTTTAGCACGGTTACCTTTGTGGGCGATTCGCTTACACAGGGCTTTCAAATATATCAGCAGGGCATTGCCAATGCCACGTATTGTGCGTATATTGGCGTTGGGCCAAAACAAATGTTCGATGGGTCTATCCAAAGACGTCAAGATGGCGAGCAGGAAATTCCCCTGGATGCGCTTGTGTCTTACAAGCCGCGCAATGTATACATTCAGCTTGGGGCCAATGCCATGGTAAGCATGGACGATGCCAGTTTGCTTGCGTATTATCAGGAAATGCTGAACACGTTCCGTGCGGTGTTGCCGGCAACAACAAATTACTACATCCAGTCGCTTACACCGGTGCGTCCAGACAATGACCCCGGCTTTGATATTGCACGCATTACGTCGTTAAACAACCAATTGGCGGTGCTTGCTTACCAAAATAATTTGCACTTTTTAGATTTAACAGAAGCACTTTCCGGCGATGACGGTTATCTTATGGAAGAATATGCCGCCGGCGATGGGTATCACCTTAGCCCAACAGGGTATGGCGTATGGGTGGATTATCTTGTTACGCATACGGCATACACGCCGCTGACGCCTTATTTGGAGGGAAGCCCGTTTTATAATCCGGAAGCCGTTGCCGCCGCCGAGGCCGCCGCCGCCGAAGTTGCCGCCGCCGAAGCCGCCGTCGCCGAAGCTGCCGCCGCTGAAGCTGCCGCCGCTGAAGCTGCCGCTGCCGAAGCCGCTGCTGCCGAAGCCGCTGCTGCCGAAGCTGCCGCCGCCGAAGCCGCCGCTGCCGAAGCTGCCGCTGCCGAAGCTGCTGCTGCCGAAGCCGCTGCCGCTGCCGCCGCATCTACCCCGCCTGCTTAATACAATGTCTTTTCAAAAGGAGAGCGGTCTTCTTTTGGAAGTTTCAAAAATAGAACGCCGGGTAACAAATTGCGGCTTCAATCTGCTGCGGGGGCTTTTTCAATAGAAGCACAAGGCACTTTGGTATTTGTGAAAAATAAAAAATCGTCGGTTTGAGTATTCTCAAACCGACGATTTTTGTTTATACATGCTGGTGTACGGTGGCCATTTTGCGCAAGGCCACACGGTTTGTTGCAAGGGCGCTTTTTTACTCTGCAAGTGCCACTTGCAAACAAACAGATGTTTTGTATTCCGGCAGTTTCAGCCCGGCCACCACCACACGTCGTGTGGGCTCGTGCCCGTCGGAAATCCATTCGTCCCATGCTTGGTTAAAATCGCCAAGGTCGGCCAAATTTTGCACCACAACGTCTGCAAATAAAATATTGTTTTTATTTGTGTCGTGTTGCTGCATCAGTTTATCCAGCTGTGAAAAAATATCGCGTGCTTGGCCGCAAACATCGGCGCTTAAATCCACAGAAGTGATGTTGCTTGTGTATAAAACACCGCCGTAAGACACACAACTGCTGCGCCGGCCGTTGCCACCGGTGCGTTTTACTTCGTTTTTATTAAATTTCACTCAAACAACCCCTCATCTAAATCATCGTTGTAAATTTCAATATAATCGGATTTTTGTTCTAGGTAGTGCCGCACCAATAGCACCATGGCAAAAACGGCCCCCAATGCAAACAGAACTTTTACCAACGTCTTTATAACCATGCTCACTGCTCATCACACTCCCAATTTTATAATAGATCTGCCATGTGGCAGTACATCCCGTTTTTGTTTTTTACACAGGGCTTGCTTGCGCTTTGGCCTTTTAGTAGGCCACCACTTCAAATTGCCCACAGTAAGAGGGGCTCCACAGTGGTTGCCCAAGCGGCACAGCAAAGGCGGCGCCGTAGGCGTCCTCTTCGCTGTTAAACTTTATAAAGTTTGCTAAAAAGGTGTCTCCCACCGAAAGGCTTACGCCCACATGTTGCAAAATAGTTTTGGAAAGGTGCACATTTGCGCCCCAATACCAGCCCTGTTCGTCTTTTCCCGCGTGGTAAACCCTTTTTGGCACGGGCAACGAAAGCGACTGTGTTTCGCTTTGCACACAAAGAGAGGCGTTTTCCGGAAACAAATGCAAAACCAGCGCACGGTTTGCTTCGTTTGTGAGGCAAAAGGCCACGGCACTGGTGGCGGCCGGGTGCCTTTCAAAAATGCTAAAGCTAAGGGCCAATTCGTCTTGCCATGCGTATAAACGTGCCAATGTGTATAGCTTGCCGTGTTTTGGTGTGCCTGTAAAATGCCGCACTTTTAATGCAGGCAAGGTGCTTGGCTCTTTTAGTACGTCACTTTTTGATACTGCAACCACAAACACCGCCCCTTTCCTAGCAATAGTATAGCACATTCCACATAAAATGAACAGAGCGGAATTTGCCGACGTTTGAAAGCCATTTTGTAACTTTTTCTCGTGTTTTTCTCGGTTGACAGTCCTGTGTGTGAGGTATACAATACTAAAAGGTGTATCATATATTTTAAACATGCAAGGAGGACAAGGATGCTCAAAAAGCTGATGGCTTTGACGCGCGGTGCCGCAGTGCCGCATCGAAAAAACACCGAGTGCATCGCAACGGCGCAGATGCCACTGCCAAAAGAAATAAAACTGATGATGCAACAGCACATTGGCGCACCATGTAAGCCGGTTGTAAAAAAGGGAGACACGGTGCACGTGGGGCAATTGGTGGGCGAAACAACTGCGTTTGTATCTTCGCCTATCTATTCGGGCGTTTCCGGAAAGGTGAAAGCGATTGAACCTGTGATGGCAAGTTCTGGCAATCTTGTGGACGCGGTGGTGATTGAAACCGACGGTTTGCAAACACTTTGCGAGGACGTATGTCTGCCGGAGGTGACAAACCGCGAAAGCTTTATAGAGGCTGTTAAAAAAAGCGGCCTTGTGGGCCTTGGTGGTGCAGGGTTTCCAACGTTTATCAAGCTTTCGCCCAAAAATTTGGATGAAATTGATTGCGTGCTTATCAATGCCGCCGAGTGTGAGCCGTACATCACAAGCGACGACTGTGAAATGCTGGAAAACAGCGAAGACATTTTGTCCGGCATTGCGGCTGTGCAAAAATATTTGGGGATAAAAAAAGCAATCATCGGCATTGAGCGCAACAAGCCCAAGGCCATGGATTTACTGTTTGGCCTAACACAGGGCAACGATGCCATTGATGTGTTTGGCCTGCCCAGCCGTTACCCACAAGGTGCGGAAAAAGTGCTGATTGAAACGATTACAGGGCGCGAAGTGCCTGCCGGTGGCCTGCCTGCCGATGTGGGCGTGATTGTGCTGAATGTAACCACAGTGGCCGTTTTGGGCAGATATCTTGCCACGGGCATGCCGCTGGTTACAAAACGCCTTACGGTGGATGGTGGCGCCATTGCAAAACCGCAGAATGTGGAAGTGGTGCTGGGCACCCGTGTTGCCGATGTGATTGAATTTTGTGGTGGCTATAAAGCCGAGCCGGCCAAACTGCTGTTTGGTGGCCCGATGATGGGCGCGGCAATGCCAAACGATGAGCACCCCATTAACAAACAGAACAATGCTATTTTGGCGTTTACAAAAGAGGAAGCACAGCTGCCAAAACCGGGGCCGTGCATCCGTTGTGCCCGTTGCATCAACGCATGCCCCATGCGCCTTTCGCCCGTGGAGGCGAATGAAGCGTATGAAACAAAAGATGTGGCACAGCTTAAAGAATTGAATGCCGACGTATGCATTGCGTGCGGTGTGTGCAGTTTTGTGTGCCCGGCCAAGCGCCATGTGGCACAAACAGCAAACTTGGCGCGGCTGTATCTTATGCAGGAGGTGGCAAAAGAACGTGGAAAATAAATTGATGGTGGCGGCCTCGCCGCATATCAGCGCACATGCCTCCACACGCAAAATTATGCTGGCCGTTTGTGTGGCACTGTTGCCCACCTTGGTGGCGGCATCGCTTATTTTTGGCCCGCGTGTGCTTTTACTAACCGGTGTAACGGTGCTCGCTTGTGTGCTGTTTGAAGCGCTGTGGTGCAAATGGCGCAAACAAGAAAACCCCATTGGCGATTTTTCTGCCGTGGTAACCGGCCTTATTTTGGCTTTTAACGTGCCGCCGTCTTTGCCGTTGTGGATGGCTGTGGTGGGCGCTTTTGTAGCAATTGTTATTACAAAACAGCTGTTTGGCGGCCTTGGGTACAACTTTGCAAACCCGGCTCTTGTGGGCCGCACGGTGTTGCAGCTTTCGTTTACGGGCGAGATGATTTCGTTTAGCTACCCGCAAACGTATGGCGGGCTGGATGCCTTGGCCACGGCTACACCCCTTGGCGTTGCCGACCGCACGGCCCTGCCCATGATAGACCTTTTGCTGGGCACACACGGTGGTGTTTTGGGCGAAACATGCGCACTTACGCTTATTTTGGGTGGCGTGTTGCTGATGGTAACAAAGGTGATTTCGCCATCTATTCCCGGGGCATACATTGGCGGCACATTTGTGCTTCAATTCTTTATTTACCTGGGCGAGGGCATGGCAGTGGCCGATGCCGCACTGCTTTCGTTTAAGCTGCTGCTTACAGGTGGGTTGCTTTTGGGCGCTTTCTTTATGGCCACAGATTATGTAACAAGCCCCTACACCTTAAAAGGCCGCCTTATTTTCGGCTTTGGCCTTGCACTGCTTACGGTATCCATTCGTCAGTGGGGCACAATGAACGAGGGTGTTTCGTTCTCGCTTCTTTTGATGAGTTTGCTCGTGCCTTATATCAACCAGCTCACGCGTCAGCGTCCGCTTGGCGTTAAAAAGGGCCGCTGGAAAGAGAAGGAGGCAAAGTAAATGGAAGCTGAAAAAACAAAAAACCATGTAGTGAGCCAAATTATTGCCCCGGTGGTGGCGCTTTCTGTTATTTGTGCGGTGATGAGCGCTTTGCTGGCATTGACAAATGGCATTACATCCCCGATGATAGAGCAAAACACCTTAGAAACGGCACAAGAGGCACGCCGGTTGCTTTTGCCGGAAGCCGACGGCTTTGAAGAGGTGGAAATTGAAGGCGAAATTGAAGGCGTTACGGCAGCGTATCGTGCCACAAACGACGTGGGCTTTGTTGTGGAAACCGCAACACGTGGGTATGCGGGGCTGGTGCCGGCCATGGTGGCCTTTGCGCCGGATGGCACCATTTTGGGCGTAACGTTTTTGCAAAACGACGAAACACCGGGCCTTGGAAAAAATGTGGAAACAGATGCCACGTTTGCCGCGCAGTTTAGTGGCTTGCCCGCCGCCGAAATTGCCTCAACCGATATCGATAAAATTGCCAGCAGCACGATAACCACGGATGCGGCCATTGCCGATGTCAACGCGGCCATCACGCTGTACAACGAACAACTCAGCGAACAGGGGGGTGCCGCTTAAATGAAAGAAAAATCACAAAAATCGTATTTAACCATTTTAACGAATGGCTTGCTGAAGGAAAACCCTGTGCTGCGCCTTGTGCTGGGTTGTTGCCCGGTATTGGCCGTTACCACCTCGGTGTTCAATGGCCTTGGCATGGGTGCGGCGGCTACGTTTGTGCTTTTATGCTCGAACATCGTGGTTTCGCTTTTGCGTAAAGTGATTCCCGGCAGTGTGCGTTTGCCGTGCTTTATCGTGATTATTGCCAGCTTTGTAACACTGGTGCAAATGCTGGTAAAAGCGTATGTGCCGGCGCTGGATGCATCTCTTGGTGTGTTTTTGCCGCTCATCACGGTAAACTGCATCATTTTGGGGCGTGCAGAAATGTTTGCCTCAAAAAACAATGTGCTTGCCTCGGCGCTGGACGGCATTGGCATGGGCGCCGGCTTTACCATTGCCTTGGTGCTGATGAGTGCCATGCGCGAACTGCTTGGCGCGGGCAGCTTGCTCGGTTTTCAAATTGTGCCGGAAAGCGTGCAGCCCGTTACCATCATGATTTTGCCACCGGGAGGCTTTTTCGCCTTTGGTGTGTTTATGGCGTTGGCCATTTTTGTAGAGCGTAAAATGGGCGCCAGCATCCCCAAAAATGTGGGCTGTGCAATGTGCCCCGCGGGCGATACATGCCCCGGAAAGGAGAGTGAAGAATAATGGGTGTTTATCTTGCGTTTATCTTCTTCTCCATGATTTTGGTGAACAACTATGTGCTGGTGCGCTTTCTAGGCATTTGCCCATTTCTTGGCGTTTCGGCGAAGCTGCAATCTTCGGTGGGCATGAGTGCTGCCGTTATCTTTGTAATGGTGCTGGCCACAGCGGCCACATGGCCTGTGTACACGTATCTTTTGGTTCCGTACGGCCTTGAGTACCTCAACAACATTTGCTTCATTCTCATCATTGCAACGCTTGTGCAGCTGGTGGAAATTACATTGCGCCGTTTTGTGCCGCCGTTGTATCGCTCTCTTGGCGTGTATTTGCCGCTGATTACAACAAACTGTGCCATTTTGGGCCTTACGCTGTTGAACGTGGAAACAGCCAGCTTAATCAACCCGGATGCACCGTATTATACGTTCCCCGAGGCGCTTGTTTCCTCGCTTGGTGCCGGCGTGGGCTTTGGCCTTGCCATGGTGCTGTTTACAGGCGTGCGCATGACACTAAAACGCACAAACCCACCCAAAAGTTTTGAAGGGTTGCCGCTTACCTTGGTGTCGGCAGCAATTGTAAGTATGTCCTTTATGGGCTTTGGCGGTTTGTTTGAGGGTTTGTTTGGCATTTCGGCCTAGAGACAGAGAACAACAAAGAGGTAAGGAGATAAAACTATGTCGGTAACCGCTGCTGTTATCATTGTTACTTTAACAGGGGTATGCGGTGCGGCCATCTTGGTGGTGGCTTCACAACTTATGAAAGTGGAAGTGGACGAGCGCATTGGCCTTGTGCAGGAGGCGTTGCCCGGCGCAAACTGTGGCGCATGTGGCTTTGCAGGCTGTGCAGATTATGCTACGGCCATTATTGAGGCAGGCGCCTCTGTATCGTTGTGTATTCCGGGTGGGGCTTCGGTGGCCGAAGAAGTGGCCGCCATTGCCGGGCAAGAAGCCGGTGATGTGGCACAGCAAAAAGCTGTGGTGGCTTGCCAAGGCACGGCCGAGCATCGAGAGGCAAAATACGAAAACTCCGGCATCCAAACGTGTGCCGCCAGCGCCGGTTTGTTTGGTGGCCCAACGGCATGCCCCTACGGCTGCCTTGGCTATGGAGATTGCAAGGCCGTGTGCAAATTTGATGCCATCGAAATTCAAGAGGGTGTGGCACGCATTAAATTAGAGCAATGCACCGGTTGTGGCGCTTGCGAAAAAGCATGTCCAAAGCACATCATCTGGGTGCGCGAAGTAAGCGAAAAACCCGTGGTGCTGTGTGCAAACCAACATCGTGGTGCCATGACACGAAAAGAGTGCTCGGCTGGGTGTATTGGCTGTATGAAATGCCAAAAAGAATGCCCGGAAAAGGCCATTACCGTAACAGACAATGTGGCAAAAATAGACGAAGCGTTGTGCACGGGTTGCCGTGTGTGTGTGAATGTTTGCCCGGTAAAGGCCATTGCAGTGCCGAAAAGTGTGTAGGCTTTTTATTGCCTAATTTTTTGATATGTTGCAGCGTCTCACGGTTTTTAAGCAGTGAGACGCTGTTTTATTTGGATTTCTAAGAGAGAAATACGCGCGGTTTATGCAAAGTTCACTTTTTTTTAAAAAAGTTGAAAAAAACGAAAGAGGTATCTCGTTTTATACTATGGAGTGGTGTGGTTTCGAAAAAAGAGAGTTTGTGCAGCAAACATTTCACCTACTTTTCACAGAAAACCAATAGACATTGCCATTCTTTTTGTGATACTATAAGCAAGTTGAGGGTTTAACAGTATCATTCGCATTTTATAAAACAGCGGAAAGGAACCAACATGCGCCCTTTGATTGAAGTGCAAAATTTATATAAAATTTACAACCCGGGCCCCAATGAGGTGCGCGCTTTAGACGGCGTGAGCTTGCAGGTGAATGTAGGCGAGTTTTTGGCAGTTGTGGGGCACTCCGGCAGTGGAAAATCCACACTGATGAACATGATCGGATGCCTTGACGTACCTACGGCAGGGCGTTATTTTTTGAATGGCCTGAACGTGAGCCAAATGGACGACAACGAGCTGAGCGTTGTGCGCAATGAGCAAATCGGTTTTATTTTTCAAAGTTTCAATTTAATTAAAAGCCTTACTGCGTATGAAAATGTAGAGTTGCCGCTTATTTATCGTGGATATTCGGCAAAAAAGCGGCGAGATTTAACGCTAAAGGCGCTGGCACGCGTTGGCCTTTTGGATAGGATGCGTCATTTGCCCAATGAGATGAGTGGCGGCCAGCAGCAACGTGTGGCTGTGGCGCGGGCGCTTGCGCCAAACCCGCCGTTGATTTTGGCCGATGAGCCCACGGGCAACTTGGATTCGAAAAGTGGAAAACTGGTGTTTTCCATCATAGAGCAGCTGCATAGAGAGGGCAACACCATTGTGCTTATTACGCATGATGATGGGCTGGCACAAAAGGCACCGCGTCGCGTGCACATCACAGACGGGCGCATTGATGCCGAATATAAAAACGAACAAACGCCCACGGTAAACGAAACAAACGGAGGACAAGTGCATGTTTAAAAAAGAGAAAAAGCCAAAGCCGTGGGAGCAACAAGAAAACGTTGCCCCTGCCCCACACGAGGCGTTTGCCGCCCCGGTGCAAAACGGTGAAATGGAAAGCAAGCCGCAAGAAGAGCCGGCGCACGACGAGATTCCATCGGCGGATATGGATTATGGTGATTTAATTAGCACCGCATTGCAAAAACAAAAAAAGAAAAAGAACCCGAAGAAAATTGTGTTGCTTTGCATTGTGATTGGCGTGGCGGCTTTGTTTTTGTTCCAAATTATTTGGAGCTCTTTGCAGGGGCCGGCGCCCACATACGCACAATTTGAAACGGCAACCACCGGCACCATCAACCAAGTGTTAACAAGCAATGGCCCCATTAAAAGCAGTGACGTACGCATGGTGTATGCGCCGGCGTCGGCACCAATTGAGGAGCTGAACGTAACAGCCGGTGCCACCATCACGGCCGGCACCCAAATTGCCACGTTTGACACAACAGAGCTTCAGCGCAGTGTAGAATCGGCCGGGGCTTCGGTGCAGCAGGCTTCTTTACAGCAGCAGCAATCGGTGCAAACAAGCAACGAGGCCGCACAAACGGCATCCGATTATCAAAATAGCCTTACCACCATGCGCCAACAGCGTGAAATTGCAAATATCAATTTAGCGCGTGCACAGGAAAACATGAACACGGTTTCAGCAAACATAAGCGCCACGCTCGCTTCTAAAAAATCACAGCTGGAAAGCATGCGCACACAGCAAACCAGCCTGTTAACAAGCGATTCAGCCGCGGCCGTCGCCATGCAAGGGCAAATTGATGCGCTTGCCGCCGAGGTAAGCACCTTAGAAGGCCAGCTTTCGGCCGCAACGGGTGCCGTATCGGCCGCACAAGCCGATGTGGAGTATCACAACAGCATTGTGTCGCAACTGGAAAGTGCCGTTACGCAAGCAGAGGCAGGTGTTTTAGATTCTGTAGCACTGGCACAGATACAAGCCGGGCTTGTGTCGCCGCAAAATTCGTACGAAACAATTAGCGAGCAATTAAGCGCCGCACAAGAAGGCGTTACAGCGCCTATCAGCGGTGTTGTTACCGATGTTCAGGCAAGCGAAGGCGGCATGGCGCAGCAGTATTCGCCCCTTTGCACCATTCACAGCCTAGACAATGTGGAAGTGCAATTGTCGCTTTCGCAATACGATTTAGATCAAGTGGCCGTAGGGCAAAGCGCCACCGTTACCGTTCATGGTAAACAATACAACGGCACGGTAAGCAGCATCGACCACATCACCACCGAGCAGGCGTCACAAACGGGAACCAGCAGTTTTGTGCTTGCAAAAGTAACCATTGAAAACCCGGATGATGCCATTACGCTGGGTCTTGAAGCCACAGTGAACATCCACACAGGCGAAGCACAAAACGTGCTTACCGTGCCCACAACAGCCATCAATACAGATGTGGACGGCACCTACATTATGGTGCTGGAAGAGGGACTTGCTGCACGACGTGCCGTGGAAACCGGCCTTTCTAGCGATACGATGATTGAAGTGATAAGCGGCCTTACCGAAGGGGAAACCGTGCTGCTGTCTTCGCACGATATCGAAGAAGGCACCGCCGTAAGTGACGACCCGGCTTACGATACACAAACCGCCCTTTCGCCCATGATGATGGGATAACCCTTGGTTTTGTAACCGAAGACGAATAGGAGACAGTATGCGGCAAATTTTGGAATATGCCAAAATGGCGTTTCGGAATATAATTATCAATAAAATGCGTTCTATTTTAACGATGCTTGGTATTATTATTGGCATATCATCCGTGATTATTGTACTGGGCGTGGGCATGGGCGGCCAAGCACAAATTTCTGATGAGCTAAACAGCATCGCAAACGGTGCAATCTATGTGTATGCCGGCGGCGAGGATGTTTCGAGTGGAGATTTGATTACACAAGCAGATTTAAATGCCATAGAAAATTTACCTTCTGTAAGCGCTGTAACCGTGCAAAGTGGTACAAGTGGCACCGTGATAGGGCCGCGCAATGAGGAAATTGCCGCCAGTATCTCTGCCGGCACCGAGGATATGAATACCGTGGTTCCTTCGTCGCTTGTGTCCGGGCGCACGTGGGATGCGTCAGATTATACGTCGGCACGTCATGTTGTTACCATCGATTCCCTAGGTGCAAAAGAGCTGTTTGGGTCGGATAATGTGGTGGGCCTTACCGTGCAAATGAAGGTGATGGGGCGTACCGGCGATTTTACCATCATAGGTGTGGTGGAGAATACACAGCCCAGTTTTGGGGATGTGACCGCGCAAATTTCAATGCCACTGAGCACGTTGCTTAGCTTTACCGGTTCGGATTCATTTGGAGAGCCGTATTATCAAATTGCGTATTTGCCCACATCGCCAGAGGTGAAGGATCAGTCGATTAGCGATGTGACCACCCTGCTGAGCCAGCGGCATAACAACGCCGAACGTGAAATATATCAGGCCATGGATTTAAGTGCATTCGCCGATCAGTTTAATACCATCATCGGTATGTTTTCTACCATTATTGCCTGCATTGCAGCCATCAGCCTTTTGGTGGGCGGCATCGGCGTAATGAATATCATGCTTGTAAGTGTTACAGAACGTACACGTGAAATTGGAATTCGAAAGGCACTTGGCGCCAAAACAGGGACCATCCTATTTCAGTTTTTAGTGGAAAGCGCAACCCTTACCCTGCTGGGCGGTGTTATTGGCCTCGTTGTGGGAATTTTGGGCGGATACCTCGTGGGTAACTTGCTAAATGTGCCACCGGTAATCAGCCCCGCTGTTGTGATTGGTGTGGTGCTTTTCTCCTCGGCCATCGGCATCTTTTTCGGCATCTATCCCGCACGCAAAGCCGCAAGGCTCAACCCCATCGAGGCACTGCGCAGCGAGTAGCGGTGTTTTTGGGTTCAACGCAAGGCCGCAGGGCGCTGCTTTGCATGCCGGTTTTAAGGCCGCAGGGCGCTGCCCCGCACCCCGCAATTTTTTAAAAAAAATTGAGTAAAACTTTTATGCAAGGGCACGTTTTACGCGGGCAGCGTTTGGTTTTTGGCTTTTCTTCGCGCAAAAAAACGCGCGAAGAATGTTTGAAAGGTGCCCTTCCAAACGGATGTGGATGACGAAGGGCTGTTTTAAATTAAAAAGTGGCGTGCAAAAAGTGGCAACATAAAACAAACGAACCCGAGAGAGCTCAGCTCTCTCGGGTTGAATTTTTGCGTTTGGTGGTTTTGCAGGAGGAAGGCAACGTGGATGTGTTTGAACGTGAAAAGGAAGTTGTTGGCATTGAGAGAACATAGGGCAAGGATGTTTTTAGAATAGAGAGAAACAGAGCAGGACGCCTTTGGCACAGGGAGAAACAGGGCAGGATGCCTTTATTTGTTTTTTACAGCAA
>CAYJIH010000025.1:0-27831 GCA_964370195.1 uncultured Oscillospiraceae bacterium
AAGCCAAAGGGCGATATTTTATTAAAATCACACGCCGCAGGGCAGCGAGGCTTCGTGCTGCACCCCCGTTTGCGCTGCTATGGTCACACTAAAATAGAAGCTGTGCTTGCGTTAACAAGCACAGCTTCTTGTTTTTTGGATGGTAACCCGTTACGCGTGGACGCAATGCGAAACCTCGCTGCCCTGTGTGGCGTGACCTTTAAAAAAACCGCCCTAACGCTTTCCCTTTGTGCGCGCTCGTGTTCTACGCGCCCTTTAGAAAAAGCTTTTGCCCCTGCTTTTCTCGAAAAGCAGGCGGGGTTTGGGGCGGCGCCCCAAGGTCTTGCGTGCGCGGGCAACGGGAAAATTCAACCCAAAAGCCGAAGGGTGGTTTTTTTTGACAGTCTGAATCCCCTGCTTACCGCAGGGGATTTTGTGTTTTTGTAAAAAAAAAGAGCTAGGCAACAAGGCCTTACTCTGCTTCTTTGCCAAACAAATTAAAACGGAACAATTTGCTTTCGTCGTCTTTGTTATCGCATTCTAATGTGGCGTTGCTCACACGTCCGCCTTCGATTAGCTTTGTAAAACCAATCAATTGGCACAGTTTGCTACGTAAATTGAGACGGTCGCCGTCTTCTGTTACCATGTACACGTCGCCTTCGCAGCTGTCTAACATTTCTGTAAACTCTCGTAAATCCACATTGTTTAAGAATAACTCATCTTTCACGTAAAACACTCCTTTCTATACAGGGGATGATACCCTTATCATAGCAGAAGTGGAATTGAAATGCAAGCGAAACAACCAAAAACAAGATAGAAAATTTGTGCAAAACAGAAAATATAAAGAAGCGACCCAAATTTTTTGGCAGATGTTAATTAAAGAAAGCCAAACGCATTGAGGTGCTCAAACAAGCTGGGCACCAGCCAAAAACCCATGAAACCAATAGCAAAAAGGGAATATCCAATTGCACGCAAAGGCACGGCGTTAAATTTTTGTTTTTCGCAAAGCGTGCCGGCAAGGCTGTGTTTTGCCAGCGGCGCTTTAAAAATTAAATGGGCCAAAGTGGCACCGGTAAAAGCGAGTGGTGCAAAATGCGCCAAGTTTGGAACGAGGGCAAGAAACATACTTACGGGGTTCCACATTTCGGCATGCAAGGCAATGTTTTGGCCGCTGACGAATGAGTATAGCCCGCCCACAAACAAGTGGGCACCCATCTGCTGGGGAAACTGGAAGAAACACGTGAGGAAAAAGCCGAAACATAAAATGAAGTCTAGGTATAAAAACAAACGGATATTTTTTTGTAAAAATGTGGTGATGATGAGGAAGGGCATGAGAAGCAAAAGCCACTGTGGGTGCCAGTAGATACATAAAAACAAAAGGCCAAACACAACAAGGGGCACATAAACCGCCAAATAGGTGCGTTGCTGTGGCTTTGTATATAGAAAACAGCCAAAGCAAATAAGTGCGTAACATAAAAGAAAAAGCGAAACAGGGGCAAACCCTGTGGGCACTGTAAGCGAAAGCATGCGCTCGAACATAAGCTGTGTAAATGTGCCGGCGTTGCCCGTGCGCCCCAAAAACAACAAGCTGCTGGGCACATAAAGCCACAAGCTAAGTACAGCGTATTTTAAAAGAGGCAAAAACCGCTTTTCGTGCAGCAAAAGCAAGGGAATAAACGGCAAAAAGGCAAAAAACTTAAACACGGCAGCAATGCCAATGAGAAGAGAGAAGCGTTTCATATCGCCGCGTAGGTAAAAAAGAAGTGCCCACAACATAAAAAACAGGCAAAGGCTGTCGTATTGGCCCATCACCACAGGGCTAAAAAAGGCAATGGGGTTGAACAGAAAAAACAATGCCACGGCAAGCGCTTTTTTTGGGGCAAAGCCAAGGGCAAGGCAGATTTGTTTTACCATAAAGGCACAGCCGACAAAAAACAACACACACAAAAGTTTTGTCCAAAGCCAAAGAAAGGGCTCGTACACGGCGAGAGAGAAAAGCTGGTTTATTAAAAATAGAGGCAATTGCCACAAGGCAAACACAAGGTACACGATGATGTTATAGTGGGCAAGGTTTGTGTAGTAGATGGGAAGGGGGCGGGCGGCCACATAGTCGTAGTAGTGAAAAAATTCGCCGTTTAAAATGCTTTCCCAAAGCAAATAGCTGTGGTTTGCTGTTTCCCAAATATCCGGGTGCGAGGTGAACAAAAACACAAGGCAAAACACAAACGCCCAAAGCAAAAGCTCCCATTTGGGACATGTTTGAAACAGTGTGCTGTTTTTTAATCGTGATAGCATAGAAAACCTCTTGTAAAGGGTGGGTGTGCTTGCCGCAGAAAAACCACCGTGATATACTAAATGGTAGAAATCGGGTATAGAAGGGAACAAAGAGCATGGACAATATTACGCGTATTGTAGAGTGGCTGCGTGTGGCCGGCGTATCGTACGAATACAAAGAGCACCCTGCCGCCTACACAATGCAAGACATTGAGCAGCATGGCGTGTCGCAAGGCGGGTTGGTTTGTAAAAATTTATTTTTGCGCGATTCTCAAAAGGGGAAACGGCACTACCTTGTTACTGTGTGTGGCGATAAAGCCGTGGATTTAAAACAACTGGGCGCCCAATTGGGCGACAGGCTAAGCTTTGCCTCGGCAGAGCGTTTGAAGAAATATGTAAACCTTCCCGAAGGGGCTGTAACGCCCTTGGGTGTGTTGTTTGACACAGAAAATGCTGTGCAACTGGCGCTGGACAAAGATTTGCTACAACACGAAAAAGTGGGTGTGCACCCGGGCGAAAACACCGCGACGGTGTTTTTAAACCCAAAAGATCTTGTGGCATTGGTAGAAGAACAAGGCCACCGTGTGAAATGGGTGGACGTGTAAAGAATAAAATGAAAACGGTGTATCCTGTGTTTTGCAACATGTGATACGCCGTTTTTTGTTTGGTTTGTGGGCGCGCTATATTATATGTATTGAGAGGCCTCTGTAAGCATGCGTTGGCGTTCCTCCCAAAGTGCCTGCGATAGATCCACATAATAGCGGTGTGGGAACTCGAAGCGTTTCACTTCTTCCCAAAGGCGGTTTACTTCTTCTTCGCAGCGTTGGCGCACTTTGGAAAGGGGAGGGCAAGTGTAAACAAGCGTTCCCTCTTTGTAAATGGGCGTAGAAAGAAGCGTGGCCGTGCAATTGTAAAATGTGCGTCGTTTCCATGTTTCTAAGGGGTCGAATAAAGTAAGGCCGTTTTCGGTGTGCACTTCTTCGTTGTACATCGTGATGTAATCGGCCATGGCTTGCCCTGTTTCGTTGTCGTAGATGCGCCACAGTTTTTTTAGGTGTGGTGTTGTAATTTTTTCGGCCGTTTCACTGAGCTTGATTTTGGGGATGTACTGCCCGTTTTCACGCACAGCGGCCAATTTATAAACCCCGCCAAACACAGGGTCGCTTTTTGATGTAATCAGGTTTTCGCCGATGCCGAAAAAATCCACTTTGGCACCTTGTAAAAGCAAATCGCGCACAAGGTGTTCGTCCAGCGAGTTGGACGCGCAGATGGGGCAATCGGTGTAGCCTGCTTCGTCAAGCAGTTTTCGCGCACGTTTGCTAAGATAGGCAATGTCGCCGGAATCGATTCGAATGCCTTTTGGGCGCAAACCGCGTGGCTTTAACACTTCATCAAACACACGAATGGCATTTGGCACACCGCTGTGTAGCACACTGTATGTGTCTACCAGCAGCAGGCAATTTTCCGGGTATAATTCGGCATAGCGGCGGAAGGATTCGTATTCGCTGGAAAACATTTGTACCCAGCTGTGTGCCATGGTGCCCGATACCGGTATGCCAAATTCGCGGTCGGCCATTACACAGCTTGTGCCGGCACAGCCGCCAATGTAAGCGGCTCTGGCGCCATACAGTGCTGCGTCGTATCCTTGTGCGCGGCGGGCACCAAATTCCAGCACTTTGCGCCCTTGGCACGCACGCACCACGCGGTTCGATTTTGTGGCAATTAGGCTTTGGTGGTTGAAGGTAAGCAGCAATAGCGTTTCAATTAGCTGTGCTTCAATGCAGGGCCCTTCTACGGTAACCAGGGGCTCGCCCGGGAAAATGGGGGTGCCTTCCTCCACGGCCCAAATGTTGCAATGGAATGTAAAGTCGCGCAAATAAGCCAAAAATTCATCGGAAAATTGGCCGCGTGCGCGCAAATACGCAAGGTCGTCTTCTGTGAAACTAAAATTTTCTATCGCTTCGATAAATTGCTCTAACCCGGCCATGATGGCAAAGCCGCCGCCGTCCGGCACTTTTCGAAAGAACATGTCGAACACAGAAATTTTGTCTTGGTAATGCTCAGTAAAATATCCTGCGGCCATGGTAAGCTCATACAAATCGGTCATCATGGCAAGGTTGCGCGCCGGCGTGGTGGTGTTCATGCTTCGCTGTCTCCTTTGTGGTTGGTTTGCATATGCTAACAGAAAGTTTCATGTGGCTAACTTGCTGCATCATTTTACGAACTGTGTGGCATTGGCGGTGCTAAAAACACATTTTATCGATGTTTGTTTCGTCTGTTTTTCTTCTTTGCGCGTTGGTATGCAATTAAAAATGCAAAGCCTGCATAAAGCAATGCGGCAAAAAACAGAAGGCCTATTACAATTAAAAAGTAGGTGGACTGAAAAAATTCTTGTACATTGCGCACGGCGTAAAGCACCATGTCGCGCTCGGCGCTGTTTTGTGTTACAAGCTCGGAGGTGCCAATGACACCGGCGGGCTGGCCGTCCATTTGCAAAGATACGGTAACACTGCCAACGCTTACATTTTCTTCTACGGGTGCCTCTACAAAATCCGGCACAGAAAAACTAAGCTCTGTTTCCGTTACACAGCCGCTGTCTTCGTTTGGCATCAACGTGTTTAAATCGCTAAGCGGCAATAGTTTTACATTGTCGGTTTCGCGGCTATAGCGCAAAGGCACTTCGGTGATGGGGGCTGTGGTGTCTAAAACGGGGCTCACTTCAAAATTATCAAATGCCCAGTCAAGCATCAGGCCTGTTTCATAAAGTGCGGGGCGCGTTTGCGCAGGGCTTAATGTGGCGCCCACGGCATCGGCCTCGTGTGGGCTGCCCAAAATAACCGAAATGTAGCGTGCATCTTCGGTTTCGGCCATGCAAGCAAAATTTTGCCAGTCTCCCAGTGTGCCGGTTTTGCCGGCCACCACGGTGCCACGCGAAGAACCAAGAGACGTGTGGTAGGGGCTGGTTTCGGTAAGCAACCGGTTTGAGTTAAAAATATTATAAGACTCGGTGTGGGCCTCGTGCGCGGCCATTTCATATTGCTCTGTTCCGGCAATTTCTAAAAGCACATCATATTTGCAAAATTCCCGTAAAATCAGGCTGATGTCGCGCGCGGTGGTTACGTTTTGGTCGGAAAGGCCCGTTGGGTCTACAAAGGTGGTGCCCGTGCAGCCAAGCGCCTCGGCGCGGCTGTTCATCATAAAATAAAAATTTTCCACATAGCCGCCCGACACATAATCGGCCAAAATAAGGGCGGCCTCGTTTCCGCTGGGCAGCAGCAGTGCATACAAAAGCTCGCGTACGGTAAGGGTTTCGCCTTGGCGGATGTCTGCCAGCGAGGCGTTGAGCCCATACAGCGAGTCAAAAATCCAGCCTTGGTCGGCCGTTACGGTTTCTGCGTCTAAATCGGCCACATGCTCTACCGTTAAAATGGCCGTCATCAGTTTTACCAAACTTGCCGACACCATGGGGGCGTCTGCATTTTTTTCATATACGGAAAGGCCGGTGTCTTCGTTTACCAATATCACAGCACTTGCGGCCGGCTCAAAAGGGGGAAGATAGAGCCCTTGCCCTTCGCCGGCAGGGCGTACCGCAGGCAGGGCAGCTTGCGCCGCAGCGGCTTGTGCGGCAGCTGTTTCTTCGGCGGTGGGCGCTGTGGATTGTGGCACTTCTGAGGCAAAAGCCACTGTTTGTAAAAAAAGTGACGTGCAAAATAGTGTTAGAAAAAAAACGGCGTATAGCCAAGCTCGGCCTTGTTTTCTCAATGGAATGTCCTCTTAAAATAATGACAATATGTGCGAAATGCAAAAAAAGAATATAGCAGACTATCTTATATAGTATACATGGTATTTGAACACAAAACAAGGGTGAACTCAAAACGTTTTGCGCGGCACGGCAAAAATGTGATTTTTGAAAAAATACGCTGTATTCACGATGTTTTTTTTACTAGGAAATCGGCTGAAATTTCTTGTGTTTTCATATTTCGTATGGTATGATGAATTTGGAAGTATGTGCCATTCAGCTTGTGGCACACACGAATTTGTTCTGTGTTTTGACTAAATTGTATTAGAAATTAACGGGATTTGAGGTGATGTTGTTGGCATTGGATGCAGTGGATACCGTACGCTCTGCCGAACTACAGGCGGAAGAAACCGTGCGCTCGGCCTCCCTTTCGGCTACACAAACCGTAAACGACGCAGAAAAACAAGCGGCGGAACTGGTGGGTGTGGCAAAAGATGAGGCGCGCAAAAACGCTGAAGAGGCGATTGCCGCTTCGCAAAAAGAAAGCAGTGCTGTGCTGGAAAAAGCAGCTGCAGACCTTGGCTCTGAAATGCAAGCCTTCCGCGAGGAGGCACTTGCAAAACAAGGCGAGGCTGTGCAAGCTGTACTAAAGGCCTTGGTTTAATTTCTTTGTTGATACGAATAAAGAAGAGCTGGGTTTAGAGAAGGAGGGATTGAAGCAATTGGCCGTATTGGAAATGGAGCACTTTGAGCTGTGTGCCATGAGACGAAACCGAAAACAGATTATGGAGCTATTACAGCGCCGTGGTACTGTGGAACTTCGGGATTTGTCTGTGGATGGCGAGGTGTTTGAAAAGCTGGATACAAGCGGCGCGCGCTCTTTGTTCGAGAAAAATGCCGAAACAGCGCGGCGTGCAGCCGATATTGTAAGCCAGTACACCGAGCAAAAAGCGCCGGCACTTGCGTTTTTGCGTGGAAGAGCCGGCTGGAGCGTGCAAGAGCATGAAGATTTTTGCGAACGACGCAACGAGGTGTTGCAAGCGGCGCAAAATGTGCAGGCGGCTGAGCGAGAAATTGCAGAGGCCAAAGCAGAAATTTTGCGCTACGATTTACAAGAGCAAGCGCTGGAGCCTTGGCTGAGCTTGCCGGTGGCCCAAACGTTTTCGGGAACGAAGAAAACGGCTGTGTTTATTGGTAGCTTAGAAGGCGACGTAGACGAGGCAGGTGTTTTGGCGCAATTGGCCGAAGCCGCACCACAGCTGGACAAGGTGCATGTAGACATTGTGTCGAAGCCACCGATGCAAACGAATGTGTTTGTGATGGTGCCAAAGGCAATGGCAGAGCAAGCTGAAGAGGCGCTGCGCCAAATTGGGTTTGCAAAACCGCCCTCGGCAACGCATCGTTTGCCAAAAGAAAAGTGCGAACGTCTTATACAAAAGAAAAATGAGGCCGAAGAACGAATTTTGGCAAAAAAACAGGTGATTGTGGATGCGGCTGGCATGACAGAAGACTTCCACCGCCTGGAAGACCACATGAATATGCGTTTGGAAAAATATGCTGCCATCGAAAACTTGGCGCTGTCGAACCACACGTTTATTTTGGAAGGGTTTGTGCCACAAAAATTTGCCGCTTCTTTACGCAAAGAGGTGGAGGAAAAATTTGAGTGTGCCGTAGACACATACCATGTGGGCTACGACAACACCGAGTGCCCCACTGCCATTGAAAACAAATGGTTCCCGCGCCCGGCCGAAACCGTTTTGGAAAGCTATAGCTTGCCAAGCCGCAGGGAGCTGGACCCAACGCCGATCATGAGTATCTTCTATTTTGTGATGTTTGGGCTGATGTTCTCTGACTTTGGGTATGGCCTTTTGTTGGCCGGTGGCACCGCGTTTTGTTTGTTGAAATTTAAAGGGATGGAAGACGGCTGGAAAAAGCAACTGCAACTGTTCTTCTGGTGTGGTGTTTCCACAATGTTCTGGGGTGTTGTTTTCTCCAGCTACTTTGGGGATGTGGTGGACGTGGTGGCCAAAACCTTCTTTGGCCGTGCCGCAGATGCCGAAAGCTTGTTGCCGCCACTTTGGTTCTTGCCTTTAAATGATCCGATGCGTCTTTTGATGTTCTGCCTTGCCATTGGCATTGTGCACCTCACGGTGGGCTATGTGCTAAATGGTGTGAACAGTTTCCGCCGTGGCGATTATGCAGCTGTTTTGTATGACGCCGTGTTCCCGGGGCTTTTTGTGTATCCGCTTGTGTTTATCTTGCTGGGCACAGAAATGTTTGCCGGTATGCTGGGCGGCACAGAGCCGCTGCTAAGCTTGCCGCCGGTGATGAACAATGTGTTTGGCGCGATAGCCGGCGTTTGTGCATTGGGCGTTATCTTTACAGGTGGCCGCGAAAGCAAAAACTGGGGCAAACGAATTTTAAAAGGTGTGTACGCATTGTACAACACAGTGTCTGGATGGCTTTCCGACATTTTGAGCTATTCGCGCTTGTTGGCGCTGGGCCTTGCCACAGGTGTTATCGCCTCGGTTATGAACCAGCTTGGCGCTATGGGCGGCGGTGGTGTGGTTGGTTTTATTTTGTTCATCATCGTGTTTGCTGTGGGCCAATCGCTCAACTTTGGCATCAACGTGCTGGGTGCATATGTGCACTCGAATCGTCTTGAGTTCGTAGAGTTTTTTGGAAAGTTCTATGAAGGTGGCGGACGCAAGTTTGCACCTTTAGGAATACATACTAAGTATTATAAAATTGAGGAGGAATTGTAATATGACTGGAGCAGAAATATTTTCTGGATTGGGTATGTTTTTTGCAGTACTAGGAGTGGCTGTGGCATCATTTTTGCCGGGCTGGGGCTCGGCAAGAGCTGTGGGTATGGCTGGCCAAAGCGCCGCCGCTGTGGTAACAGACGACCCGAGCATGTTTGGTAAAGTTTTGATTTTGCAGCTGCTGCCGGGCACACAGGGCATTTATGGCCTGCTGATTGCTTTTATCGCCATGTCGCAAATCGGCCTCATCGGCGGCTCGCCCGAAATGAGCATTGTGAAAGGCCTTGGCTATTTGGCAGCTTGCTTGCCCATCGGCATTGTGGGTCTCATTTCGGCCATCAACCAAGCAAAAGCTTCTGTTGCTTCTATCAACCTTGTGGCCAAACGTCCCGATCAATTCGGTAAGGCCATGATTTTCCCGGCAATGGTAGAAACATACGCTATTTTGGCATTGCTTATCAGCCTTCTGGCTCTCATCGGCTTGAACGGGTTGGCCATCTAATCTCTGTTGTTTAGACAGGTACTACCCAAAAATCAAGCAAAGGAGGAGAAGCTGTGACAGGTCTTGAGAAAATTGTTAAGGAAATTGCAGACGAAGCGAGCGCAGAGGCAAAAACCACATTGGAAAATGCCAAAGCCGAAGCGGATGACATTTTGGCGCAAGCCAAAAGCGAAGCAGATGCTTTGCGTGAAAAAAGCGAAGCAGACGCACAAAAGCACCGCAGCGAGCTAGAGCAATCGCGCAATTCTGCCTTGGCTTTGCAAAAACGCCAACGCCTTTTGGAGACAAAACAGGCGCTTTTAAGCGAAACGTTAGAAAAGGCACGCAAGGAGCTATACGCCTTGCCGGTGGACCTTTATTTCACATTGCTTTTAAAATTGGCAGCACAAGCAGCGGAAGAAGGCAAAGGTGAAATGATGCTTAGCGAGCAAGACGCAGCCCGTTTGCCACAAGATTTTGAGGCGAAATTGGCGGCTGTTTTGCCAAGCGGCAGCACCATTACCCTTTTAAAAGAAACGCGCCCGGTAGACGGGGGCTTTGTACTGAAATATGGCGATGTGGAGGCCAACTGCTCGTTTGCGGCCATCTTTGATGCCCGTCGTGAAGAATTTGCAGACATCATCAGCCCGATTTTGTTTGGCAAAGCGTAGTGTGGCATTTGCAATGAGTGCTGCAAAAAAATAAAAACCATACGCAAACATGGCGTGCGAAAGGAGGGCAGCAATGGCAGAAGAGTATATCTATGCGGTTACGCGGGTGCATATGGCAGAGCAAAATTTGCTAAGTGTTCAAGATGTAGAGCAGATGATTTCCCTGCAAAAAGCAGACGATGTATTTCGTTTTTTAAGCGACAAAGGCTGGGGAAGTGCCGAAACACCCGCGAATGACGCGGAGGCCATGCTGGCCACCGAGACCGAAAAAACGTGGGGGCTGATTCAAGAGCTGGCGGGCGAAGTGGAACCGTTTAACGTGTTTCGTTATTCAAACGATTATCACAATGTAAAGGCCGCCATCAAGCTGAATTATGTCTCGAATGGGGAAAAAGAGCAAGACCATTACTACATCCCCTACGGAACTGTGGAACTGGATAAAATTAAAAAAGCGGCATTGGAACATGATTTTTCGGCTTTGCCGGAAAAACTTTCTAAAGCTGCACAAGAAGCGTATGACGTGCTGGTACAATCTAGCAACGGCCAGCAGTGCGACATGGTGTTAGACCGTGCGGCATTGTGCGACATTGCCCAAGCGGGTGAGGCGGCCGGCAGCGACGTGCTGCGTCGTTATGCGCAAATCACTGTAGATGCGGCAAATATCAAAGCGGCTGTGCGTTGCCAACGCATGGGCAAAAAGCGCGATTTTATCGAAAGTGCGCTGGCGCCGGCCGGTAGTTTGGACATCAAAGTATTAAAAGAGGCAGCCGCAAACAAGCTGGAGGATATTTATGCCTATCTCGAAACCACACCGTACGCAAGTGCTGTAGAAGCGTTAAAAACTTCGATGGCCGCGTTTGAAGGCTGGTGTGAAGACGAGATGATTCGCATGATACGCCCACAGCGCACAAATTATTTTGGCCTAGAGCCATTGGCTGCCTTTATTTTGGGGCGAGAGAACGAAATTCGCATGGCGAGGCTCATTCTCAGCGCCAAAATCAATCATCTAAGCAGCGATTCGCTTAGGGAAAGGCTGAGGGAAATGTATGTATAAAATTGCAGTGCTGGGCGACCGCGATAGCATTTATGGATTTGCCTCGGTGGGCCTTGATATCTTCCCTGTTTCTGAGGAGGGCAAAGCGGCAAAAACGCTTCGGCAACTTGCAGAAAACGGCTATGCCGTTGTGTATATCACAGAGCACTTGTACGAACAGCTTGAAAAGGAACGTGCCCTGTATGCAGAAACAACGTTGCCGGCGCTAATTCCCATTCCGGGTGTGTACGGGAACACGGGCATTGGCATTGCACAGGTAAAAAAATCTGTGGAACGTGCCGTGGGTTCTGACATTATTTTTGGCGACAACGGATAACGAACAGTTGTGTTTTTAAAAGGCTTTAAGCAATAAGAAATTGAAACCCAGGTCCCAAAAAGGGGCAACGGTTTGGGAAGGACTGATTTTAGAATATGAGCAGCAAAGGCACGATTCAAAAAGTGGCCGGCCCACTTGTCATTGCAGAGGGCATGCGCGATGCAAATATGTTCGATGTGGTTCGTGTGTCGAACAGTCGTCTCATCGGCGAAATCATTGAGATGCATGGCGACAAGGCCAGCGTGCAGGTGTATGAGGAGACTTCCGGCCTTGGGCCCGGCGCTCCGGTAGAAAGCACTGGCATGCCTATGAGTGTGGAACTTGGCCCCGGCCTTATCGAAAATATTTACGATGGTATTCAGCGTCCGCTGGAGGTTATCAAACAAAAAAGCGGCCTGCGCCTAGAGCGTGGCGTGGAGGTGCCCAGCCTTGACCGCGAGAAAAAATGGGAATTTATACCACTTTGCAAAGAGGGCGACGAAGTGGAGGGCGGCGACGTGCTTGGCACGGTGCAAGAAACCGAAGTGGTGTTGCACAAAATTATGGTGCCCCCCAATGTAAAAGGCCGCCTAAAAGAACTGAAAAGCGGATCGTTTACCATTGAGGAGACCGTGGGTATTATCGAAACAGAAAAAGGCGAAGTGCCCGTGGCGTTGATGCAACGTTGGCCTGTTCGTAAAGGTCGTCCGTATGCTCAAAAATTAAACCCGGATGTGCCACTTGTTACCGGCCAACGCGTGGTAGACACCATGTTCCCCTTGGCAAAAGGCGGCACATCTGCTGTGCCGGGTCCGTTTGGAAGTGGCAAAACGGTTATTCAGCATCAGCTGGCAAAATGGGCCGATGCCGATATCGTGGTGTACATTGGTTGCGGCGAACGTGGCAACGAAATGACGGACGTGTTGCGCGAGTTCCCGGAGCTGAATGACCCGAAAACCGGCCAGGTGTTGATGAAACGTACTGTGTTGATTGCCAACACGTCCGACATGCCTGTGGCCGCGCGTGAAGCCAGTGTGTATACCGGCATCACCATTGCAGAATATTTCCGTGATATGGGCTATTCTGTGGCGCTGATGGCAGACTCTACCTCCCGTTGGGCCGAGGCCATGCGTGAGATGAGCGGCCGTTTGGAAGAGATGCCCGGTGAGGAAGGTTACCCGGCATACCTTGCCAGCCGCCTTGCCCAATTCTACGAGCGCGCCGGCCGTGTAAAAACACTTGGCAAAGAAGGCCGTGAGGGCGCGCTATCCGTTATCGGTGCGGTGTCGCCATCCGGTGGTGATATTTCGGAACCTGTTACGCAGGCCACGCTTCGCATTGTAAAAGTGTTCTGGAGCCTTGATGCACAATTGGCGTATGCACGTCACTTCCCTGCCATCAACTGGCTAACAAGCTACTCGCTTTATCAAGACGATGTGGGCCCGTGGTTCGACAACAACATCAAGCGCGACTGGATGGAAAAACGCGGCCGCATGATGTATTTGCTACAAGAAGAGAGTGAGCTGGAGGAAATTGTGCAACTGGTTGGTATGGATGCCCTTTCGGCACCAGACCGTTTGAAACTAGAGGCCGCCCGCAGCATCCGCGAGGATTTCTTGCATCAAAACTCGTTCCATGAGGTGGACACATACACGCCGCTTGAAAAACAGTATATCATGATGAGTCTTGTGCTTGCTTATTACGATGCTGCGCAAAAAGCATTGGAAAAAGGCATTGGCATCAACGATTTGGTGAAACTGCCCATCCGTGAGGCTATTGGCCGTATTAAGTATGTGGAGAATGATAAAGTGCCGGCAGAGTCGGACCGCATCATGGATGAACTCGCCTTGCAGATTGACGAATTGGCGAAGAAACTGGAAGAGGAGGGTGCCTGATGCCTAAAGAGTACAGAACGAT
Organism: uncultured Oscillospiraceae bacterium; assembly: GCA_964370195.1. Lineage (GTDB taxonomy): Bacteria > Bacillota > Clostridia > Oscillospirales > Ruminococcaceae > JAAYCI01. Next base: position 13,176 of record CAYJIH010000025.1, read on the forward strand.
ACAGGAGGTGGCAGGCCCGCTGATGCTTGTGCGGGGTGTCACCGATGTAACCTTTGACGAACTTGGTGAAATTGAGCTGGCAAGCGGCGAGCGTCGCCGTTGCAAAGTGCTGGAGGTAGACGGCACAAATGCCTTGGTACAGCTGTTTGAAGCATCTACCGGTATCAACTTAGAAAACAGCAAGGTGCGCTTTTTAGGGCGCAGCATGGAGCTGGGTGTTTCCGAAGATATGCTTTCGCGCGTATTCGACGGCCTGGGCCGCCCCATTGACGGTGGGCCGGACATTCTACCGGAGTTCCGTCAAGATATCAACGGCTTGCCGATGAACCCGTCGGCGCGAACATTCCCGGAAGAATTTATCCAAACCGGCGTGTCGGCCATTGACGGCCTGAATACGTTGGTACGTGGCCAAAAATTGCCGATTTTCTCTGGCAGTGGCTTGCCACATGCCCAGCTGGCGGCACAAATTGCACGCCAGGCAAAAGTGCGCGGCACAGACGACCCGTTTGCTGTGGTGTTCGTGGCCATGGGTATTACATTCGAGGAATCGAACTATTTCATCAACTCTTTTAAAGAGTCTGGCGCTATCGATCGTGCCGTAATGTTCATCAACCTCGCAAACGACCCCGCCGTAGAACGTATTGCTACCCCACGTATGGGCCTTACTGCTGCCGAGTATCTTGCATTCGAAAAAGGCATGCACGTGCTTGTTATCATGACGGATATTACGAACTATGCAGATGCATTGCGTGAGGTTTCGGCCGCACGTAAAGAGGTTCCCGGCCGTCGTGGTTACCCCGGCTACTTGTACACCGACCTTGCAACCTTGTACGAACGTGCCGGCCGCCTAGAAGGACGTGATGGCTCCATCACCATGATTCCCATTCTGTCGATGCCGGAGGATGACAAAACGCATCCCATCCCTGACCTTACGGGTTACATTACAGAGGGGCAAATTATTCTTGCACGCGACCTTTATCGTAAGGGTTTGCAGCCGCCAATTGACGTGTTGCCAAGCCTTTCTCGCCTAAAAGACAAAGGCATTGGCGAGGGGAAAACACGCGCCGACCATTCGAACACCATGAACCAGCTGTTTGCGTGCTACTCTCGCGGTAAAAATGCAAAAGAGCTGATGACGGTTTTGGGCGAAGCAGCGCTTACAGATGTGGACTTGCTGTATGCTAAGTTTGCCGATGCGTTTGAGGAAAAATATGTGAGCCAGGGTTATTTAGCAAACCGCGATATTGAAACAACCCTTGCCATTGGCTGGGAACTGCTTCGTATTTTACCGCGTAGTGAGCTAAAACGTGTGGATGACAAATTCCTCGACCAATATTACGACGCAACGTAAGAAAAAATAAGTGGCAAGCCTTTGGGGTGCATCCCTAAAGGCGGCCCGTGAATGGAGGAGGGAGAGCCTTTGGCCAAGAAACAGGTGAACCCCACCCGCATGGAGCTCACCCGCCAAAAACGCAAATTGGTAACGGCAAAACGTGGCCATAAGCTTTTGAAAGACAAGCGGGATGAGCTGATGCGCCAGTTTTTAGAGCTGGTACGTGTGAATAAAGAGTTGCGCGAAAAGGTGGAGGGTGGCCTTGCGGCCGCCGCACAAAATTTTGCCCTAGCGCGCGCCATGATGCAAGATCCTGTGCTGGACACGGCCCTTTTGGCACCAAGCCAAGAGGTGACGCTGGAAGTAGAGAACCAAAACATCATGAGCGTGATGGTGCCCAAAATTAGTTATCAAACGCGCAGCCCAGACGAAAGCAACATCTATTCGTATGGTTTGAGTTTTACATCCAGCGATTTAGACGATGCTGTGAAAAGTTTGGACGATGTGCTGCCGGATTTATTGCGCCTTGCCGAAGTGGAAAAAAGCTGCCAGCTTATGGCGGCCGAAATTGAAAAAACACGTCGTCGTGTAAACGCTTTGGAATACGTAATGATTCCGAACTTACAAGAGACCATCAAGTTTATCACAATGAAATTAGACGAAAACGAGCGTTCGAACCAAATTCGTTTGATGAAAGTGAAAGATATGATGTTGAAAGAAGCACATCAGTTCGAAGAAAAAGCCGCGGCTCGCTATGCGCCGGATATACAGTCGGAGCTGGAAATATAGCCGAATGGTTTTTGATTGAATGAAGCAAACGGATACAAAACCCCTTTCTTTCATGGAAGGGGTTTTGTTTATACAGAAAAATAGTAGCCAAAGGCATTATCGAAGCAGATTTTATAGACAAGATGAAGAAGGTGTGATGCTCTTGCCGTACACAGCCTTGGTATGATATGATAGGAAGAAGAAGTTTTATGGTGAAAGGGATGTAAAAACATGGATTTACTATTGGGAAATGAGGCGATTGCGCGCGGTGCCTATGAGGCAGGAGTGCGCGTAGCATCGGCTTATCCGGGCACGCCGTCTACAGAGATAACGGAATCGCTTGCGGCAACAACGGATGTGTATTGCGAATGGTCGCCAAATGAGAAAGTGGCACTGGAAGTGGCTTTGGGTGCCGCAATGGGTGGCGCGCGTGCCTTGTGTTGCATGAAACATGTTGGGTTAAATGTGGCGGCCGACCCCTTGTTTACGGCAGCTTATTCAGGCATTTGTGGTGGGCTTGTGGTGGTGGTGGCCGACGACCCCGGAATGCATTCGTCACAAAACGAACAAGATTCTCGTTATTATGCTAAAAGTGCACACGTTCCAATGCTGGAACCTTCGAACAGTGCCGAATGTTTGGCCTTTACAAAGTTGGCGTTTGAGCTAAGTGAAGCATATGATACGCCCGTATTGGTGCGCTTAACAACACGTGTGGCGCATGCGCGTAGCTTGGTAACCGTGGGCGAAATGCAAGAAGTGGCCTTAAAAGAATATGTAAAAAACCCGGCAAAATACGTGATGATGCCAGGTTTTGCGCGTTTGCGTCACCCTGTGGTGGTGGCACGAGAAGAAAAACTCTTGGCAGAGCTTTCTCGTTGGAACGTGAACACCATTGAACATCATGGCGATAAAAAAGTGGGCGTGGTATGCTCGGGCAGTTGCTACCATTATGTGCGTGAGGCATTGCCGAATGCAAGCGTGTTGAAACTGGGCATTGTGTATCCAATAGATGAAGCGTTGGTGAAAAAATTTCGCTCTGAAGTGGAAACTTTGTACATTATTGAAGAGTTAGAGCCGTTTTTTGAAGAAAAAATTCGCTCTCTTGGCATTGCAGTGGATGCCGGCAAAGACAGAACTGGCTTGCTTGGCGAGCTGTTTGCGCGCAAAATTGCGCATTTGTTTGGTGATGGAGAAGAGCCGGGCCCGGCGGAAACACCTCAAATTCCGGCACGTCCACCGGTGCTATGTCCCGGTTGCCCGCATCGTGCTGTGTTTTATGTGCTATCGAAACTGGGCATGACAGTATCGGGCGATATTGGTTGTTATACATTGGGGGCGTTGCCACCACTTTCTGCGATGGATAGTGAAATTTGCATGGGTGCCGCCGTGGGCATGGCACTTGGGCTTGAAAAAGCACGCGGTGCAGAATTTGCGCAAAAAACTGTGGCGCTTTTGGGCGATTCTACGTTCATCCATTCGGGCATCACGGGCCTGATTGATATGGTGTACAATGGGTCAAACGGTACACTGTTAATTTTAGACAATTCCACCACCGGGATGACCGGCCACCAACAAAACCCAACAACAGGCAAGAACATTCGGTGCGAGCCAGCGGCCAAAGTGAATTTGGAAGCGCTATGTAAAAGTGTGGGCGTTACTTCGGTGCAAGTGGTGGACCCATTTGATATGAAAGCGTTTGAAGCGTGTGTGAAGGAAGAGACAATGCGCGAAGGTGTTTCTGTGATTATTGCGCGTCGGCCTTGCGTGTTGCTTGACAAAAAACGCGATGTACCGTATCATGTTGTGGAAGATGATTGCATCCACTGTGGCATTTGTATGAAGATAGGTTGCCCGGCCATTTGTTTAGATGAAAAGGCCGCGCGCATTATGCCGGAACTTTGTGTAGGTTGTGGGCAGTGTGCCGGTATCTGCCCGAAAAAAGCAATTCAAAGGGAGGGCAAATAATATGAAATCTCTAAACGTTGTGATTGTGGGCGTGGGCGGACAGGGGACATTACTTGCCAGCCGTATACTAGGAAACATCGCACAAACGCTGGATTTGGATGTAAAAGTGAGCGAAGTGCATGGCATGAGCCAGCGCGGAGGCTCTGTAACAACGTATGTGCGTATGGGCGAAAACGTGCAGGCACCCATCATTGAGCAAAAAGGGGCCGATTATGTTTTGGCATTTGAGGAGCTGGAAGCATTGCGTGCATTGCCCAGCTTAAAAGACGATGGGATGATGATTGTAAACACACAACAAACACCACCCATGCCGGTTATTACAGGCGCAGCAACCTACCCGGAAGGTATTTTGGAGAAACTTTGTGCAGAGGCCGGGCATGTAAAAGACGTGGCCGCCTTGCCACTGGCTGCAAAAGCAGGCACAGAAAAAGCCGTGAATGTGGTGTTGCTGGGTGTGTTGGCTGCACAGTTGCCACTAGACAAAGAACTGTGGATACAGGCGCTGCGTGCCAATGTACACGAGCGCTTTTTGGCGGCCAACCTTGCGGCATTTGAGGCGGGGTACACGGTTTAACTTGAGAGTGATGGAAATATTTGTATTTCCCAAAATGGAACAAATAGCAAACAAATCTATTTTATTTAATTTTTTGTTTGTTTAAATTGCTTTTTTAAATTTATTAATATGTGATTACAGCAGACATGTACTTGTTCGTATGTTCATTATGTGCCACAGTATCTGTGTGCATTTTGAGGAAATTATACCGGTAAGAGAGGGAATTGCGTATGTATTGGAACAAACCTGTGGAGACCATGGAGCGCAGCGAGCTAGAGGCGCTGCAACTGGCGCGTTTGCAAGACACGATTCGTCGTGTGTACACAAATGTGCCCGCCTATCGTGAGAGGATGCAAAAAGAAAGTTTATCGCCGGAAGACATTACAAGCCTGGCAGATTTGCGCCGTTTGCCGTTTACAGAAAAAACGGACTTAAGAGACAATTATCCATACGGCTTGTTTGCGGCACCACAGGATGAAATTGTGCGTATACATGCATCTTCTGGCACCACTGGCAAACCCATTGTAGCGGGTTATACAGCACGAGATTTACGTGTGTGGAGTGAAGTGGTGGCACGGTGCCTTGGTTGTGCGCACGTTGAACCTGCCGATACAGTGCAAGTGGCTTACGGCTACGGCCTTTTTACGGGCGGCCTTGGCCTGCATTATGGTGTTGAGCGCATGGGCAGCAAAGTGGTGCCCATCTCGGCCGGAAACACACAGCGTCAGCTGATGTTGATGGAGGATCTTGGCACCACAGTAATTGCATGTACACCATCGTATGCGCTGATGCTGGGTGAGACATTGAAGGAGAAAAAGTTTGATCTATCGCGTCTTCAGCTGAAAACCGGCATTTTTGGTGCAGAGCCTTGGACAGAAGCCATGCGCAACCAAATTGAAGAGTATCTGAACATCAAAGCGCTGGATATTTATGGGCTTACCGAAACCATTGGCCCCGGTGTGGGCATGGAGTGCATGGAAGGCCAGCATGGCTTGCACATTTGGGAAGATCATTTTATCATTGAAATATTGGACCCGGAAACAGACGAGCCCGTGCCAGATGGCGAGATAGGCGAGCTGTGCATCACCACCATTACAAAAGAAGGTATGCCCACCATTCGCTATAGAACACACGATTTAACGGCGATTATTGCAGAGCCTTGCGCATGCGGCCGAACCCATAGGCGCATCCAGCGTTTGCGTGGACGCACCGATGACATGCTGATTATTCGTGGTGTGAATGTGTTCCCCTCGCAGGTGGAAAGTGCTATTTTGAATGTGCCGGGCATCGCGCCACATTATCTTTTGGTGGTGGATCGCATCAACAATTTAGATGTGCTGGAAGTGCAAGTGGAATTGTCGCCGGAGTTATGGTCTGACGAAGTGCGTGAAATTGAAGAATTGAGTGATAAAGTGCGTAAATCGATTGAGCAAGTTCTGGGGTTGGGCGTGAAATTGCGCTTGATGGAACCGGGGTCGATTGAGCGCAGCGAAGGAAAAAGCAAACGAACCATCGACAAACGGAAGCTGATTGACGACTAAACAGGAGGTGCAAGCATTATGTATGCAAAACAGGTTACTGCGTTGATTGAACTGAAAAAAGGACGTCTTGTTGACTTAACAAAGCGACTGGGAGATCATGGAATCGACCTTATGGCTCTTTCTCTTGCCGATAACGTGGATTTTGTGATGGTGCGCGCCATTGTGAGTGACCCAGACAAGGCTGTGCAAGTGTTGCAGCAGTCTGGCTATACAGCAAAACAAAACAATGTGCTTGCTGTGGCTGTTTCGGATGAGCCCGGTGGCCTTGCAAATGTTTTGGAAACACTGGAAACGAATGAAATTACCATCTTGTATATGTACTCGCTTGTTCGCCGCGTGGGTGAAAAGGCTGTCATCATCTTCCGCGTGGAAGAACAAGAAAAAGCCCTGGAAAAATTGCAAGAGGCAAATGTTGAACTGCTAACACAGCAACAGTTGGTTTGCGAAAAAGGATAGATTTTCCGTAAGGCCATGGGGCGCTGCCTCACACCCCGCCACTTTTAGAAAGTGGACAAAATTTTCTCTAAAGGGCGTGTCCTGCAAAAAAAATTGCAGGAGGGGAGTGGTTTTTGCGCAGTAGGTGCACAAAGAATGTTTGAAAGGAGTACTTTCAAACGGAATTTTTTCTGGTTTTCTGTGCAGAAAGCAGAAAAGTGTGGTGTGTAGGCCGGCACGCGTAAAACGGTTCCTTATCAAAACGTATAAATGCAAAATGTAACCCGAGAGAGCGAGGCTCTCTCGGGTTTGTTTTTTTCTATGGCTTTACTTCTGTGCAAAGAAAATCTGTCCATCTGCAGGCGCCTTTGGCAAACGTGATCTTTAAAAAAAGTTTTTTGGGGAGGTTTGGAACCCCTTTTCTTTCAAGAAAGGGGTTCCAAGGTCTTTTCCGAAAAGGCCGAAGGCAAATAAAAAACCTCTTCAAGGCAAAGGCCTTTCGCCGGCAAGGTAACACCGGCACGGCTTCTATCTAAGGCAAGTAGGGCTGTTTTGGGGGCGTCTTCAGGGGTGCGATGTTGCCCCACGGCCAGCAGTGTGCCGGCCAAGATGCGCACCATGTTGTATAAAAAGCCGTCAGCGGCCACGCGCATTTCTACCCATTCGCCGGTGCGCTGCACCGTGAGGTGGGAAATGGTGCGTGTGTGGTTGCCTTCTTTGGCGCCGGCGGCACAAAAAGACGTGAAATCGTGTGTGCCGCATAAGGCTTGGGCCGCGCGATGCATGGCGGCTTCGTCTAAAAGGCCGCCGGTTCGATAATATAGCCCTTCCATTAAAGGGTCGTCGGCCTGTGCGTTTAAAAAGCGATAGCTGTATTCTTTGCCTTGTGCGCTGTATCGTGCGTGAAAATCGTTTGGCACAAGGCGAGCCGAGCGCACGCGCACGTCTTGTGGTAGGTGTGCGTTTAAGGCTTGTGGTAATTTTTGGGGCGGAATATGCGTGTTGCAACAAACGCTTAGGGCATACCCACGCGCGTGGACACCGGCATCGGTGCGGCTGCATCCTTTAACGGCAGGGCGGTGCGCAAATACGGCTTGCATGGCGTTTTGCAACACTTCGCAAATGGTTAAGGCGTTTTTTTGTACTTGAAATCCGTGGTAATGCGTGCCACGAAACGAAACAATCAACAGAAAATTTTTCATGCAAGTAGTCCTGTAATCAGTGGCAGCAAAATGCTTGATGTGGCAATAACTGCAAAATAAATCACGCAAAACAACGTGACACCGATATCTTTTTTTGTAATGCGCAATTGACGCAAACGTGTGCGCCCTTCGCCACCACGGTAGCAGCGGCACTCCATGGCAAGCGCCAATTCGTCGGCCCTGCGAAAAGCAGAGAGGAAGAGTGGTATCAGCACAGGCACAAGCGCGCGCACACGCTGCAACAAACTGCCTGTGTCTAAATCGGCGCCACGTGCTTTTTGTGCATTCATAATTTTATCAGTTTCATCTATAAGGGTGGGCACAAAGCGCAGGGCAATGGTCATCATCATGGCCAGTTCATGCGCCGGGAATTTAAAGCGCGCCAGTGGGCTTAACAGGCGCTCGATGGCATCGGTTAGCACAATGGGGCTTGTGGTGTATGTTAAAAGGCTTGTGCCTAAAATTAGCGCAAAAATACGTATGGCCAACAAAATGGCGTAGCGGATGCTTTCATATGTAATGGTTAAAATCCAAATGTGCACCACAGGCTCGCCCGGAATAAAAAATAAGTTCAAAATGGCAGTGAGCACGATGATGGGCAAAATGGGTTTTACACTTTTCCACACCATACGAAGCGGAATTTTGGCGGCACCGTAGCACAGCACCAAAAACAACAAACTAAGCGAGATGCCCATTACGTTGGTTCCTAAAAATAAAATGACAATGTATGCGATGGTAAGCACCAATTTTAGGCGTGGATCGAGCGTGTGCAAAGCCGAATGCCCCGGCAAATGCTGGCCGATGGTGATATCACGAAGCATGCTCGTCCCCCTTTTTGGCGTATTGTAAAATGGTTTGTGCCGCATACGGCACGGTGTACACATCACTGTCGATATTTAGGCCCATTTCGCGCAAGCGCAAAAACACTTGCGTTACTTGCGGCACCGAAAGCCCCATGTCCAAAAGTTCTGCCGCACGGGCGAACACCGCTTGTGTTTTATCGTACATCGAAATTTTGCCGTTTTGCAACACCAGCACACGTGTGGCATATTTTGCCACATCTTCCATGCTGTGGCTTACCAGCACCACGCTTGTATCGGTTTTTCGATGAATTTCTTTTATTTGCTCTAAAATGGTGTCGCGCCCTTCTGGGTCAAGGCCGGCGGCCGGCTCGTCTAGCACCAGCAGTTTGGGGCGCATGGCCAGCACACCGGCAATGGCCACGCGTCGTTTTTGCCCACCGCTTAGCTCAAACGGGCTTTTTTGCAGTGTATCCCTTGAGAGGCCACAAAAGTTTGCCGCCGTTTGCACGCGCTCGGCCACCTCGCCCTCGCTAAGCCCCATGTTGCGTGGGCCATAGGCAATGTCGCGCTCCACCGTTTCTTCAAACAGTTGATATTCGGGGTATTGAAACACAAGCCCGGTTAAAAACCGAAACTCTTTCATGTTTTTTTTCTCGGCCCATAAGTCGTGCCCATCAATAAACACCTTGCCACCGGTTGGTTTGTTTAGGCCGTTAAAATGGGTGATTAACGTGCTTTTGCCGCAACCGGTTGGCCCAATGATGCCCAAAAATTCATGTGTTTCCAGCTCAAAACTGATGTCGTGGAGTGCCACGGTAGCGCCGGGCATCCCTTCGTTATACACATATCGAACGTGTTCACAGCGAATGATTGGCGCCACCTTGCACACCCCCTTTTTCCTTTTTCGTCAACATATCATATAAAATTTGGGCGCATTCTTCGGCAGTGATAACGCCCTTGGGAAGTGGCAAGCCTTGCTGTGTTAGCAATTCGCACAGTTCTGCTGTTTGCGGAATGTCCAAATGCAAACGACGCAAATCATCGGCGCGGCTGAACACTTCTTTCGGCGTGCCCGCAAATGCTACACGCCCCGCATCCATCACCAGCACACGGTCGGCCAAGGCGGCCTCTTCCATGTAATGAGTAATGTGCACCACGGTGATGCCTTTTTCGCGGTTTAATGTGCGCACTGTGCGCATGATTTTATCGCGTCCACTTGGGTCGAGCATGGCGGTGGCTTCGTCTAGCACCAGTACATTTGGGTTCATGGCCAGCACGCCGGCAATGGCCACGCGCTGTTTTTGCCCACCACTTAATTTGTGTGGCTGGCGCTCGCGATATTTGGTGATGTCTACCGCCTGTAAAGCGTCCTCTAGGCGTGCTTGCATTTCCTCTTGGGGAACGCCTAAATTTTCCAGCGCAAAGGCCACGTCTTCTTCTACCACGGTGGCCACAATTTGGTTGTCTGGGTTTTGAAACACCATGCCCACACGCTGTCGAATGTCGTACAGCCGGCTTTCTTCGCGCGTATCAATGCCTTCTACCCACACCGTGCCGCGCGTTGGCAGTAAAATGGCATTTAAGTGTTTGGCCAGTGTGCTTTTTCCACACCCATTGGCACCTAAAACTGCCAAAAACTCGCCTTGAGCCACCTTCAAATCGACATCGTTTACAACAAACGGTGCATCTTCGCGATATTGAAAGGAAAGCCCCTCGGCAGTGATTCTGTTCTTGTCCATGATTCTCCTTATCTCACGCTACCGCCATGAGGCGAAAGCCTTGAAACATTTTTGAAAAAGGGGAGAGGTTGCCTCCCGAAAAAATGATTTTCTTTTTGGTTGTGTGGTAAAAGTGTTCCGTTGCTAAAACACAAAAACCAAAGGGGTGTATAAAACAAAAAGCAGTGTGTTTTATTTTATTTGCGATACAACATTGTTTTTAAATGTGAAGTGTTTTTGCTTTACATAGAAAAAGCGCGAAACATTGTGTTTTCTGTGTGGCCAACAGAGCCTGTGTGCTACGCCTTCCAAAGGGCGGTGGCACCGCAAGGCAAAACACCACCCGTTTCCAAAGGCAGGCCCAGCTCATCGCTTTGCACCACTCCGCCAAAACGAGGTGGCAACAGGGCGTTTAGCATATACCCCATCACACCGGGGGCAAGGCCGGCCGTATAGCTATTTAAAGCCACAAATAAGGGGGCATCGCTCAGTGCTTCGCTACAAAGTTGCAGCAATGGCCATAACTTGTCTTCCAGTTTCCACACCTCTCCACCGGGGCCGCGCCCGTAGCTAGGTGGGTCTAAAATGATGGCGTCATAGCGGTTGCCACGCCGAATTTCGCGCGCCACATATTTTTCGCAATCGTCTACAATCCAGCGGATTGGCTTTTCGGCAAGGCCACTTTCGGCGGCATTTTCGCGCGCCCAATTGACCATTCCACGGCTTGCATCCACATGTGTAACACTGGCGCCTGCTGCAGCGCACGCTAAGGTGGCGCCGCCTGTGTAGGCAAACAAATTCAGCACTTTAACAGGCCGCTGTGCCCCGCCGATGATATCGCGGTATGCGTCCCAATTGACCGCTTGTTCGGGAAACACCCCCGTATGCTTAAACCCTGTGGGGCTAACAATAAAGCGCAGTTCTTTGTACGACAGTGTCCATTTTTGCGGAAATTTCCGGCGTATTTGCCAGCGTCCGCCCCCTTTTTTGCTTCTTTCGTAAATGGCATCCACTTGCCCCCAGGCACGGTGCACTTTTTGTGTGCCCCAAATTACTTGTGGGTCGGGCCTTTGCAAAATCACATCGCCCCAGCGCTCTAAACGGTCGCCTTCGCTCGCGTCTAATAAGCGATATTCTACCCAATCTGCCGCCACACGCATGTGCTGGCCTCCTTTTTATCTACGCCATGGGTACCGCTGTTAAACAGCCGACATCATGGACATTTCTGTTTTTTACAAGAAATAGTTGGCACGCATTATATTTTACAATTATTTATAATATATAACAAAAATACAAAACGTAAACTTTATTGTGCGCTGCTGCGCAGTAAATCTTCCAGTGTTTGCTGTGCTGTGTCGCTTTCGTTTTGTGGTGGTGCAAGCGAAAGATGGCGATAGGCCAAGTGTGTAACACAGCGCCCACGCGCGGTGCGCTTTAAAAGCCCTTTTTGCATCAGGTATGGCTCACACACATCCTCCAGTGTCACAGCCTCTTCGCCTAGCGTTGCCGCCAGTGTTTCCAGCCCCACGGGGCCGCCCTGGTACAATTCAATGATGGCACGCAGCAGGCGTCTGTCTAGTTCATCCAGGCCGCTATCGTCAATTTCCATGCGTTGCATCGCAAATTGCGCAAGTTTTGCATCAATTTCTCCATCGCCATGCACCATGGCAAAGTCTCGCACACGTTTTAGCAAACGGTTTGCCACACGCGGCGTACCCCGGCTGCGCAGGGCAATCACTTTTGCGCCATCTGCGTGGCAGGCCATCTCCAAAATGTCGGCAGAGCGTGTTACAATGCGTTCAATTTCTTCCGGGCTGTACAGCTCTAATTTTAAAACCACACCGAAACGGTCTCGCAATGGGCCGGAAAGCTGGCCGGCACGTGTGGTGGCACCCACAAGCGTGAAACGTGGCAAATCAATACGCACCGATTGTGCACTGGGGCCCTTGCCAATTAAAATATCAAGGGCGAAATCCTCCAGTGCCGGATACAACACTTCCTCCACCTGCCGCGACAAACGGTGGATTTCGTCGATAAACAGTACATCGCCTTCTTGCAAATTTGTAAGAAGTGCGGCAAGGTCGCCCGGTTTTTCTATGGCAGGGCCGGATGTAACACGCAGTTGCACGCCCATTTCGTGCGCCACAATGCCGGCCAGCGTGGTTTTGCCAAGGCCGGGCGGGCCGTATAACAGCAAATGATCCAGCGCTTCGCCGCGCATTTGGGCGGCTTTTAAGTACACGCTTAAGTTGTCTTTTACCTTTTCTTGCCCAATATACTCCGAAAGGCGCTGCGGGCGCAAACATTGCTCGCTATCAAAATCTTCATAAGCGGCTTCGGGCGACACAAGGCGTTCCGGCACCTCGGGCAGCACGGCAGATGGTTCAATGGCCAAGGGGCAACCTCCTTTTTGCGTGTGGAATGCATGCTAGCGCCACACTTTAACGGGGAAATAAAGATACATTTTGTAGTTTTTTGTTATTAAAATACAAACAGTGAAACGGTGCGCTGTTGTATGCACCATAAAATTCATTCGAATGCCTGCACTGTGTGTTTATACTATCGTATGATGCAACGCGCAAAAACATATACAAATTGTTTATTTTTGCGAACAAATTGCGATTTGAATATTGTTATGGCGATGGTGAATGACAGTGGTGTGAAAAACGATGGAACCGCCCTATTTGCCGCCCATGCTGCGCAAGGCGAGGCGGATGATTTCGGAAAGGGGCAAGTTTATGTCGATGGTGGCCACCACGCGTGCCGCTTCGCTTTGCGAATATCCAAGGCTTACCAGTGCGGCAATGGCTTGCCCGGCGCCGCTTTCTACTTGGGCGGCAGACACATTTTGCACGTCGTCCAAAGAAACACCGCTTGGCTGCCATGCGGCCAATTTGTCTTTTAATTCCAGCACAATACGCTGTGCCAATTTTGGGCCCACACCATTGGCGGCTGTTAAGGTTTTATGGTCGCCCGAGGCCACCGCCAACGAAATTTTGTCTGGCGACAGTGCCGACAAAATGGAAAGCGCTGCTTTTGGCCCCACGCCACTTACGCCAACCAAAAGCAAAAACATAGCACGCTCGTTTTGGGTGGCAAAGCCGTATAAACTGGCGTCGTTTTCGCTAAGGTGAAGCGATGTGTACAGCATGGCTTGCTCGCCCATGGCAGGCAGTGCCCCCAGTGCCGCGGCCGATATCGCCACAAGATAGCCCACGCCGGCACATTCTATCACGGCCTCGCCGGGCCCTTTTTCCAGCAGTTCTCCACGTAAAGAATAAATCATGTGTTATGCACCTTGTTATATTTAGTGCACACAATACGCATTGTATCATGTGTTGTTTTGTGAAGTGTATTAAAATTTACGATATATACAAAATGTAATTGGATGTGTGCCGTTGTTTACTCGTACCCCAGCAGTTGGCGGTGTGTTTTATGGCGGCCCAGTTGGGCGCTGTGTGCGGCGTGCGCATGGCAAATGGCAATGGCCAGTGCATCGGCGGCATCGTCTGGCTTTGGCACAGCTTTTAATTGCAAAAGCCGCACCACCATTTGTTGCACTTGCCGTTTTGCCGCCTTGCCATAGCCGGTTACACCTTGTTTCACCTGTAAAGGGGTATATTCAAACACAGTGGCACCCGCCTGCTTTGCCGAAAGCAAAATAACACCGCGTGCTTCGGCCACGGCAATGGCGGTGGTTTTGTTCGATTGGTAAAATAACGATTCTACGGCCACGGCATCCGGCCGAAAGGTGGCAAGCAGTTCGGTAAAATCTGTATAAATTTCGTGCAAACGGTCGGGCATGGGGGTGTGTGCTTTTGTTGTTACAGCGCCAAAAGTAACGGCTTGCAAGGCGTTTGCCTTTCCATCCACAATGCCGTAACCGGCAATGGCATACCCGGGGTCGATGCCCATCACGCGCAATGCACTCACCTCTTTGTTGTTGTTTAAAAAATGCGCACCCGTAAAAAAACAAAACAGCGGTATTTTTGAAGAATAAAGGAGGGAATGCATCAAAACCGTGCCCTGCGGCGGGCATTCTCTACTAACAAAACATTATACCACACGATTGACAAACGAACAACACACCCCGCTGTTTTTGTGCCGCGCAAAAAAGGCGTGTAAAAATGATTGCATTTTATAAAAAAACATGATACGATTTTAAAGAGCTTTTGCCAATGTTGCTGTGGGCAAAAACGAAAAATAGCATACGCCTCGATAGTAAAATGGATATTACGGACCCCTCCTAAGGGTCAAGTGTAGGTTCGATTCCTACTCGGGGTACCATAAAACTCCTTGGATTAAAAGTTCAAGGGGTTTTATCATATTTTAAAATCA
>CAYJIH010000026.1:0-27794 GCA_964370195.1 uncultured Oscillospiraceae bacterium
AATTTCTTTTTCTTTTATCTTTTTCATCTTATTTCCCTTAAGCAAATATTGTGTTAAGTGATTTTGAATTTCATTTTATTGTATAACAAAAAAAAAGAAACTTGCTATACACGCTAATAAACCACCAACACAGAGTTAGCCTAGACTAATTTTCTTAACTTCATAAATGTAGCAAAACTGAGGGCCTTTGTCAAATCATCGTTTTAAAGATTCGACAAATTTTGAAAAGCAACTGACACGGTATAGGCTTTCCACACAAAAAAACATCGCCCCCAAAGTGGAGCACATGTATTCACCGTGCCCACCGGATTGCTCTGCGAACTGCTTAAAGAGCTGTCCGCGATACTCGAAGAGCTATCTGCAACACCCTGCGAAGAGCTATCCAAACTGCTCGAGCTGCTCACGTCCTCTGCCAAAACGACCAGCGGTGCAAGACCCAACACCAGCACCAAACTCAAAAAATGCCAAAATTCTTTTGCGGTTCACCCTCTTTTTTTCGTTTCCCTATATATTTTTTTGCCATACGTGCAGGGAAAATCCCCTTTCCCCTTATGTCCTAATATAACGTTCTATTGTCACCCTAAATATATACAACTGTTTAAAAGTATAGAACAAACAGGCACAAATGAACAGGGTTCCATTTTTAAAAAACGGGTAAATGGGCACGCGGGTGCAATACAAAAACATCACCACCGTGTTAAACTTTCGCTCGCTTTCGGCCACGCTTGCCACCATCACGTGGACACAGCTGGAGACAGCCGAGGGCACGGCCATCACGTGACAATCTTCCAGCACGGGGCTTTCTGTAAGCTGTGCTTTGCCGGCAGGAAAAGCGTTTTCTGCCGATGCGAAAAAAACCTTTCCCTACACAGCCACATCGGCAAGCGGCAGCCCACTTTTAGCAGTAGGTGTGAGCAAAAAAGAAAGTTGCCACTGCCTATCACCATGGAGATAAGCGGTGGCAACTTTCTTGCTGAAAAGCATGGCGTGAAAAACAAACGACAGGTCCTTAACTAAATTCAATCTTACGACGAGCTAAATAACGACGCACTCACTTGCCCGAAGGAATAAAAAATATTCTTTTGAATTTAAACTTCATGGATAAATGATTTTAGAATTGCTGCACCTGATGCATTGAGGCCAATGAGGGCAATTCAGTATATTGATGACATCGGTAGCTTGAATATAAAATGGCGCAATGGGCAAAGTTTTCCCATAACGCCTTATGAAGACAGATTAGAAGCGATTTTGAAGACGAAGAAACGATTGGCTGTAAAAAACACAATCCCCTTGCAACCAAAATGGGGACTATGAAAATAAGATTGTCGTAATAAAAGCCAACTTGCCTACTCGATACGCACCGTACCGCCCTCAGCCATCTGCGAGTAGCAACTCATAAGCCGAGTTGCCACGCCGATTCACCCGATAACGTCGTGCATCTTATGCATTCCAAACATTTTGGGCACAATAGCTGCCAATTACACTTTTAAAAAATGGTTTCCGGCCGCTTTTAACATCTTCTCTATATCCTCTTCTGTGTGCGCGTCACTCATAAAAATAGCTTCAAACTGAGAGGGTGCCAGATAGATGCCATTTTCCAACATCGCGGTGAAATAGCGGGCAAAACTTTCCGTGTCCGATCGTTTTGCGCTTTCGTAATCGCACACCCTTTCTTTTGCAAAAAACAAACAGCTTAAGGAGCCCACACCACTTACTTGGTACCCCTTGTCTTTCACGATATCTTGTAGACCCTCTCGCAACTGATTGCTACGAGTGTTTATACGCGTATACCGCTCTTTGTCCTCTTTTAAAAGCCCCAGCATTGCAAGCCCTGCTGCCATGGCCACGGGGTTTCCGCTTAAAGTGCCGGCTTGATACACTGTGCCCAGCGGTGCCACGTAGGACATAATTTCCTTTTTCCCACCATAGGCACCCACCGGCATTCCGGCTCCAATCACTTTGCCAAAACAGGTTAAATCTGCCAAAACATCATAATATTCCTGTGCTCCACCTAGGGCAAGCCGAAAACCCGTGATGACCTCATCAAAAATCAATAACGCGCCCTCGCTTGTGCAAAGTGCCCGCAGCTCTTTTAAAAAGCCCTCTTCCGGAAGCACCACACCCATGTTGGCCGCCACCGGTTCCACAATCACTGCCGCTATTTCCTTTCGATTTTGTGTAAAGAGCGCTTTTACGCTCTCTATATCATTGTAGCGTGCCGTGAGGGTGTCTTTCGCACAGCCTTTTGGCACACCGGCACTGTCTGGCACACCTTGTGTCATCACGCCAGAACCTGCTTTCACAAGCATTGCATCGCAGTGCCCGTGATAACAACCCTCAAATTTCACAATTTTCTCGCGGCCTGTGTATCCTCTTGCCACACGCAAGGCCGACATCACGGCCTCTGTTCCGCTGTTAACCATGCGCACCATCTCAACGGATGGCACCAAAGAGCAAATCAGCTCGGCCATCTCCACTTCACGCTCTGTGGCTGCGCCAAAACTTAGGCCATCTTGCACCGCTTTTTGCACAGCCTCTTTGATATGCGGGTGGTTGTGCCCCAAAAGCATCGGCCCCCACGAGCCTACAAAATCCAGATATTCTCTCCCGTCTGCATCATAGAGACAGGCACCTTTGGCACTTTTAATGAACCGCGGCTGTCCACCCACGGACGCAAACGCACGCACAGGGCTGTTGACACCACCCGGCATTTTTTCTTTGGCTCTTTGAAACAAAACTTGTGATTGACTCATCCTATTCTCCCATCTTTTATGAGCTTTGCAATTTCAGGTGCATAATACGTCAGCAAGACATCACATCCCGCCCGAAAAATGCTCACTGTGGTCTCGCAAATCATGCTCTCTTCATCAATGTATCCCTTTTCTGCCGCCGCTTTTATCATGGCATATTCCCCGCTTACACTGTAGGCCGCAAGCGGAAGATGCACCTGCTTTGATACCTCTGAAATTACATCCAGATAAGAGAGCGCCGGCTTTACCATCACAAGGTCGGCCCCTTCTTCTACGTCCAGCAAAGCCTCTTTGATGCCTTCTTTTTTGTTATGATAATCCATTTGATAGCCACGCCTGTCTCCAAAGGCCGGCGCAGAGCCTGCTGCCTCTCGAAACGGGCCGTAAAAAGAAGAGGCATACTTCACCGCATAAGATAAAATGGGAAGATTTTGATAGCCGTTTGCATCTAAACTTTCCCGAATCGCAAGCACTCTGCCGTCCATCATATCGGACGGCGCCACCATATCACTGCCGGCCTGCGCGTGGGAAAGTGCCGTTTTGGCAAGATAAGACAAAGTCTCATCGTTGAGAATCTCCTCCCCTTTCAGCACACCGCAATGCCCGTGAGACGTGTATTCACACAGGCAGACATCTGTGATGTAAAAAAGCTCTGGCACCTCACGTTTTGCCACGCGCAAAGCCTTTTGCACCACACCATCCTCGGCATACGCGCCAAAACCCAGCGCATCTTTTTCACTAGGGATGCCAAACAGCATCACGCTGTTCACCCCTGCTTTTGCCACCTGCTCCAGCGCTTTCGGCAAGGCATCAATTGAATAACGAAACTGCCCCGGCATCGAAGATATTTCTTCCACACCTTTATTTTCTGTAACAAACAAAGGATAAATAAGACTTTTGGAAGATAATCTTGTTTCCCTTGTCATCTGCCGCAGGTTCTCTGTATTCCGCAGTCGTCTCGGTCTTTGTAACATCCGGCTCACACTCCTTTTTGACAAGCTTGTGCACGCATTTCGGCAACACGCACAACCTCTTGTACCAAACTGTCTATGCTGGCTTTTTCAGATAGATACACCTGCATCCCCGCTTTTTGCGCTTCTTGGCCAGTCTGCTCCCCAATGCAAACGGCACACACGTCTTTTACGTCCCCCATGGCCGCCACAAATCCTTTCACCGTGGACGCACTTGTGAACACTGCCAAATCATCTTCGCGCAAGCTCAGCGGCATTGCCTCTTCTAAAAAGGTCTCATAAGCCTCTATACAGGAAAGCTTGACACCTCGTTTTTGCAATTCATCTGCACAGTCGGACGGGGTGTTTTTCGGCAGGAAAAGCAAAACATTTTCCTGCTTTTCAAATGGCAAGCCAAGCCCCAACTCTTTTCCCGAAAACACTTTCGGGATATAGTCTACACACACACCATGACTTTGAATCGCCTTGGCCGTGCCCGTACCCACCGCGGCAAATTTTACTTTCGCCAAACTGCGGATATCCTTTTTCGCAAGCCTCAAGGCCTCAAAAACAGCCTCCACCGCCGCTTGGCTCGTAAACAAAATCCAATCCATTTTATCCAGTTCTGCCAGCTGTGTTTCTATGGAAAGCGCGCGTGTTTGAATGGTGGGCACACATAAAACTTCTGCGCCCAAATCCTGCAATTTTTCTGTAATTTTAGACGCTTTGTCTCGTGGTCTTGTTACAATAACACGCGTTTTCCCAAGCACTCTATCCTCGGCCCAGTGGAATTTTTCAGAAAGTGCGCACACGCGCCCCACCAAAATAATTCCCGGAAACCCGATGTTTGCCTCTCTCGCTTTTTCTGCAAGATTCGACACCGTGCCCACCACTCGCCGCTGTGCACTGCTCGTGCCTTTTTCCAAAATCGCAGCCGGCATTTCGGGGTCCATACCCGCCGCCGTTAGGCCAGCGCAGATGGACGCCACTTGGCTAACCCCCATCATAAACACGAGACTTGCATTCTGCAATGCCACCAAACTTTTAAAATCGATACTCTCTTCTTCGCCCTGTTTTCTGTGCGCTGTAATGATGTGCAACTCGGAGGCAAAATCTCTGTGTGTCACCGGTATCCCTGCATAAGCCGGCACCGAAATGGCCGAAGTGACACCGGGCACCACCTCAAACGGCACACCCTCGCTGTGCAAAAGTTCCAACTCTTCGCCACCTCTGCCAAACAAAAATGGGTCACCGCCTTTTAAGCGCACCACACGCTTGCCCAAAAGAGCTTCTTTAAGCAAAAGTCCGTTGATTTCTTCTTGTGGAAAAGCATGATTTCCGGCCTGCTTGCCCACATATATGCGCGCTGCGCCCTCGGGCAACATCGTCAAAATCCCTTGTCCCACCAGCGCATCGTAAACCACAACATCCGCTTTGTCCAGCACCTGTTTCCCTTTCAAGGTCATCAGTCCCGCATCACCGGGCCCTGCGCCCACCAGCCACACTTTGCCTTTCATGCTTTTATCCTTTCTGCAAGCGTCTCGCCCAGTTTTTCTGCCTTTGTTTTATCCCCACAAATTCCCATCACACGGCACTCCCCACCGTCTTCCAGCTGATAAAAACCACGCAAAAAGAGCTCACCACCTGAAATTTCCGCAAACGCTGCCACCGGCTCGGAACAACCTCCACCCAAAGCCGCCACAAACGTGCGCTCGGCCAAAGCTCTTTGCCAAGTTTCCTGATGGTTAAGCTCTTTAATCTCATGCAAATCTTGCCTGCCTTGAATGGCCAAAATGCCCTGCCCTGCCGAGGGAATCATCTCGTTGGGGCTTAGGTAGCGGCCAATGCGCCCTGCCAAGCCCACCCGTTTGAGCCCTGCCGCCGCCAAAAGCAAACAGCTACACTGCCCTTCGTCCAATTTGCGCAAACGCGTGTGGATGTTGCCCCTGGTAAAAACATAGTTTGCCTGTGGATACAACAGAGAAAATTGCAATTTCCGCCGCAAGCTGGAGGTACCCACCTGCTGTGTAAAACATTCTTCCCCATTTTCGGAAAATACCAATGCATCACGGGGATCTTCCCTTTCGAGCATGGCCAAAATGGGAAACTCTTGCGTTTGCTGTGCCGGCATATCCTTTAAGCTATGCACGGCCATATCAATTTTTCCATCTTGCAATGCCTTGTCCAGTTCTTTCACAAACAGCCCTTTGCCGCCTATTTTATCAAGGGTTTTGTCTAAAATCAAATCGCCCGTTGTTTTCAAGGTAAGCAATTCAAGCTGTATTTCCGGATAGGCTCTTTGTATTTGCTCCATCACAAGTTTTGTTTGTGCCACCGCCAGCTTGCTGTCTCGGCTTCCTACAATCAACTTTTTCATCTCAGTGTTCTCCATCCAGTATCTCCGCAATTTTTTTACGAAGATTTGCTGCCTTTTTGTGGTCTTCTCCCGAAGCACTTACCCCAACGACCATGTTATCTCCTTTTGTTACGATGCCCGGGAAATAAAAATCGCAGAGGCTTTTATCATGGCAGGCATTCGCCAAAGCCCCCGCCGCTTTTGCATCCCTTACAATTTGCTCGTTAAGCCCCTGGTCATCCGTTGCCGCTAAAACCATATAGGCCCCTTCACAGTCGCCTGTTTCATAGGCACGTTTTTGCAACGAAAGCAGCCCTTCTTCACCCATTTTTTCTAAATCTTTCGTAAATTCTTTCGCCACCATGCGCACATTTTTGCAAAACTCGCACAGCACTTTTGCCCGCCGCTCGGCAATATTTCCACCGCCCACAAAAAGCACATCGCGCTCGCTTAAATCGATAAATATGGGAAATTTTTTCATACCATAATTTCCTCCGCTGTTTTTCTCAAATGCAACACGGTTTCTCTCCAGTGTGCATCGTCCATGCTTTCTCTTGCCGAAAACATCAGCTTTTCCACCGATTTTTGCACACAACCACCGATAAGCTCTAAAAGTTTTTCGTCCATTTGTTCTTTTTCGCAAACTGTACCACGTATCTTTTGCTGACAAAATTCGCTTACAATGCTTCCCACAATTTTCGCATCTCCGGCACCGGCGCGCTTTGCCCTCCAAGCCGAAAATTCTACTTTGTATTTTTCAATAATTTCATACGCTTTATTCAGTGTTTCTTCATCGCGTTGTGTGTTCGCCTCAAGCCCGTCGATGTCCACAAGAATCGTATCGGGCAAGGCGCCAACCCCCTCTTCTATGTCCCGTGGTAAGGCAAGGTCAAAAAAGAGCACACCGGCTCGATACCCATGCTGCGCAAGTTCCTCTACCTTCACTGTGTGGTGTGGGCTTAGCGTCGCACTGAATACCGCATCCATTTCCGACATCGTTTTATAGCGCTCGTCGTACATCACGGCCCTACAGCCCTGCGGTATCAAAACAGCACCGCGATGGTACGTGCGGATGGTGACGGTCACTTCACAACCACAGTCCACAAGCAAGCCCGCCGCAAGTTTTCCCATTTCCCCGTTTCCGATGACAAGACATTTTTTCCCTTCGAGAGATCCCAGCCGATTTTTTGCCATCTTCACGGCACAAGCCGGCACAGAGGCATCTTTATCGGTGAGCACCACCTCAGTTTTGATGGCCTTTGCCGAAGTGACAGCCAGGCGAAACAGTGTTTCAAGTGTTGAGCACGAAAAGCCGCTTTCTCTGGCAAGAGAAGCCGCATTTTTCACCTGTGTCAAAATCTGGTCTTCTCCAAAGATTTGCGAGTGCATTCCACAGCTAAGCTCAAACAGATAATGGATGGCTTCATCGCCTTCTCTATGGGTAAAAACACACCTATTTTCTTCGTTTCGGTGTGCAAAAAAAGCCTCTTCCAAATCCCCTTCAAAGCCATCTACCCAAATTTCGGTTCGGTTGCAGGTGGAAAGCACCACAATTCCGTTTGCTTTGTCTGCATCGATAATGGCATGCCCCAAGGCTTTCGCCGCCTCTTTTGTCAGCGAAAACGGTTCTCTTTTTGAAAGCGACAGGCTGGTGTAATCCACACCAATCATTTTGATATTCATATCTACGTCCTAATTTCCTGTATTTTATATAGATTTTTATCTAACGTCCTCCGGCAAGATACAAAAGGGCATTGCAAATGGCCGCTGCCACATTGCTACCCCCCTTGCGCCCTCTGGCCACAATGCACGGCACATCCGCTTGCAAAATCAGCTCTTTGCTCTCCACCACATTCACAAAGCCCACTGGCACGGCGATGATGAGCGTAGGACAAAGCTGCCCGGCCTTCATAAGCCTGTCCAGTTCGATTAAAGCCGTAGGCGCATTTCCAATGGCAAAAATAAGCGCACCTTCTAAGTTCGCAGCTTTCTCCATGCTGGCCGTGGCTCTGGTGGTGCCTTTTTCTTTTGCCCTTTCCGCCACATCTTCGTCTGCCATAAAGCAATGAATGTTGCACCCGAGTTTTTCTAGCGCCTTTTTGTTTACACCCGAAAAAGCCATGTTTGTATCTGTTACAATAGTAACGCCGCCTTTGATAGCCTTTAGGGCTGTTTGAATGCTATTTTTCGAAAATACAAGATGTTCCTTATACTCAAAATCGGCCGTGGTGTGAATAACACGTTTTAAAACCACAAGTTCCTCCCCGGAAAGGTTCACCTCGCCAAGCTCACTTGCAATGATTTCCATGCTTTTCTGTTCGATCGCCTGTGGTTCTATCGGTTTCACCATCAAAATTCAACCCCATTTCTCGCCTTAACGCCTTTTGTATACGGGTGTTTTTTACAGCAAATTTCGCTCACATAATCCGCCTTCTCAACAAAAAACGAATCCGGGTCGCGCCCTGTGAGCACCAGTTCTTTTTCCTCGCTCCAGCCACTTACCAAGTTTTGCAAAAGCTGTTTATCCAGCATATCACCGTTATACGTTGCCATCGCCTCATCCAGCACCAGCATATCGCATTCCAGAGCCATCGCTTCTTTCAAAAGCACTGTGTGCTGCTCTTTAAGGCTGTCCTTTTCTTCCTGCGTCATCTGAAAACTGAATTTTTTGCAGTCTTTCCCCCGCATGATGGTGATATTTTCCTCTTTTTGAAAAAACAATACCTCGCCGGTTTCCCAGCTTTTTAAAAATTGCACAAGCACCACTTTTTTCTCTCTACCAAGGGCTCTTGCAATAAGCCCCATCGCGGCCGTGGTCTTTCCTTTGCCGTCTCCACAATACAAATGTATCATACTTCATCCTCCATTATTTTATAGATCGCTTGCATGTCGAGACTTTCTCTTATCACATCGGCTAGCTTATCATACTGCATCTCTTTATACTTCACATAGTCCATCGCTTCCCCCAGCTCTATGTGAGAAAGACCTTTCTTGTTAAGCAGACATCTCACCAGACGCGTACACACTTCGGTGCTGTCGAACACCCCGTGCACATAGCTGCCCAAAATGTTCCGATACACCCCGCCGTCTTCACTTTTCTCCCCCCCGCAGGAAATTGTGGAAAAGCTTTGCGCTTGGCTTTTGGTGCGTCCCATATGGATTTCATAGCCCTTGATTTCACAGCCGTTTAAACAGGAAAAAACTCCCTCGTGTGTGTGCACCGTTCCACTCACTTGAGTGCGCACTTTCTGCGCTTCAAACATCGTGCGCATCGGCAAAAGCCCAAGCCCTTGCAAGGTTCCGCCTTCCTCCACGCCATCCGGGTCGGATAAGGTTTCCCCCAGCATCTGATAGCCGCCACAGATACCAATCAAAGGTCTATCCTCAGCCACATATTTTTTAATCTCCGCCTCCAGCCCATTTTGGCGCAGCCACTTCAAATCTCCCATTGTGTTTTTGGTGCCGGGCAAAATCAGCAAATCCGGTTTTCCCAGCTCTTTTACACTCGTTACATACCGCACACCCACAGCGTCAATTTGATTGAACACATTAAAATCGGTGAAATTAGAAAGCCGTGGAAGGCGAATGACCGCAATATCTAAAAGCCCTGTGCCTGTCTTTTGCTCTATTCGCTCTGAAAGACTGTCCTCGTCGTCAATATCAAGATGTGCATAAGGCACAACACCCACCACGGGAATGTTTGTCAGCTTTTCGATCATGGCAAGCCCGGGTTTTAAAATATCCACATCACCACGAAATTTATTAATGACCAGCCCTTTTATGCGGGCTCGTTCCTCGGGTTCTAACAACATCACTGTTCCATAAAGGGAAGCAAATACACCGCCCCTGTCGATATCGCCCACCAAAAGCACCGGCGCGTCTGCCATTTGCGCCATGCCCATATTCACGATGTCCTCTTGTTTTAGGTTGATTTCCGCAGGGCTGCCCGCCCCCTCAATCACCACAATGTCATTCTCTTCAGCCAGCGCGTCAAAGGCCCTTAAAACCTCGGGTACAAGCTTTCTTTTGAAGGCAAAATATTCGGTGGCACTCATGTTGCCAATCGATTCCCCATTCACAATCACTTGGCTTCCACAGTCGCTTGTGGGCTTTAGTAAAATCGGGTTCATGTGCACATGAGGTGCTATCCCCGCAGCTTCTGCCTGCATCACCTGCGCCCTGCCCATCTCCATGCCCTCTGGTGTGATGAAACTATTGAGCGCCATATTCTGGCTTTTAAACGGTGCCACGCAATATCCATCTTGTTTAAACACCCGGCATAAGCCCCCTGCTAAAAGGCTTTTGCCCGCATTGGACATAGTGCCTTGCACCATAATTCGTTTTGCCTTCATACGCCCTCTATCTCCCTTTTCTCTTGTTCCATGTCGCTGAGCGCCGCAGAAAGAAATGCGATATCATCGCTGTTTCGCACCGCCACGCGGTAATACCCTTCTTCCAGCCCTATATAATTATCACAAGAACGAATTAAAATGCCCCGCTCCGCCAAATTTTCATAAAAATTTTTCCACGCTGTATAAAAAAACACATAGTTCGCACTGCCGCCGATACAGTGAATATACTCTCGGTGCAAGGCCAAAAGAAGCTCTGCCTTCCACACGAGCAGTTTCTCTTTCAATTCTGCCGTGTAGGCTTTTTCTCCTGCCAGTGCCACACCGGCTTTTTGCGCCATATAAGACACACTCCACGCCTGCCCTGCCTGCCAAATCCCATGAATCAAGTCCGCGTTTGAGCTTAGCGCATAGCCAAGACGCACACCTGCCATGGCATATTGCTTTGTGTGCGCTTTTAAAATCAGCAAATTCGGGCTATGTAAAAACGGTTTCATTGTATTTTGTTCGCTGTTTTCCAAAAATGCGTTGAAACACTCGTCCACCAGCAAAAGGCAGTTCACACGCTCGCACTTTTTGAGAATTTTTTCAAGAAGGCCTTGCTCCACCACGCGCCCTGTTGGATTATTGGGGTTGCAAATGAACACGAGGTCAAGCTCTTCGGTGATGTCGTCGAGGATCCTTTCTGTAAGGTCAAATTCATTTTCTCTTTTTAAAAAATGCCGCTTGCACTCACAATTCGCCACACGCAAGGCCTCTTCATAGCCTGCAAATGTTGGGGCGGTGAGAAGGGCATGTTGGGGCTTTTGCGAAAGCACCAAACGATACAAAACATCCGATGCCCCGTTTGCGCACACCACCCAAGAGGGGTTTACATCCTCGCTTTCCCCGATGCTTTTACAAAGCTCTCTGCACAAAGGGTCCGGATATCTGTCGGCATAATCCAGCGATGCAATGATGGCTTCCCTCACCACAATAGGAAGCCCGAGCGGCGAAACATTTGCCGAAAAATCCACCGGTTCTCTGCCATATTTCTCTTTATAGCCCTCAACATCTCCACCGTGCACCAGCTTCATTCTTTTCTCCTTTATATAACAATAAGCACTGTCATCCAAAGTGTCAGCACCATCCCGAGCCCGAGGAAAGCCGTGCCCAACATCAGATGGCTCGCTTTTTGAATGTCGGACACATCTATCTCCTTTTTCTTATCACCAATAAAAGGTTTTTTACAGCGTTTCCCAAAATACACCGCATCCCCTGCCAACTGCACCCCCAGTGCGCCAGCACACACGGCTTCGGTTTGCGCTGAATTGGGGCTTTGGTGCTTGCGCTTGTCTCGTTTCCAGATTCTAGCGGCCGCCCGAAAATCTTGTCCCAGCAAAAACGAGGTAACAATCATGAGCCCAGCGGTGATTCTTGCCGGCAAAAAGTTTGCCACATCATCTGTTTTAGCAGCCACTTTGCCAAAATCCAGATATTTTTCATTTTTGTAACCCACCATGCTGTCCATCGTGTTAATCGCCTTATACAAAAAAGCCAAGGGCGCCCCACCCAGCGCCATATAGAGCATCGGGGCAATCACACCGTCTGTTGTGTTTTCAGCCACCGTTTCCACCGTCGCTTTCAATACGCCCTCTTTGCTTAATGAAGAGGTATCCCTGCCCACAATTCGTGCCACGGCCACACGGCCTTTCTCTAAACTAACAGTGAGTTCTTTTTGCACATAGTTCGCCTCTTTGGCAAGGCATTTCATGGCAAAGATTTGGTAACACATCAGCGCATGCACCACAAAGCACAACCACGGAGACAAAAGGTAGCAAAAAAATAAAATGGCAAATGGCAAAAAAAACGACACAGCACATACAAACAAAACGAGAATCGCACCTGCACGCGTCTTATTTTTTTTCATAATCAAGCGCTTTTCCAAGGCACTGATGAACTTTCCGATCCAAACAATCGGATGCGGCAAGCCTTGCGGATCTCCCAGTAACAAGTCAAGCAAAAAACCCAGTGCCAAGCCCGAAATCACGATGTACAAAAACGCACACTCCTCACTTGTGTCAGTTTCTCTTGTTCATACTCAAAACGGTAGCCACAGCAATTTTCGCACATCCAATCGTAGTAATTTTCCTTCTTAGAAAAATACTGCATAAGTGCCATGATGACACCCCCGTGCAGCACAAAAAGCAGTTCTGTCTCTTTGCTGTTTTGCACCGTTTCCAAAAACCCTTTGCAAACCCTTTTTGAAAATGTTTTGCGGCTTTCACCACCCGGACATTTACCGAGGCATCCCCCGTCTACCCAAGCTCTGTAAGGGGCAAATTTTTCCATTTCATGATAATTTTTCCCCTCAAAAATGCCAAAATCCATCTCAGCCAAGGCAGGCACCACCTGCTGTGTTCTGTTTGGAAACAGCGCCGCCGCCGTTTGTGCTGTGCGCTTGAGCGGTGTTACATACACAAGCCCCTCTTCTTCGTTTGCACAGGGCGGTATTTGGAGGATGTCCTCATCTGTTTTTCCGATATAGCGTTTTTCACTGTTCCCTTTTGTCATGGCGTGCCGAATGAGTGTGATCGTCATTTCAGTTTCACCGGTATGCCCGCCACAAGCCGCACCACGCTTTGCGCCTGCGTCGCAAGCCTTGTGCACAGGCGGGCTGTTTCCTCTCTGCGAACTCTTTCTTCTTTACAAAGCGGCACAATGCCACAGCCCACTTCGTCACAAACCACCACTTCTTTTGAAAGTAAGGCCGCCTCCTCTACCGGAAAAGCCATCTCTTCAAGATGGTACACCACGGGCTTTTTTTCCACTGTCGCAATGGAAATTTCTTCGTCTGTATAGCCGAGGCTTTTCACATACTCAAGTTTTCCCGAGCAACGCCCCCCCACAACCAAAATCATCCCATCACCCCCGTTTTTTGCAAAAGCAGCAATGTCAATAAAAGAAAAATTTCACATAGCTGCAAAAAATATCCTGCCAAATCGCCTGTAATGCCACCAAACTGCCGCATACTCATCCCGTAATAATAGAGAAAAACAAGCAATGATACGCCCAAAAGGGAAAGTGCAAAGGGTGAAATCATCAGCATTCCTGCGGCCACACCCAGCGCGAAAACCACCAAAAAGATACGCACTGTTTTTTTCGCTGCGCCGTCCGAAAATGCATACACAAGGCCGCTGTTTTTTGCGCAAGGGAAGCTTGCTACGCTTAGGCCGCTGAGGCAGCGCTCCAAAAGATAGACGCCCCCAAGCAGGAGAAATGTGTTTCCATTATAAGTTAGATTGGCAGCGAGCGCCACATAAAATGCAAAATACAGGCCAAAACCGATGATGGCAAAGGCGCCGGTATGGCTGTCCTTTAAAATCTCCAGCTTACGCTCTTTGCTTTGGTGGCTTGCCAAAGCATCAAAGGTGTCGAGCAGGCCGTCTAAGTGGATTCCGCCTGTGACGGCAATGGGAATGGCCGCCATGCCCACCCCCAGCAACAACGCAGACAGGGAAAGCTGTGTGCAAAGAAAAAACCAGCCCGCCTGAAAAAGAGCCACAAACACGCCCACCAAAGGAAAAAAGCACATAACATAGCGCATGTTTTCTGCATTCCACGCCACAGTAGGCATGGGGATTTTGCTATACATCGAAAAGCTGATGCAAAAACTACGAAGAAGCCGCAACATACTTCACCCCAATTCCCGCTACCACTTCTGTCACGCCGCCAAAACGTCTTGCCAGCTCACAGTTGACCTTTCCAAGGCAACGAATGTACTCCAAAGTATCCTCATCATAAGCTTTTCCGTCACAAAATACATCGTTGCTTACAATGACAAGATTTTCACAGTTTTTTTGCAGTTTTTCTATGCCACACAAAATCCGCTCCTCTGCGCCGCTTCCCAGCTCAAAGTATTCATTGGCCACAAGGTTTCCCATGCATTCCAGCAAAACATTCGCCTCCTTTGGCAAAACCACACCACCGATATCGGTGTACTGTTCAAGCGTTTCAAAGCCTTTTCCCTTGCGCAATTCTTGGTGTCTTTGCACTCTCTGCGCCGCCTCTTTGCCAAAAGGGCGCATTGTGGCAAGATAGTAAAGCTGCTTTTTGCCTTTCAGCAAACTTTCTGCATATTCACTTTTTCCGCTTCCGCTTCCGCCCAATACCAGCTCTCTCACGCCTCGTCAAACCTCTCATAATCCGCTATCTTGATATCACAAAAAGTGCTCATGCTGCGATAAACTTCCACTGCCATATCCAAAACGGGCATCACCGCCACTGCCCCTGTGCCCTCGCCAAGGCGCATTTGCGCTTGTAACAGTGGCTTAAGGCCAAGGTGCTGCAAAACCATTTTCCCTGCCGGTTCTGCCGAGCAGTGGCTTGCCAGCATGGCACACACACTGGCAGGTTCTATCGATTTTGCCACCACAGCCGCCACAGATGAAATCATCCCATCAATAAGAATGGGCACTTTGTGCACCGCGCCGCCAATAAACATACCTGCCATAGCCGCAATGTCAAAGCCGCCAAGCTTTGCCAAAACGTCCAGCCCATCGTCTGCCTTTGGTTTGTTTACCTCAATGGCACACTGAATGATGCGTTTTTTCGTTTCAAAGGCCTCGTTCGTCAGCCCCGATCCCTTGCCTGTAACTTCCTGCACCTCTTTGCCCAGCAAAACGGCCGCCACAGCACTGGCTGTGGTGGTGTTGCCAATTCCCATCTCGCCGGTTGCTAACAGTTGAACTCCTTTTCCCTTATATTCTTTTACAAGGTCTACGCCCACTTGCAGGATCGCAAGTGCCTCTTCTTTTGTCATCGCCGGCCCAAGGGAGATATCCTTTGTGCCACGTGCAAGCTTTTTGTTCAGCACTCCGTCCACTTCCACACACATTCCCACATCCACCGGGATGATAGCCGATTTTGCAATCGTCGCCATTTTGCAAAGACACGTTTCCCCCTTTGTAAAATTGCCCGCCACCACCGCGGTCACTTCGCTTCCCACCTGCGAAATGCCTTGTGCCACCACACCGTTGTCCGCGCACATCACAAGCGTTGCCTTTTTGTCAATTGCCACCTCGGCACTGCCCGTAAGTCCCGCTATCTTAACAACAGCCTCTTCCAAAAGGCCGAGCGAGCCCAAAGGTTTTGCAATGCTGTCCCAGCGTTTTTGCGCCACATGCATGGCATTTTTATCAGGAGCGTCTATTTCCCACATTCTACAAACCTCCTCACAATTTTCTCATTGTTTCTAAAGAATAGATGGGGAAACCCGGCCAATATCTTTCCCTCACTGCGCATACAGGGCCAATTTCTTTCTGAAATTGGTTTTTTTGCGATGCATAATGCGCCGTTGTTTGTGCTGTCCCAATGGTGAAACTCATGCCCTTTGATGTGCTCTCCTTTTTTGATAAAAGCGCTGTCTTCTTGTGCCTGTAGCTCCACATAGCCAAAGCGCACCAAACGGCCGATTTGCATGCTACTTCCCCTCAGGGCACCCACCATTTTTTCGCCCGTAATATCCTCTAGCAAATACATAAATCCACCGCACTCTGCCAAAATGGGCACCCCGTTTTGGGCGGCTTCTCTAACGCACTCGAGCATGCTTGTGTTGCTTGCCAGTTGTTTTGTATACAGCTCTGGATAGCCGCCGCCAATATAAATGCAGGAGGTGTTTTCCGGCAAATTTTCATCCTTTAGTGGGCTGAAAGTGCGCACTTCGCAGCCAAGTTCTCTCAGCAAGTCTAAATTGTCTTTGTAGTAAAAACAAAAGGCCTCGTCTTTTGCCACAGCCACCACTTTGCCCTTGCCTATTTTGGAAGGCAGCGCAACCTTGCCGCAAAGTTTTGGCGCGCTTGCCGCCATTTGCAAAATCGCCTCTATGTCTACGGTTTCTTCTAGTGTTTGCGCCAAAAACGCCAGCTTTTGCTCTATATCCTCCACCTCATCTGCGGTTACAAGCCCAAGATGGCGGCTTTCTAAAGAGATTTCTGCAAGCTCGGGCAGATACCCCAGCACCGGCACGCACTGCTCTTCAATCACCGGTTTCAGCAGTTCATACAAACCCCGCGAACACTTGTTTAAAATCACGCCACAAATGTTGCTGTCTTTTCGAAAATCCATAAAGCCCCGAATTAAAGCCACCACCGAAAGAGACTGCCCTTTGGGGCTTACCACCAAAATCACCGGGGTTTTTGTGGCGGCTGCCAAATGATAACTGCTCGCACGATCTGTTGTGCCGGCTATGCCGTCGTAGTAGCCCATCACACCTTCTATCACCGAAAGCTCTGTTTGGTTTTGGCAAAAAAAACCAACTGCCTCCTCCTCTGTTTGAAAAAACAAGTCCAAATTCATCGAGGGGATGCCAATTACCTTGCTGTGAAACATCGGATCGATATAATCGGGGCCACACTTAAAAGAACTCAGCTCCAGTTTACGATTTTTCAAAGCCTGCAAAAGCCCGCAGGTGAGGGTGGTTTTTCCTGTGGCGCTGGACGGCGCGGCAATCATCACTCGGTTCATTGGCTCAGGTCTCCGTATAGTATCCAAATTGGGTTTTCTGCCGTCATCATGTTGTAGTTCCCCACATTTTTACCTCGGTTTGCCGCCAATTGCAAAACGGACGGTGTACAATAACGCGAAAGTTCACGGATAGCCTCGCCCAAAGTTTCAAGGGCGATGGCGGTAATCACCACACGCAGTTTTTGGTTTTTCTGCACAAGGCAGGCCAAAATTTCGGCCATATTGCCCCGTGTGCCGCCAATAAAGGCCGCATCCGGTGGCGGCAAGTCCAAAAGTGCCTGCGGCGCCATACCACTGATGATTTCCATGTTATAAACTTTGAATTTTTCTCGATTTTCCGCCATTAAAGCAAGTGCGTCTTCCTTGCACTCCACCGCATACACCCGCGCACACTGCCTTGCCATCTCCACAGACACCGAGCCCGTGCCGCCGCCCACGTCATAGACGATGTCCGTACTTTTTAGTTGCAACTTCGAAAGCGCCACACTTCTCACTTCTTGCTTTGTCATCGGTGTTTTGCCGCGGATAAACACACTGTCATCCAGCCCATGCACACGGTTTTCTTCCTCGGCATCAGGGTTGTCCACAATCACGGCGGAAAGAGCATGAAACTCTTGTTTTGCAAGCGTTTCTGCCGTGCCCTGTGTCAGTTGCTCTTCTGGATAAGACAAGCATTCACCCACACTTACCTGTAGCTGTGAAAGCCCCGATTTCACCAGTTGCTTACAGATATAGGCCGGTGTGCAGGTGGCATCCGTGAGAAAAAAACACTCTTTGTTTCTCAAAACCAATGCCACCACATCCGCTTTGCGCCCATGCAAGCTCACCAGTTTCATGTCTTGCCACGACCTTGCCAGCTTTGCACATAGATATTGCACGGTGCTGATGCCGCAAATGCAGTGTAACTCCACGTCTGAAAGCAATTCCCTAAGCTGTTTTGCCCCGCTGTAAAAGCCCACATCTCCGCTAAACACAACAGCCACCGTCTCATATTGTTTTTGCAAAATCGCCTCGGCAATGTCTTTTGCCAAAACGGCCTCTATTTTCTCGGCGTTCGATTGCACCGCGTCTAGCATCCGCTTTGCGCCTATTATGCATTGCGCGCTTTGAATGGCTTTCTTCGCCTCACCGGTAAGGGTGTTCCCCATGCCGATGCCCACTAAATAGACTTTCATGCCCATGCCTCCAACATCCGCACCACCTCGTCTAGGCTGTGCCCTTCTTCACTCGGGCGAGAAATCAACACCACTTTCGCCCCCACTTCTTGCGCCGCTGCTAATTTTTCTGCAAAACCGCCCTCTTTGCCGCCATCTTTTGTCACCAAAATCTCAATGTCAAACTGCCGTAGCAAGGCCACATTCAGCTCTTTTTGAAATGGCCCTTGCATCGCAATGATGTGGGCAGTGCGGTATCCGAGCGCTGCTGCTCTTTCCACAGACTCTTTCGTGGGCAACACACGCACAAACAAACGCTCGCTGTAACCGGGTACCTCTGTAAATACATCCAGCTCTTTGCTTCCCGTTGTGAGCAGCACCCTGCCGGGTAAATCCCGCAAATACTGTGCGCATTCTCTTGCCGAATCCACACGCACACAGCCTTCTGCCATGCTTTCTTGCCGCAGCAAACGCACACACCGTGTTCCCGTGTTTTCACAGCTCTTTTTTATGTTGCAAGACACCTCTTTTGCGTAAGGATGCGTTGCATCCACCACAATGTCTATGTGATGCTTCAAAAGATACACCTGCATTTCTTCGGCACTCATTCTGCCGCATTGCGCCCCGTCTTTAGCCAACTCACAGCCATATTCCGTGGCCACGCGCAAGGTGAGCGCATAACGTTCTCGAAAACGCTCAGCAAGCTGTCGGCCTTCGGTGGTGCCGGCAAAAATGAGCAATTTTTTCATAGTTTATAGCCCCTGTCCGTCACCATTTTCCCTTGCAGCTCATGTGTTGCCTCACAGCCGATAAACACCGTAGTGAACATATCCACTTTGGTCTCTCTAAGCTGTTCCAGTGTCACCAAGTGGCTTTCTTCCCCTTCTCGGCCAATGTGCCGCACATAGCCACACAGGGTTTTGGGGCTTTTGTATCGCAAAAGAATATCGCACGCTTTTTGCAAATAGTCCCCACGCTTTTTGCTCGATGGATTGTACAAACACACTGCAAAATCACCCATTGCCGCACATTCCAAGCGTTTTTCTATTTTTTCCCATGGGGTAAGCAAATCACTGAGCGAAATGACGGCAAAATCCCCCGTAAGCGGTGCGCCCAAAACGGCGCCACCACTCAAGGCCGCTGTCACGCCGGCCACCACCTCGATTTGCACCTGTGGATAGGCTTCTGCCAGCTGATACACAAGCCCCGCCATGCCATACACCACCGCGTCCCCACTGCACACCATGGCAACGGTTTTCCCCTGCTCTGCCTCTTGCAAAGCCATTTCACAGCGGTCTGCCTCTTTTTTCATCGGCGTGCTAAGCACTTTTCGCCCTGTGTGATAAGACTTTACAAGCTCCACATACACAGTGTAGCCCACAATAACTTCACTTTCTTCCAGCGCCGCCTTCGCTTTGCCCGTCATATAGATTTCGTCACCGGGGCCAATGCCCACAACATACAATTTCTTGCTCATGCTATCCCCTTTACTCGAAATTCAATTCCAACACTTTTTGCCCAACCGCCATGGTTACGCCATTTTTCGATATTTTAGGCAGATGAACACGCCCTGTCATACGCGCGGCACTGCGCTCGCAGACATTGTCCACCCCCGTGGTTTGTTTGACGAAAGCAGAGGCTGTGAATGCCCCCGGCACCGCTTGCAGTTCTGCGGCCGAAAAGGTGTAAAAAGCCAGCGCATGTTTTTTACAAAATGCCAAAATCCCCGGCTCATCTTTTTTGAGGTCAATGCTCGCCACCGCATAAAAAGCATCTTTGCAAACAAGCTTACAAACGTCTGAAAACAGTGTCTCAATGTCTTCAAGGCGGCTTCCTTTTCTGCACCCAAGGCCCAAAACACAACACTTCGGAACCAAATGCAACTTGTCTTGCCCTTTTTTCATATCACTTCCGATATAGATTTCCCCGGGCTTTGCCAGGTAAAGCCCTTGCGGCAAGGCGGCTTCTTTTGCCTCATCCGTTTCCAGTGCCACGCACTCGTTCCCCAATAACTTCGAGGAAACCCCTTTGATATGCCCGATATTTTTCACAGTCATGCCGTTTTTTGCCGCCCAATCATCCGCGGCAAACACCCCATGAATGTCCGTTGCCGTTGTGAGCACCGCCTGCGCGCCCAAAACTTCGGCGATGTACTGTGCCAAACGGTTTGCCCCACCAATATGACCGCTGAGCAAAGGAATGACAAATTGCCCCTTCTCATCCATCACAAGCACCGCAGGGTCTGTATCTTTCGAGCGGATATAGGGGGCGATGGCACGCACTGCGATACCCATAGCACCGATAAAAATCAGCCGTTCCCCTTTTTGGAAACAGTTTTCTACAAAACAGCGATACTGCCCACCGCGTCCATCAAAAGCGCTGAGGGAAACCCCGCATTTTTGCATTTTTTCTGCCAGCAACCGCCCGTTGTTTGTGAAATAAACCGCTTTACACTCCATCTGTTTGCGCCCGAAATTCAGTGCTGAAGCTCGGGTCATACAACTTCGAGCGTTCATACTCACTGTCTAAAAATCCGCCCACGGTGATGAGCGCCGTTTTGGTGATGCCATTTTCCTTTGCCGTTTTCGCCAAGGTGCCCACCGTGCAACGAAAAGTTTTTTCGTCCGGCCAAGTGGCCTTATACACAATTGCCGCAGGGCCGTCTTTTTCGTAGCCACCTTTGATCAAGGCGGTTTCCAGTTTTTCCAAAAGACCGGTGCTCAAAAAAATCACCATGGTGCTGCCATGCACGGCCAATTTTTCAATTTCCTCTTGCGGCGGCACCGGCGTTCTGCCCGCCATACGTGTGATGATGACAGTTTGGCTCACATTCGGCAAGGTGTATTCGGTTTTTAAGGCCGCGGCCGCACCGCAAAAACTCGAAACCCCCGGGGTATACGTATAGGGAATCTCCATTTCTTGCAAGGCATCCATCTGCTCGCGAATGGCGCCGTATAAACACGGGTCTCCCGTGTGCAAACGCACCAGCATCTTCCCCTTGTTTTCTTGCATCACCAAAAGCACTTCTTCCAAAGTCATCTTCGCACTGTCATAAATTTCGCAGCCCTCCTTCGCCATCTCCAAAAGCTCCGGATTGACAAGACTGCCCGCATAAATGATGATATCGGCTTCTGCCAAAAGTTTTGCGCCCCGAAGGGTTATCAAATCGGCCGCGCCACTGCCTGCTCCCACAAAATGCACCATGCTTTATTCTCCCCTCACCACGATGGTGGCAAAATAGCCCATATCGTCTTTGGCCTCATCCAGCGAAACACAAATCGTCTCGCTGGGAAGCCCACAATCGCTTATTAGGCTGGCCTTTTCGTAAAGACCTGCCTTTTTCAGTTCCTGTTTCACTTCTCCCAGCCCTTTGCCTGCCTTCATCAAAACTTTAGAGCCGCGAAGATGCAAAGCTTCCTCGGTGCACCCATGGCTTGCCGGGATGATATGAAGTGGCTCGTTCATGCTCGTCAGGCTCACTTTCAGCTTTGCCGCAATGGCACAAAACGAAGTGACACCCGGCACCACCTCTGCCTCATACCCCATCTCTTCCAGCAATTTCAAAATATAGCTAAAGGTGGAGAACAAAGAAGCATCCCCCAAATTTAGCATCGCCACGTCTTTGTCTTCGTCCAGTTTTGCGGCAATCAATTTCGCCAGTTCCACATGACGCGCATGTTGCGCCTCTTTGTCACGTGTCATAAGAAATTCCAAAGGCAAAATTTCCTTGTCGTCCATATTCACGGTACCCTTTGCAATGTTGAAAGCCAACATGTTTTCCCCTTTGGTGGCAGGGCTTGCCACCACCGGGCAGGCTTCTATCACGCGCACTGCCTTTAAAGTCAACAATTCCGAATCACCGGGCCCCACGCTGACCCCATAAAATTTACCGCTCATACTGCGCCCTCTCCTCTATCAAAATCTGCCCGATCTCTGTGGTGCCAATGAGCCCATGCACATTGCTAAACGCCACCGCACCCACACGCATGGCACTGCGTCTGCTTAAGTGAAACTGAATTTTTTCCAGTAGGGTTTTCACCACCGGCTCATACATGCCTTCCTGCTTCAAAATCTCCAGGCTGCTATCCACAGCCACGCTTTCCATAATTTTTTTCACACAGGCCGGGGATGCCCCAGCCAAAGCAGCATGGGCCGCCAAAATTTCCGCACGGCCGTCTGCAAAACGCGAATGGGTGTTCATAATGCCCGCGGCCAGCTTTACCACCTTGCCGATATGCCCCACAAGCAACACACTTTCCACACCCTTTTCCGCCGCCATATCCAAGCTGTCTCCAATGAAGTTGGAGCATTTGACAACCGGCAAAGGAGAAAGAGATTTTTGGGTTTTAAGATAGTCTTCCCCATAATTCCCCGGTGTGAAAATCAACATTTTTTCTCCAAGTGCCGTCCACATGTTCAGCTCTACATCGATGCTCTGTTTCAAGGCTTCCACGCTCATGGGCTCCACAATGCCACTTGTTCCCAAAATGGAAATACCACCCACAATACCAAGGCTCGGGTTAAAGGTTTTTTCTGCTAAAGTTTCGCCGTTTTCCACCGAAACCACCACAGAAAACCCACCCTTATATCCCGCCTTTTGTGCCACTTCCAAAAGCTCTTTTTCTATCATCCGGCGCGGTACACTGTTGATGGCCGCTTGCCCCACGGCTTGGTCAAGCCCGGGTTTTGTCACCCGGCCCACACCGCTTCCGCCTTCAATACAGATGCCTTCCTGTATCAGCGAAACCGTTGTGATGATGGCAGCACCATGCGTAACATCAATGTCATCCCCACCGTCTTTAAGAACACGGCACACGGCGTTTTCCGCCTGCAAGCACAGCTCCACTTCTGCCATAATACGGCTGCCTTTGGGCACGGTGATACTCACTGAATCGGCGATTTCCCCCAAAAGAAGGGCGGTGGCACCGGCTTTAGCGCCCATGGCCGCGGCACTGCCCGTGGTGTAACCACAGCGCAAACGCGCCCCATTTTGCGTCACATATTGCTCAAAACTCATAATGATACAACTTGCTTCACATGGTTTACATACATATCCAAAACACCCTGATAGGCCCCAAGACCTTTTAAAATGGTGCGCACTTCGATTCCCTCTTCTTCAAACATGGTCTGCCAGCTGTCTTCGTCACCTGCCATGTCGTTCAGTGCATGGTCGCCCGCCACAAGCATCAGTGGTGCCATCACGGCTTTTTTATACGCGCCACTGGCACATTTAAGCACATCTTCACCACTCGGTGTGCCCTCCACCGTGCCCACAAACACATCTTTATAGCCACGTTCTTCAAAGTCCTTTTGAAGTTCTAAATAAACACGGTTCACTTCATGCTCTGTTCCGTGCCCCATCAGCACCAAACATTCGTCATCTTGTTTTTCAATTTCTTTTGCCAGAATGTCCACAAGTTCTTTTCTGTCGCTTTCGCTTGCCAAAAGTGGCTGTCCAATTTTAACAGAGCGAAAGTGATGTTGCAAACCCTGCACCGCTTTTTGTAGTTTTTCATACTCGATGCCTGCAATGAGGTGTGTGGGCTGAACAATCAGCTCTTTAACGCCTTCCGAAGCCAGCTTCACCAGCGCTTGCTCCACCGTATCCACACAAATGCCTCTTCCAGCCAGTTTTTTGATAATCATACCACTGGTAAATGCACGCCGCAACACGTAATTTGGAAACTCTGTCTCTATTTTGTTTTCCACCGCTTCTATACTGGCCCTGGCCTTATCATAGCTGGTGCCAAAGCTCACAACCAAAATCCCTTTCATGGGCGGCTTTCTCCGTTCTTCTAAATAATTATCGTAATGGAGCCATTTTTCAAACTCTTGCAGACCTCTTGGCAGGTGAAACGGCAAAGGGATTTGACCTTTTTTTGCCATCAAACACACTACCTCATATAAAATTGGACGACCGATGCCTGCTTTTTGAATCACTTCTTCCTTGGCAAACACCTTGTCCGGCGCGCCTTCTGCCAAAACTTTTCCTGCATGAAACACAATCACCCGATCTGCCCAGCGCCATGCAAAATCAATGTCGTGTGTGGAGACCACCAAGGTCTTTCCTTGCTCGCTCAGTCTATTTAATGTTTGTTCAAGCATATGGGTATTTTTCGGGTCTAGCGAAGCCGTA
Organism: uncultured Oscillospiraceae bacterium; assembly: GCA_964370195.1. Lineage (GTDB taxonomy): Bacteria > Bacillota > Clostridia > Oscillospirales > Ruminococcaceae > JAAYCI01. The sequence continues at coordinate 24,200 of CAYJIH010000026.1, forward strand.
GGCTCATCAAACAAAAACACTTCACTATCCATCGCTATGATATCGGCAATGCTGACCCGTTTTTTTTCGCCCCCGCTCAAATTGTGTGGCGGCCGCTTTCGCAGGCTTTCCAGCTCCATATAAGTGATTGACTGTTCCACTTTTTCGTGCACAATTTCTTTGGAAATCCCCAAATTCATCGGCCCAAACGAAATTTCACTTTCCACTGTAGGCGCGATAATTTGATCGTCCGCATCTTGAAAGACAAGCCCCACTTTGCGCCTTAAGGCAAGCAACTCCTTGCGTTTGTAGCGAAGTGGCTTCCCAAGAAAAAGAACCTCTCCTTGGTTCGGTTTCAAAACCCCGTTACAACAAAGAAAAAATGTGGATTTTCCGGCCCCGTTGTTGCCAAGCACAGCCACGCGCTCGGCCTTATCCAGTTTGAGGCTCACTCCATCCAATGCTGGCGTGCCGTTTTCGTAACAATAGGTCACGTTTTGCATTTCTAAAATAGGCATACAAGCCCCCTTATCCCTTCAAAAACCCACAGCGCCACTGCTGCCAAAAACACACTCATCATCCCCAAAACCTGCACCGGTTTCACAGGTCTTTCCTCTGTTAAAAAAGAAATTTGTCCGTCATAGCACCTCGACTCCATGGCATCAAAGCTCAACCTTGCCCGCTTAAGCGACCGCAAAAGCAAGGCGGGGCCTATGCCCAAAAAAGAAGCATATTTTGCACGATAAGTTGCATTTCCAAGCCTTGATTTACTTGCGGTGTTCATTGAATGGAGCATCTGCATCACAATAAAAATATAACGATAAATTAAATAAAACAATTCTATCAAAACCGAGGGGACTTTTGCTTTCCTCAAAGAGTCTATCAGTTCTGCCATCGGTGTTGATAAACTTAGCATATAAAGGCAACTGATGGCCGCAAGAGCTTTTAAGATAACCGACCTTGCATGGGCTTGGCCTTCCCTTGTTATACTTAAAAAGCCCCCTGCCAAAGGAATGTCAAAATAGTTCGATGGCACGGCACTCCAGTCGAACGCCAAGCTAAGCCCGCTGAGCACAATGAACATCCCCGGCAAAAAAAGGCTTAAAACATAGTATGAAATCTTTGTTTTCCCCAAAAAAAGTGTGATGAAAGCCATCATAAGAAATACAAAAACACCCACAAGGTCAAACGGGCAGGCAACAACCAACAAAAGCATGCTTAGTGAAAATAGAATCTTACTTTGCGGGTTTACCTTATTTAGTTTGGAGTGCTGTGCATGGTAATCAATGGCAATCGTTGCTGTATGGCCTTGCCCTTTCTTCCTAAGCAAAAACATAAGTGCCGCCACCAAAAGGCTCATACACACCACCACATAGCGGTTCATGCTACCATATGTAAGCGAAAAAACCGCCACACCGCTTAAAACGGACACAATCACTTTTCACGCTCCACTTTCGGGGCATATTTTTTCCTCGCCACAAGATAACCCATGGCAAAAGCAAAAACCCCGGTGCCTATGCCTGCCTGCAAGCTAAAAAGCATACTCTCTGTTTCTCCTCCCGGTGGTTCCATCACGTTTTCCACCCATGGTTCATACCCCGGAGAAATCTCGGCAATCACACCTTCTGCCTGTCCGTCTGCACCGCCAAATTCAGAGTCCTGAATGAGCACCAGTGGAAACACCACAATCACAACCGCCGCTATCAAAGACACAAGCACAATCATTGTATTTTTGCTCATTTCACTGCCTCCTTCACAAAGCCAATCTCTCTCAATTCCGGTGTTGCATAGCTTGTCAGTCCTATCACCACAACCACTGTGAGCAAGCCTTCCACAATGGAAAGCGGAACTTGCGTAATGGCGAAAATCGCCATAAATTCTGCAAAAGAAGCCATGACGCCACCTGTAGCCGAAGGGTGTGCCAGCGCAAGCTGAAAGCTCGTCACGCAATACGTAAACAAATTCCCCAAAAAAGCCGCAAAGAAAACACCTAGGTTTCGGTTCCACTTCATTTTAATAAAAAGCTGATAAATGGCAAATGCGAGGAAAGGCCCTGCAATCGCGGCACTAAAGGTATTGGCCCCAAGGGTTGTTAAGCCGCCGTGTGCAAGCAATAAAGCTTGAAACAACAGCACAATGAACCCAAGCACAGCCGTAACACTGGGGCCAAATAAAATCGCACTGAGACCGGTGCCTGTGGGGTGGCTGGAAGAGCCAGTCACGCTTGGAATTTTAAGGGCAGACAAGGCAAAGGCGTAGGCCCCCACCATGGCAAGAATAATCAATGTTTTTCTGTGCTCTTTCACAATGTTTTTAATTTTAATAAAACCTACAACCAAAAACGGCAAACTTGCCGCACTCCAAACGATGCTGTAGCCAATGGGCAAAAACCCCTCCATGATGTGCATGGCCGCCACACTGGGCACAACGCTTACACAAAATGCAAGCACCACCGAAAACGAAACCATCACTTTCTCCAATTTTGTCATAAAGCAGTACCTCCTAAAAAAGATTGAATTAACCAAAAAAAATCGGATATGTCAATTACAAAATCAACACATCCGATGCTTGTTTCTATACAATCTTTTTCAGAAAACTTCTACCAAATAGCGCTTGCCCTCGCCATTTTAGAAAAAGCCCACCTTATAAAAGAAAATGTAAGTTTCCTGACTTGCGCTATAATGCAAATTGCATTTACGACAAATTCCTACCTTCCCATAGCAAACCATCTGCCACAGTGGCTAACTTTCGTTCAAGCGAATTCTCGCTTTGGAAATGTCTCGCGCTTACAGTGCCCAAAGGACGCGGGGATTTTCACCCCATTCCATCTAACGAGAATTGCCAGCAAAACACTGTGTGCAACCCTCGACAAGCCCTCAATGGTTAACCATTGTGCTAAAGATACCATTTGTATCTACACTTGTCAACAATTTTACAAGTTATTTTTCAACAACCTCTATTCTATCGCCAATGCGTAGAGGTTTCTTTTAAAATGAACACGAAATGTTTTCGAAAATGCCGATGCCGGTATATATAGTGTATATAATACCTATATAATATAAATACACTATAAGACACAAATACCAAATTGCATGGAACCGGGAAAATGGTTGTTACAAAGGACATTTGCGAATAAAGACATTTTTTATGTAATTTTATCAAATAATTTTGTCTCTATCGGCCGTTTTCTACACTTTATAATATAGTATTAAAATGCTTATTTTTATACATTCTGTGTTGAATGGTGGCATTTTAAACAACTCCGAATAGGGAAAAAGCTATTTGCTTGTTTTATAAAACATATATATTATAAATATGAATGTAATAACTTCTGTAATCGGCATTGCAAACCACATACTACTTTCAGCGAATACAAAGGGTAAAGTCAATATTAAAGTACCACTAATAAACAACCCTCTTGCAACAGAAATAACAAAAGCAATATTTGCTTTCATTGTTGATTGGAAATAATAAGTTGCATAAATGTTAAATGGCAACAAAATAAACGACAAACAGTAAACCCTTATAATTGTAGGCGCTATACTCAGTACACTCTCGGTAGGTGTCATAAAAGCATGGACAAAAGCCGCAGGGAACATCATCGTCACAAACACCC
>CAYJIH010000027.1:0-21105 GCA_964370195.1 uncultured Oscillospiraceae bacterium
GGAGACAGACCTGATTGGCAGAATGGATCAGGATACATTTTTGGTGTTTATTGGCAATTGCAAAACAACCGACATTGCCAAAGAAAAGGCTGCAGAGATTTGTGAGAAACTGTGCAAGACGTACGAAAAAGAGGAAAGCCACATAACGGTTACGGCAAGTGTTGGAATTTCATTTTATCCAGAGCATGGGCGGAATTTTAATGGCCTATACGAAAAGGCAACCCTTGCCTTAATGCAAGCGAAAACAGACGAATGTGGTGGTTTTTCTACCTACAAGCAGCAATAAGTAGGTGGAAGGAGGTTTATGATGAAGGTGATTCCCTTTGTATTAGGGCTTGGAATGATGCTGGTATACTATTATCAGGCCATTCATTTTGCAAAAAAAATCCTTTCAAAAGCACCGGATAAAAAGCTGGATTGTATTCTTGGTGCGGTTTTCAATGTAATTGTATATTTTGCCCTGTATTTACTGGGGATTTCCTTAGTGCAAACACTTTTGTTTGTGGCCGTGTTGTTGTTTTTAGAATTTAAGTTCATTTCTAAATCTAGCATGAGGCAACTTGTTTTTGGTGTATCTGTTTTTGTGTTTAACATTACGATGGTCAGTGTGTTAACGCTGATTGTTTTTAGCCATAGTTTGGGGATTCCGGTTGCTGCACTATATCAAAATAAAACGCTCTTTTTTATCAGTGAATTTATTGCGTACCTTATATTGTCGTTATTGCTGATACTGATGAATAAAATTGTGCCAATGGATAAACTGAAGGGCATGTCGTCTACACAGGTCTACTCAGAGGCTGTAACCATAACAGCCGCCCTTATGACGCTATATTTATGGATTACGATATGGGTTTCGTTTACAGATGAGTTGTATATGCTTTATCTTGTATCCGCTGTTGCAAGTGCTGCAAGTATGGGGGTTGCCTTTTATTGTTTGTTTTTCTTTAATGTGAAATTGATTACATTGCATTCTTTCAAAAGAAAATCAGACCATGTGGAGCTGATGCGTAAAAAAAATATTGAAAAACAATCGATGGCAGAACAAAAGCTGTACACAGATGAATTGACCGGTGTTTATAACAAACGGTTTATTGATAAAAAGCTAGAGGGATTTTGCAAACAAACAGAGTTTGATTTTGCAGTTATTTATGGTGATTTGGTGGCCTTAAAACATGTGAACGACAGTTTTGGGCATAATGCGGGCGACGATTATATTGTAAGTGTTGCAAAAGCACTTAAAAATAGTGTTCGCAATGATGATTTTGTTGCAAGAATAGGTGGGGATGAATTTTTAGTTTTATTGTATATGATTACACAAGAAGATGTAGATATTGTTGTAAACCGCATGAAGAAAATGATTGATGGTGAAGATGCAAAAGCAGATTTTAATATTTATGTAAATTTGGGCTGTGTATTTATTGGCAGCGCCGACACGGATAGAGAGATGCTGGGAATACGTGAAAAAGCAGATAAGTTGATGCGTGAGGACAAACGCGCCTATTACGAAAAAGGGGGTGGCGGAAAATGATGGCACTCACCTTTTTGGCCTATTGTAGTTATATCGTTGTTGTGTTTAGTTATACGTCCCATATTCTTGAGGCAAGCAAGGTAAAATCTTTTGTTTTTGCTGTGCTGATGGTTTTAAACAGCTTTTTGTTGTTTGTACCTATTTTTGTTACGAAATTTCATTATGAAATTTTGATTATGGTTTTGTATGTGGTGGCCTTAACGGTAGAAACGATGGTGGTTTGTAAAAAAGGTGTTGTAAAAACATTGTTTGGTGTTTTTTCATTTGCCATTAATTTCTTTGCCATCCGAACGCTGGTGATTGTGGGCATGGCATTTGTAACAGGCGAGCCTGTTGCGGCACTTTTGGCAAGCGAAGAAAACAGGGTTTTAATTACAACGCTTAACTTTTTTATACCGGTTCCCTATATTTTGGTTACAAGAAAAATATTAAAACACAGTATTTTGGATATTGCATTGTCGGAAACCGGAACAACCATGCTATCTACCGTGTTTTTGTGCGTTACGTTTATAAACCAAATGGCAGTGTTTCCCTCTTTGCTTAAAGTAGATGGCTATTTAGAAAGAAATTTGTATTACCATATGGCAACAGCCGTTTTCTCCATTTTGGTTTTTGTGCTTGTTATGGTAATTAACTACATTTATTCAAACCTGAAAGTGGTTGCAGACACATACTCGGGAAAAATTGATGAAATCAAATTGCAAGAAATGACAATAAAAGATATAGAGGATAAATCAACAATAGACGCTATGACAGGTGCTTATGTGCGGAATGTGGCAATGGATAAGCTGGATGAATATATAAAAGACAAGAAAAGCTGTTTTATCGTTTTTATTGATATAGACGGTTTGAAATTGGTGAACGATCGTTTTGGGCATAATGAAGGGGATTGGTATATTCAGGTTGTGGCTCAAAAGGTGAAATTTACCCTAGGTAAGCATGTTGTTGCAAGGCTGGGTGGTGACGAGTTTTTAGTGGTGGGCGAAAGTTCGAATCATGATAGCATCACCAAAACGATGCTGGAGCTGGAAAAAGAAATTGCAAATATTTCTTTGCAAAATGGCAAACAATACCAAACCTCCATAAGTTACGGGGTGCAAGAAATAGGCCCTGCCAACACGCTTTCGCCAAAAGCGTTGGTGGCAAAGGCCGATGAAAAAATGTATGTTTTTAAACAAGGAAGAAAAAGGAATAGAGCATAAAGCGGCGTGTTAAAATCTCTTGCAGAAACCTGTTTTTTTGGGGAAAAGAGGCTTTTAAGTTCTTAAAATCTTCTCCATCGATTTTCCTTTAGCAAGCTCGTCAATAAGTTTATCGAGATAACGGATTTCTTTCATAAGGGGTTCATCAATTTCTGCAAGTTTAACACCACAAACCGAGCCTTTAATAAGGCTTCTGTTCGGGTTTAAATTTGGCGCCATTTCAAAGAAATTTTTCATGTCAATGGTTTCGTCAAGTTTTTGCATGTCCTCTTTTGTGTAGCCTGTTAGCCAATGAATAATCTCATCAACCTCGCTGGCAGTCCTGCCTTTTTTTTCTGCTTTTGCCACATATAGTTTGTACATTTCAAAAAAACGAAACGTATAAATGTTGTGCCCACTCATTGTCGTTACTCCTTTATTTTTCGTAATTTATGCAAAGCAAAATGGAGTGCTTTTTGGGGGCAAAATATGCCGGCACGCTGTGTTTAGCTAGAATGCAAAGCGGCTAAAATTTTTGCCGGAGTGAGTGGCAAATGCCCCAAATCTGCATCCAGTGCATCGTTGATGGCCCCCACAATGGCAGGCACCACCGGAACAATAGACGATTCGCCAACACTTTTTCCTCCAAAGGGGCCGCCGTCCTCATAATTATCTACAAATTGAACATCTAGATTGGGTAAATCGCTTGCTTTTGGCAGGCGATATTTTTTAAAATTGGCATTTTGGGGCACACCGCTTTGATTTAGCTGAATGCCTTCAAAAAGGACCATGCCAAGGCCCATCATCACGGCACCATCCAACTGGCCTTCTAAAAGCAGGGGAGAAAGTGGTGTGCCAATATCACACATGGCAAGGTAATCTACAACGCATACTTCACCGGTTTGCTTGTTGATGCGTACTTTTGCAAAATGGGCGCCATAACTGCCGGCATTTGTATCGGAGTTGTAGCGTGCCAATGTAGCTAGCTTTGTGCGCTGCACAGAATAGGCATATTCGTTTAGGTCGCGGCGTGTCATGCTACGTCCATCTGGGGCTACAAACAATCCGTTTTTCAATGTCACTTCATCACTTTTACAATCAAAGGCAGCAGCAGCCGTTTCAAGCATCATTTGTTTCAGTTGTTGTGCTGCTTTTTCTACACAGGCGCCGGCGCTCCATGTGTTGCGGCTGGCACCACTTCCCATATCGTAAAGGCAACTTTGCGTGCTGGGGGCTACATGGTCTATTTCTTCCATCGGTGCTTGCAATACTTCTGCCACAATCTGGCGCATGAGTGTGTTGCTACCGGCACCATGGTCTGTAACGGCACATCGTAAAATAAGCGACCCATCTTCGTGTAACATCAAGTCAGCAAGTGTGATATCCGGCGCAAACGGTGCAACACCATTGCCATGCATGGCGGTGGAAACACCATAGCCATATACATAGTTCGCGTCCTCAAGGTTTTTGCGGTTGGCCCATTTTTCACACCAGTTAAAACGCACCATTCCTTCGTCTAGGCATGCTCGTGCTTGTGCCGATCCGTGTGGGGCACCGCTACCGGGTTCTTTTCCAAAAGGTTCTATCAGGTTGTTGCGGCGAAATAGAGCAGGATCCATATCCAGCTGTTTTGCTGCTTTGTTTACAAGTTGCTCCAGGCACAAAAATACTTTTGGAGAGCCAAAGCCACGCATAGCACCGCCTACCATTGTGTTGGTATAAACAGCTTTTCCGTTAAAGCGCATGTTTGGTACATCATATACTTTAAACATTTTTCCGCACATGGCCACATGTACATTGATACTGCCGCCACAATAGGGCCCTACATTCATGTAATTGTCGATGCCAAAACCGGTGATTTTTCCTTGTTTTGTAAAGGCCATTTTTCCGTACAAACGCATGGCGTGCCGTGTGTAGGTAGAAACCATACTTTCTGTTCGATTATATCGTATTTTTACAGGGCGATTGCCTGCTTTTTTTGAAAGAAGCAAACATAACGGCTCGAGTATCACACTGTCTTTTCCGCCAAATGTGCCGCCGATGAGTGGCGAATGGACATGGATTTTACTGCAGGGGAGAGAGAAAATTTTACTTAGCATTAGCTGGATGCGAAACACCGCTTGGGCGGGCTCCCACACTGAAATTTCCCCGTTTTTTGCCCACTGAGCGATGCAGAGGTGGGGCTCTATGGCAGCGTGGTGAATCATAGAAGTTTCTACCATGTTTTCTACAGTGTATTCGGCGTCCTGAAGGGCTTTGTCAACGTCTCCACATTCTTTTTGCTGTGTGTGCATCAGGTTTCCTTTTTCATACAGTTGCACACTGTCTTTTTGCAAAGCTTCTTCTGGATCTAAAACAGACGGTAAAACTTCATACTCTACTTGAATTAGTTTTACAGCCTTGCGGGCAATTTCTTCTGTGTCGGCCGCAACGGCAGCCACTTCATCGCCAACATGACGCACGATGGTGTCTAAAACACGTTCGGTGGCAGGGAGGGGGTCGGCCGCACAGCGCATGATGCGGTTGAATAAAATGTTGGGGCTGTCTTTGTGGGTGATGACAGCATGCACACCCGGCAATGCCTCCGCCTTGCTTGTGTCGATGTGAACAATGCGGGCGTGGGCATGTTTGCTGTGCAAAACGGCTCCGTGCAAAAGGCGTGTAAAGCGCAGGTCATCGGCATAAACAGCTGTGCCGGTTACTTTTTCGATGGCATCAAAAGCCGGCATGGGGCGCCCAATTTCTGTTCCGCGATATGCTTTCATTGTTTACCCCTCCCGTTTTAGTTCATCAGCCGCCAAAAGCACGGCATCTATTATTTTTTTATATCCCGTACAGCGACAAAGGTTGTTTTCTAAAGCGTGTGCAACGTCATCTGCTGTGGGGCTATCATTTTTTTGCAAAAGTGCAAGGGATGTCATCACCATGCCGGGGGTACAAAAGCCGCATTGGATGGCGCCGGCATCGATAAATGCTTTTTGCACAGGATGCATGCTGCCATCTTTGCTTACACCTTCGATGGTGAGGATGTTTTTACCTTGTAAATTTTTGGCCAGTAACACACAGGCGTTTTTTGGCTCGCCGTCTATCAGCACTTTGCAGGCACCGCAATCGTTTGTGCCACAGCCATATTTCGTGCCGGTTAATTCCAGCACCTCCCGCAATACGGTAAGTAAGGTCCAGTTTGCTTCAATTTGCAGGTGTTCTTCTCGTCCGTTGATGGAAAGTATAATGGGAATCATATCATAAATCCTCTCTTTTTTGTTGTGATGAATAAGTAAAATTTGAAAAACAAAAAGGACGGCACAGATGGCCGCCCTTTTTATAGCCGTGCGATGGCTAAATATGAAATTTATATAGAAATTATAGCACAGTGGAAAATCCAGAACAAGAGTATCCGTATTTTTTAGAGAATATAACAAAAACGAATCTCTTTTTTTGTTATATCCGTGCAAAATCAAAACGGTGTTGAAAGTACAGCAAAAAGCAAAAGAACCTTTTTACAAGTGAGAAATTATAATGATTTGCTTTGGTTTTTGGACAGGATGAAATGAAGCACAAATGGAATGAAAACAGAGATAAAGCCGGCATAGCCTAAGTAAGCATAGCCTTTCACAACAACAGCCATCAGGCCAAACTGTGCAATGGCAAAGGCGGCGGCTGTGAAGATAAAGGCAAATAAAATATTACGTTTAAGGTGGTTTTTTTCTATTTTCTTCGCGTCAGTGGTTCTGCGCTCCACTGCATTTACACAACGTGTAACAATGCCGGATACCATGTTTACACCGGTAGAAACAGAGCCCAAGATAATCAAAATGGAAATGATGGGTGTGAGTAAAGCAGAGCCCACACCATTTTGCACCAGCACCAGCATGGGAACCGTGGCAGTGGCAAGGTCGGCCACAAATGCAACGGCCAACAGGCCCACAACGCCCAGCATCATTGCAATAATGTTGGTGATGAAAATATAGATGGCTGCTTGGTTCACTTGTTTTTCACTTGTAAGCGGCTGCATATGTTGGTACATCACAGATACCGAAGGCAGCTGAAAGAGAAAGTATAAAAAGGCACTGCCCAAGGCCGGTAAAAATGCACCTGTTTGCGTAGAGCCAACAGCCATTTCGCCGGCGTTCATGTTGGCGATGGACGCTGAAATGGCGTCCCATTGCGAAATGATATTGGGAACCAAAACAACCACAAGGCCTACGATGATAAGCACCGAAAGTGTGGCGGCCACACGGCGCACCATTTGGCTACCAAACACAGAAATGATAAAAATGAAGGCACCTACAATCAACGTGCAAATCCAGTAAGGGATGCCAAACAAGGTATTTAGTGTAGAGCCACCCGTGGCAAAGGCCGCAGCAGAAGCCGTGGCAATCATGATAAGATACGTAAGCTCGAACAAATTAGAAAATACTATGCGGAATTTTCCATAAAATTTATCAGAAAAACTGCGATAGTCGTACACTTTGTTTTTATAAGCATAACGCATGCCGTACCAAAAGAACAAAGCGTATAGGAACTGGGTGAAAAAGGGCAAAAAGAGCGCCCACACACCGTAGTTGATGAAGTATTGGTAAATTTGCGCACCGGAGGCAAAGCCGCCACCAAACTGTGTGGTAAATGCCACAAAAGCAACGCCAATCGCAAGTGGCATTTTACTTTTGTCCACTAAAAATGATTTCGTATTGTTCATCGATTTCTCTCCTTATTCAATGTAAATTAAAACCCCTATTTGTTTTGAAATGAGATGACCTTGTCTGGGTTGAGCACCAGTTTTTCGTCGAACGCTAGTTTTAGAGAACGATATAACTGAATCATGCGCTCGCCCAGGAAAGTTTCCATATATTGAATTCTGCCGTTGCCAATGCCGTGCTCGCCCGAAAGTTGGCCTCCCAGTTGTTTAGAAAGGGCATACAGTTCTTTTAAGCTGGCCTGTGTGGCAGTGTGCCAAGCTTCATCGCTCATCCCCTCATCCCGTAGCATTTCGGTGTGGATGTTGCCGTCACCGGCATGGCCGCAAGGTTGCACACGGATGCCATGCTTTGCTGCAATTTGCTTTGCCGCTTTTACATATTCGGCAATGTGGCTGCGCGGCACAACAACGTCGCATTCTTCTTGTGCCACGCTGTCGGCTTTCATCGCCTCTAAAATGCCACCGCGAACACTCCATACCGAGGCAAGGCGTTCTTCTGTGTCGGCAAGCAAGCAGTCGATGGCGTTGTGCTCAATGGCAGCTTCGCTCAGTGCTTCGCAGGCGGATTCTAGTTCTTTTTTACTCGAAGCGTCATACATTACAAGCAAAACGGCTTCGCCTTTTTGGCAAGGGAAGGGCTTGTTTAGCCGGCGTTTTACCATGTCAATCAGTTCCATCTCTAAAAATTCGATGGCGGTGGGCACAAAAGAGAGATCCAGCACATGGGGAACCATGTCGGCACAGTCTTCTAAAGTGTGAAAGGGAAGCACCAAGGTGGCGGTGTGTTTTGGCGCAGGCAGCAATTTTAGGGTAACTTCGGTTAGAATACAAAGCGTGCCTTCGGAGCCAATGACCAAATCTTTTACATCGTAGCCGGTGGTGTTTTTTACCACATTGGAGGAAAGCTGTAAAATTTCCCCGTCGGGCAACACCACTTCCATACAGCGCACAAAATCACGCGTTAAGCCATAGCGCACAGCTTTCATGCCGCCGGCGTTTGTGATAACGGTGCCGCCAATGCTGGCGGTTTTTTCGCCGGGGTCCGGTGGGTAAAAAAGCCCCTCGGCACTGGCGGCGGCCTGCACATCCAGCAAAAGTGCACCGGGCTGGCAAGTGATGGTTTGATTTTTTCTGTCTACAGGGAAAATTTTGTTCATGCGCATCACAGAAAGCAAAATACCACCGTATTTGCAGGTGGCACCACCCGCAAGGCCCGAGCCTGCACCACGTACTGTAACGGGAATGTTGTTTTCATACCCATAGCGCATCACGGCAGCCACTTCGTCCTTGTTTTCTGCTTCCACAAAAACATCGGGGGCAAAAACACCATATTCCGGCATCTCATCGTGGTAATATTCCGGTAAAATATCGCTTCCGGCCGTTACACGTTCCGGTGAGGTTACACTTTTTAAGTGTTGAATGCCACGTTCATCTATTTTGGCATAAGGATAGGCCATGTTTTATCGCACCTCCTTTTGCGTTGCTTCAAGTTGCTCAATCAATTTTGGAAGAACCAAAAAGGCATCATCGGCAAGGCAGTAGTTTGCCACGTTGAAAATTTGTGCATTTGGGTCTTGGTTAATGGCTACAATGCATTCACTGCCACTCATACCGGCAGTAAATTGAATGGCGCCAGACACCCCGCATGTGATGATGAGTTTTGGACGAACGGTGCGGCCGGAAAGACCAATTTGCTTTGCATTTTCGCCAAACCCGCCTTCCGTCATGGGGCGGGTGAAGCAAAGCTGGCCCCCTAAAACATCGGCAAGACGCTGTGCTAGCGCCACACCTTCGGCGTTTTTCATGCCGCGCCCGGCCACCACCAAAATGTCTTCCTCTTCGATGGAAACCACCTCGGGCAATCGCTCTACAGAAAGAACTTCAATGCCGGATTTTGACATATCGGCAGGCACGGGCATCGCCGTTACTTTTCCAAAGGGTTCTTTTACCTTATGAGCCTTATCCATTACGCGGTAACGGATGGTAGCAAATTGGGGTCTTGCGTCTGTGATGAGGATTTTTGCGATGACATTTCCGCCAAAAGCCGGCCGAATTTGGACCAAATCGGTGTTGCTTAGCATTTCTAGCTTCGTGCAGTCGGCGGTGAGCCCGGTGCGAAACCGTGTGGATAGCCGTGGCGCCAAGGAACGACCAATGGCGGTGCCTCCAACCAACACGGTGGAAGGCCGATATTGTGCAATGCAATCGGCCATGGCATCGGCATAGCAATCTGCTTTAAACCCATAAAAGCCGGCATCTTCGTAGTAGAACACTTCAGAAACACCGTATGCTGTTATTTTTTCGGCGTTTTGGCGTGTTCCCTCGGCACCAATCAGCACGGCACAAACCTCATAGCCCACTTCTTTGGCTAGCTTTTGTGCTTCACCAATCAATTCATATGCAATGGGATGAATTTCACCAAGCTCTTGTTCTACAAAAACCATAATGCCACGCCAATGGTTTTTGAGATCATTATCTTGAATGGGCGTTTGAGAAAATGCCAAAGATTTTTGAGGACATAGTTTTACGCATACACCACACATGCGGCAAGTTTCTTTTACATCGATGCCGTCAGCCGTAATCAATAGGGAATCAAAAGGGCATTTTTCAACGCAAAGGCCGCAAAGGTTGCATGTCTTCGTGTTTAAAGTGATGGCAGACATTCCTCGCTCCCCCTTTCGATGATTTTGTGTTCAAGCAAAATATTCACAAGCGATTGCGATTTTTCTTCGGGTGTTCCTTGTAAAACAACATTTTTCTCTACTGCTGCCGGTGTAAACATTTCTTCTACTTTTGTAGGAGAACCAACGTGCCCACAACGTGATAAATCCGGCGAGGGTAAATCATCAAAGCGAAGCACACGAATTTCTTTATCTTTCGTTTTCTTTTTAAGCAAAAACGAGGGAAGCCTTGGTACACAGCTATCTTTTTCAATGGTTAAAAGGCAGGGAAGTTTTACACGGCTACGCTGGATGCTTTTGGAAAACACTTGCGTAACAGTTATTCCCTTTGAAGAAAATTCTTCTATGCCATGCACCCAGGCGGCATGGGGAAGAGCCAAAAGCTCTGCGAGTGCAGGGCCAATTTGGGCCGTGTCGCCATCGGTGGTTTGCCGGCCACATAAAATAAGGTCGAACTGCCCTAAGTGGCGGATGCCTTGAGACAATGTGTAGGCGGTGGCCAAAACGTCCGAGCCTGCAAATTTTTTGTCCGATAGAATCACGGCGTCATCGGCACCCATGCTGTAAGCGTCACGCATCATGCTTTCGGCTTGCAAAGGCCCCATGCTTAATACGGTAACGGTGGCACCCATTTCTTCCTTTATTTTAAGGGCTGTTTCTAAAGCGTATAAATCGTATGGATTGACACGCGTTTCTGCATTGGCCCTTTTAAGCGAGCCGGTTTCTTCGTCAATTTCCACCACGGTGGTGGCGGGAACTTGTTTCATACAAACCACAATGTTCATCGTTTCCTCCAAAAAGAGTGTCTTTTATGGCTACTCATACCAAACCATTTTAAATTTTATCATAAAATAGTAATATTTAGCAAGCAATTTGCACTTGCGTATGAGCGTATTTGGCGCAAATGGTGAAGAGCTGTGGGCTAAAAATGATGTGTAGAAAATTCTATGGTGAAATTTTGGCGATACGGTTGCCCCATATGTTAAAGAACAAAGGTTTCGTTATGGTTGCATGTGTATGGTGTCTATTTTAATGTATTATAAAGGTGTTTACTTAAAGTGATATTACAAATTACAAAGGGGCATAGCCGATGCCCACTGAAAGTGTTTGTTTTCAAATTTTTATAGCATAAAATTGTGGTGATAGTATATTTTTGATAATTTGCCAAAATATGGCTTTATGTAACCGCCGTGTAACCTTTACGTGCTATACTACATGAGATAAAAACAAACGTCTTAAATTTAACAAAGTTAAAAAGCAGGTTGACTACTTACAGGGGGGAACTATTTATGAAAATGACATCATTAAAATCGAAGAAAGTACTGGGGCTTTTATTGGCACTCGTATTTTTGCTTGCTTTGCCGGTTGGCTCGTTTGCAACAGCAGGGGATGAACAAGCACCGCAAACAGAACAACCGCAAAATTGGGAATATACTGTGTTGTTTGAAAATGTAGGTGAAGAAAGTGAAACGGTTTCACAAACATTTTTAACAGGCACAAGTGTTCAGTATCCTGAAAACGCCCAAAGTGTAGAGAAAGAGGGCTATTCTTTTGTGGGCTGGACAACAGAAGAAAACAATGCAGATACACTTGTTACGGCCCTTTCGCCCGAAATTCCGCTGCCGGGCAGCGAGCATACTTTGTATGCATACTATGAAGCACAAGCACAAACAATGTCCTTGCTGCAAAATGTAGGGGCAACAAAAGAAGTAACCATTACCTATGCACGCACTGCAAACTACTTTACCGTAAAAATGGATAATTTCCCGGAAGGTGAACACACAGTGGTGGTGGGCGATGGCCTGGACGATTTTCAAATTCCCACAGAATTTCCTGTGCCCACACAAAATGCAAGCACAGTAAAATTTGAAGGCTGGGCATTTAAAGCAGACGGTAGCATTGGTATGTACTTTCCAACATCCGGTGCAAACTATATCACCGATGCTGAAATTGAAAGAGCCCTTGAAGTGATGGGTGCAACCGAAAGTTTAGAGCTTACGCTGTATCCCCGCTGGGAGTATAAAGGCACAATTTCTTTAAACCCACAAGATCAAAATAGAACGTTTACCGGCAATCCAATATCATTTAGAAGCACACCGGTTTCTGTGCCAATAAGTGGCACATTCCCAAATGCCATTCACTACAATATTCAATATACATACACCATTGATGAAAGCGCGCCAAACACAGGCGGGGCCACCATTGTAAATGGCGTGCCTGTAATGACAAACGTGGGCGTTGCCACAGTAAACGTATCTGCCAAGGTGTTGAACGATGATTATTACAAAATTCTTTCCTCTTTGGAAACACCGGTAGCAAGCTATCAAATTGAAGTGAAACCCATGCAAGTGCAGGTGTTCCCATCTGTGGAAGGGGATTCCATCCAGTATGGCACAGCCAATGAAGATATCGATGCCACATACTATATTGCACCGGCCAGCCAATATGTAAGCCACACAGTGCCCGAAACAGTGGTGCTTAGTAGTACCGCAGATTTAGAGTTTAGCACAGATTATGATGATGCCAATTCTGCTGCACGCAATGTAGGAACGTATGATATGTGGTGGAAAGGCTACAGCACAGCCACTTTAACAGGCGAGGGCGCAGAAAACTATGCTCTAGTTTCAACAGTGCTGGCAAAAGGCGACCTGCAAGTAACCTCCATTCCTGTTACACTTACAGCGAATGACCGTGCAAGGCTGTACAACACAGATCTTTCTGTGCCGTTTGATAGCTCCATCACGGCCGGTGCTCTTGTGTTTGGCGAAAGCATTGCGGATTATGTAGACTTGCGATACAACACAGCTGCTACAAAAGATTCAGATGTGGGCACGTATCCCATCGAAGTAAGTGGAACTGCTGTGGAAGGCAAAACACAAAATTATGATATTGCGTATGAAGAAGGCACATTAACAGTTTTAAATAACGATTCGCTTGTTATCAGCAGTGCCAACCCATATACGGGAACGTATGATGCATCGGCACACGATGCCTTAAACGAATTAGACAGCAACGTGCCAAACACAAAGTTCAGCTACAGTGTAAATGGTGGCCCCTTTAGCGATACACTGCCTAAATTTACAGACGCTGGCGATTACACCGTAACGGTTCGTGCCGAGGCCGATGGTTATACTTCGGTAGAAAATAGCTACACTGTAACAATTGCAAAAAAACCAGTCACAATTACTTTGTCGAATTACAGTAAAACAGTGGGGGAAAACGACCCGGCTTTCGAAGCAGTATTGCGTGGCCTTGAAGGGGATGACCTCTTAGAATATGTGTTGAGCCGCACTGAGGGCGAAACCGAAGGAACTTACCCCATCACAGCCACTTTTACCGATAATCCGAACTATGAAGTAAGCGTGGAAGAAGGCACCTTGTCTGTTTTAGAAGAAATAGCCGCAGAAATCCTGCCCGACAATGATGCAGGAACACCGGAAATTCCACAGGCACCGGCTGATGCTGTTGCTGCCCCAGTTGTAACACCAGCAGCTGCCCCGGTTGTGGTTCCTGCTGTGGCCCCTGTTGTGGCCCCGGTTGTGCCTGCTGCCCTAACCTTGAATTTGCAAGATACAATTCTTCCGCTAGCCAATGCCCCTGTTTTTGATGATGTACAAGTAGAAATTGGAGACACTGTGGTGCCTTTGGCAGCACATGGTGGAAACTGGGCATTGCTCAACTTACTGCTTGTAATTGGTACCATTTTCGCTAGCATCACACTTATGATTACACATGTTGCCGGTAGCAAAAACCGCAAAGTGGAAAATCGTAAACACAGCGTTTTACTTAAAGTGTTAAGCATTCCCGTAGCACTGCTCTCGGCGGTCTTGTTCCTCTTAACGCAAGACATGAGCCTTCAAATGGTGCTTGCTGACCAATGGACACTCATCATGGCTGTCATTCTTCTGGCACAGTTTGTGTTGGCCGCTCTTTCCCGTAAAAAAGCAGTGAAAGAAAATGAAGAGTATCAGCATATTTCTTAAAAAACAAAAACCCTGTATGTAAATAAAATTCCCCTTTTATGGAATGCCCCCCAAAAGTTTTGTCTCACTTTTGGGGGGCATTTTTATATGCGGAAAAATGAATGTGTGCAAAATGGTTCATCACACAAATCGGCGTATGAATTTTGGCGGTGGCGCTGCTTAGAATGAATCTTTCTTTTCGCGCTTGTTTGTGATATGCTTTTTACAGAGTAGAAGATGATAGGACGTGATTGTGACGCGAATATCCAAGCCATGGGCGCGGAACAAAATACAGGGAAGATTTGTAAGGCAATGCTGAAAACCTCTGGATGGATATATGGGAAGAAATAAAGGAGGCTATAAATGAATGAAATAAAATGCCCAAAATGTGGGGAAATGTTTACGGTTGATGAATCGGGCTATATTGCAATACTGGGGCAAGTGCGGGATGCAGAATTTCAAAAAGAGCTTGCACAGCGCGAAAAGTTAATTGGAGATGCCAAAAAGAAAGAAGTGGAATTGGTAAAAGCAGAGGCGAGCCACGTTTTAAAGGAAAGCCTTGCACAGGCCGAACAAGAAATTGTGCGGCTAAAAGCGCTTATGGATACCGCAAAGAATGAAAAGGATGCAGAGCTTGAAATTGCACAGGCAAATGCACGTTTAACATTCGAAAAAAGCGTTGCAGAATCGAACCAAGAGATAGAACGGCTGAGAGGGGAACTGAAGAAGGCAGAGACGGAAAAAAACCTTGCCGTAAGCGAAGAATCTGCCAAGGGGAAATCGATGCTTGCCGACAAAGAGCAGGAAATTGTTAAGTTAAAGCTGGAGGCACAAAGCAGCGAATCTGCTACGGAACTAAAAATGAAAGTGCTGGAGGAGTCTTATAAAGAAAAACTTTCGGAGAAAGAGGAGCAAATCACTTTTTATAAAGACTTTAAAGCAAGGCAATCTACCAAAATGCTTGGCGAGAGCTTAGAGAAACATTGCGAGGTGGCCTTTAACCAAATTCGTCCGGCCGCTTTTCAAAATGCCTATTTTGAGAAAGACAACGATGCGAAAAGTGGCAGCAAGGGCGATTATATCTTTAGAGAAACGACCGATGGTGGTGTTGAGTTTATTTCCATTATGTTCGAAATGAAAAATGAAATGGACGAAACAGCAACGAAAAAGAAAAATGATGATTTCTTGAAAGAGCTGGATAAAGATAGGCGAGAGAAAAAGTGTGAATATGCTGTGCTGGTTTCTTTGCTGGAAGCAGACAATGAATATTATAACAGTGGCATTGTAGATGTTTCCCATAAATATCCGAAGATGTACATCATTCGCCCGCAGTTTTTTATCCCGATGATTACCTTGCTGCGCAATGCGGCAAAAAACGCGGCACAGTATAGAGAGCAGCTGGCCGAGGTGCAAAACCAAAACATTGATATTTCCAATTTTGAACAGCAAATGGTGTTGTTTAAAGACAGTTTTGGAAAAAATGTGCAATGGGCGAGCGAACGCTTTACAGATGCAATAAAAAATATTGATGATACAATTAAATTGCTTCAAAAAATGCGCGACAATTTAACATTGTCCGAAAAGCATTTAAACACCGCAAACAACAAAGCACAAGATTTAAGTATAAAAAAATTGACAAAGGGCAACCCAACCATGATGGCGAAGTTTGCTGAATTAAAAGAGACAGAGCTGTGAGGGAGAAGGAAGGGGACATAAAAGCATGAATTTGAAAGCAGCAGGTGTAAAGCCAAAAGCGCGTGTAGCCACAATAGAATGGTTTCGATTTTTGGCGGCGCTTGTGGTGATGAATCATCACTTTTTAGAATTTTTTACCGAAGAGGGCGGCAAGATTCAATTTGCTTATGTGGTGGTAGAGTTCTTCTTCTTGTTGTCTGGGTTTTTAATGATGAAATATGTGGACACAAATGAAAAGCCAATGCCACTTGGCTCGTTTTTGCTGCATAAAGTCTCGTCTTTTTATCCCGTTTTTATGGTGGCATTTGCCATGCAGTTTGTCTTATTTGTGGTTAAAAATCAGCTGGGAAACGCTGTGGAAGTGGGTGGGGCACTGTTCCACTTCAAATGGGAAGCATTGATGTTACAAACGGCTGGGTTTATTCAAGACCCACAATTTAATATAGACTACCTATTGGGCCAAGCGTGGTATTTGTCGGCCATGCTGCTTGCTTTGTTGGTTGTATATCCGTTGGCCTGTTATTGTAAAAAGGTGTTTCTTTCCATTATATGCCCTACACTAGTGGTTTTGGTATATGGTTACATTATTGAAACGCAGGCAACATTGAACATTGGAAGCGAGTTTTTAGGTTTTGTTTCCTCTGCCGTTGTGCGCGCGCTTGCGGCTACTTGTCTTGGTTGCCTTGCATATGCTGTAACATCGTACTTTAAGAAGGCAGGGTTTGCAAAGCCGAAATTGGCGGCTGTTTTAGAAGTGGTTACATACATGTGTGTTGCTATTTTTGTGGTGATAGGCAATGGAAGAAGCATGTTTATTAGCAACGAAGACAGCCTGTTTTTTGTGCTGGTTTTTGCGTGCATCATTGTGTTTGCGTTTGTGGGAAAAACACCAATTTCTGTTTTCTTAAATACACACGCAACACGTCAAAGTGTTTATTTGGGTTCTATAAGCCTATATTTGTATTTGTTGCACTGGCCTATATTAAATGCATTGCAGTTGTTTTTTGCAGAACTACCGTTTGCGGCAACCATTGTTTTGTATTACATTTTGTGTTTTGGAACAAGTGTTTTGCTATGTTACTTGTATAAAAAAAGAAAGAATATGTGGCCCTTTGTCTGTTTTGTTGTGGCTGTGCTGTTATTTTCTTTTACATTGCCTTATTGGGCGTACTGATAAAACCAAAGTGGTTTGCATAAGGTTTTGATGTGGTGAAAATGGAAATGAGCCAAATCGTACATTGTTTTAAAAATAGAAAGAGGGAGAACAAGGCAATGTGTTATACCATTAGAAAAGCACAAGAGAGAGACAAAGATGCCGTGTTGGCACTTGGGCGTAAAATAGTAGATGTTTACGAGCGTACGCACCTTGGAGAGGAAGTGGCGGACGATTATTTAAACAGTGGGGCTTGTGACGCAGCATTAGCGGCCAATTATAAAAATGCGACGGTTGTTTTAGAAAATGACATTGTTATTGGGTTTTTGTACACCGATAAGAATGAGATACAGGGGTTATCGGTTGATGTGCCCTACTGGGGAAAAGGGGTTGCACAAAAACTGATTGCATATGCCACGCAAAATGTGTTCAAATCGTATGACGAAATTCAGCTTGAGTGTTTTGTTACTTCGCCTCGCGCCAATGCATTTTATCAAAAAATGGGTTTTCGAAACAGCGGCATTGTAGAAGGAGAGGGTGGCAGCAGGGTTTTGTATAAGCGTAAAATTGGTGGGGATGTGTCGCCCAAAGAAATTCTTTTAAACTGGATTGATGCATTTAACAGTGCAAATGCAAAGGCACTTAGCGAGTTTTACGCAGAAGAGGCAGTGAACCACCAAGTGGTAACAGATCCCGTAAGGGGGAAAAGTGCCATTTATCAGCGGTTTGAAGAGGAGTTTGCTACAGCTGAAATGGTGTGTATACTAGAGAATATCTTTATGGATGGTGAGTGGGCCATGATGGAATGGAAGGACCCGAAAGGTTTTCGAGGGTGTGGGTTTTTTCATGTGGTTGGTGGGAAAATCGTCTTTCAAAGAGGGTATATGGATAAGTTGAGTTTTTTGAAAATGAACGGATTGCCGATTGAATAAAAAGGGGATACTTGAATGAGTTATGTTGTGGTTTTGTTTGAAGTAAAGCCAACGAAAGAGGGAATGGAGCAGTACTTGGAGCTTGCAGCTATGCTAAAGCCAATGTTTACTACGGCCGATGGGTTTATTAGTGCCGAGCGTTTTACGAGTTTAAATGAAGAAGGCAAGCTTTTGTCGATGAATGTGTGGGAAAGCGAAGAGGCTGTGCAAAAGTGGCGCAACCATTTGCAGCATAGAATGAGCCAAGAAAAAGGAAAAAGTAAATTATTTGAAAGCTATAAAATAACGGTGTGCAATGTGGTGCGCTCTTATACGGACCAAGAGCGTGAAAATGCACCGGTGGATTCAAACGAGTATTTGTTATGATCATCAGTGCAAGCAGGCGGTGCGATATTCCGTCCCATTTTGGAAAATGGTTTGTAAACCGCTTACAAGAGGGGTTTGTTCTGGTTCAAAACCCATACAATACAAAGCGGTTTAGCAAGGTGATGCTTACGCCCGAAGCGGTGGACATCATTGTGTTTTGGACGAAAAATCCCCTTCCGTTTTTACAATATTTGCCAAAGATAGACGCTCTTGGTTATCCTTATTATTTTGAGTTTACGCTCACGCCTTATGGCAAAGATACAGAGCGCAATTTGCCCGAAAAAGAGATACTTTTGGATGCATTTATCACGCTTTCACATAACCTTGGTAAAAACCGCGTGGTGTGGCGATACGACCCCATTGTGATTGATGAACAACACAACATCGCTTACCATGAAGAAAAATTTTCTTACATGGCAAGGCGCCTTTGTGGCAGCACAAACAGATGTGTTATCAGCTTTGTTGATGGTTATAAAAATGTTACGCAGCGTATGGGCAAAAATCCATCTGATGCGGTGTCGCGCTCTAATGTTCATGAAATCAGTGGCCTTTTTTCAAAAATTGCAAAGGAAAACGGCATGGAGGTTGTTACATGCAGTGAAAAATACAACTTGGAAAAATATGGTGTACAGCACGGCGCCTGCATTGATAAAGAGCGAATCGAAAGCATTTTGGGCTGTAAAATTGTAGAAAAAAAGGATAAAAATCAGCGGGAAGAATGCCTGTGCTTGGAAAGCATTGATATTGGAACGTACAATTGCTGTGCAAATGGATGTTGTTATTGTTATGCAATTCAAAGCGACAAAGCAGCCGCTGCAAATATAGAAAAACACAATCCGGCCTCGCCTGTTTTGATAGGCGAAGCCGGTTTAAATGCACTGATTACGAACAGGGATACAAAAAGTGTTGTAATCAACCAGATGTCTTTTTTTGAGTGAGAGGTGTGATGCAACGCAGGGCTAGATATGTACTTCGCACAAAGCACCGGTGGTTACATCCATAATAAACCCACGAATGATGATATCATCGGGCATGAGCGGGTGATTTTGCAGCACACCCAACGAATGCTGAACACTTTCCTCGATAGAAGAAAAGCCCCCCAGCCAAGTTTTAAAATCGATGCCGCTGTGGCTTAGCACTTCTAAATCGCGGGCGGGGATACCACGATCCAATAGTTTTTCCACCACTTCATCGCCGTCTAAACCTTGCACGCCACAATCGGTGTGGCCAATCACCATAATTTGGGTAACACCCAGTTCTAAAACCGATATAAGCAAACTGCGAACCACGCTTCCATACGGATGGCTTATCACACCACCGGCATTTTTTATCAGTTTAACATCACCGTTTCCAATGCCAAGTGCAGCCGGCAGCAATTGCACAAGGCGGCTATCCATGCAAGAAACGATGGCAAGTTTTTTATCGGGATATTTGCTTGTTGTATAATTTGTATATCCTTTTTCTTTTAAAAAAGTTTTATTATAAGTTAAAATCTCATCAATCATATTAATGGGTCTTCCTTTCTGTGAAAAACAAAGCGAACCGTTTTTATGTTTTCATATACCATTATATAACAAAAGGGAGCAAAATGGGAACCACTGTAACAATCGCTTGTTAAGGACGCATGTATACATTGTGGTAACGGGTGGTTTGTTCTCTGCGGTGCTGGGAAGTGCTTTGTTGATTGCTAAGTTGTTTGTGTGCTGTGTATAAATGAAATGTTGTGAGCGAGTGAAGGGGGCTTTTTGTGTATCCAATTTATTTTCTTGTTGCTTTATTTTCTTCTGTTATCGGCTCCATCACCGGAATGGGGGGCGGGGTGATTATAAAGCCTGTTTTTGATACGTTTGGCATATTTGATGCGCAAAGTATTGGCGTACTTTCTTCTTTTACGGTGCTCTCCATGGCACTGGTCTCAGCACTACGTAATTTGGCGCGAAAAACGGCAATTCCTGTAAAAACGGCTGTTTTGGTGGCGATTGGCTCTATTGTTGGTGGTTATATTGGGCAATCGCTTCTCAATTTGGCAACGAACGATATGCCAAACAACCGTGTCATCGTTACACAAAATATTCTTCTTGCTATCATTATTTTTATTGTTTTTATTTATATGAAAATAAAAACATCCCTTCCGTCCTTTCAAACACGAAACAGCGTTCTTGTTTTGGTTGTCGGTTTGTTTTTAGGTGTTGTATCTTCGTTTTTAGGCATTGGAGGAGGGCCCATTAACGTGGCTGCGTTTATATTCTTTTTTTCCTATGATACAAAAACAGCGGCCATTAGTTCTTTAGTTACCATTGTGTTTGCGCAAACGTCAAAGCTACTTTCTGTAGGATACGATGTCGGCTTTGCCGATTTTGATTTATCTCCACTTCCCTTCATGGTGGCGGGTGCGGTGCTGGGTGCACTCATAGGTTCAAAAATTTCCGAAAAACTGAGCAATCAACTGGTGGATACATGTTTTAACGCAGTTCAACTTTTGGTGCTGGGGCTGTGTGTGGTAAATATCGTTCGTTATCAAAGCGGATGATGAGCCTTACGAAGGGGAAAATGCAATGGTTCGCGGATAAAACGGCTTATCGGTGGTGGCAAATACACAGCTTGGTTTACAAATAAAAACTCAGTAGAATTTACGCCAGAATTTTAAATCACGATAAAAACCAACCATCAGCCAAACATATACGTTGAAACTGTATTTTTGATGAAAGAGTAGAACGAATACTCTTTGCACGGTATGAATCCATGATATGTGATAAATATATTACGAATCGTGATGTTTTATATTTTTCAAGCACCATACAGTGACGCGTGCGTGTTGAGCAAGCCACATGCACGATATAAAAAAGAGGGAAGTGGACGATTTCGACAGTGGGTATGCATACCTAGTGGTGAAGGCGGAAGGTTCCCT
>CAYJIH010000027.1:21205-26344 GCA_964370195.1 uncultured Oscillospiraceae bacterium
GGTTCCCTATATAGTTATTGCTACAATGGACATTGCGATATGGTTTTGCTTAATCGAAAAAAATGAAAAAATTTATTTATGAATTTATTTATGAAAACCGGTTGCTCTTTAATATACCTCGGTATAAAAAGCTGTGTGAGTATATTTTATTTGCGTTGTATGGTAAAAGCGTGCTATAATTTATACAAATTTATGTAGGGGAAGAGAAATATGTCGAATCGGTTTTTGGATATCATGGCACTAGGCATGTTTTTTATCTATCAGCTGGAGATACTGAAATACGCCACACAAATCCTTGTTGATGGTAAGACAAGCGGTTTGAAGAATTACATTTTGGCATTTATAAATTGCGTGTTGTTGGTGGTCAGTATTGTCTTACCAATTCGCCATGAATTTATTTATGGTTTCACAATGCTTGTGTTGGCTGTAGAGTTTAAACTTATTTCGAAAGCCGGGTGGTTGCAGGTTTTTTGTGGCTCTTCCATTTTTGCCATGAACATTGCATCTGTAATAATCCCCGTTGTTGCCGTTATGGGGCACCTAACCAACACAGCGCCGGCCGATATTTTTCAGTCTGCACAATACCGTGGCATCACCCTTTTTGTTAGCTGTTTCTTGCTATCTGTTGTTGTTTTGCCGGTTGTTAAAAGTTTTTTCAGCCTCGCATCTGTTCGGAATATAACAAAAGCCGGCAATTATTCTTTGCTTTTGTTTATTTCAGTTTTAGGCACAGTGCTGTACGAATCTTTGTTTGTTGCAACTATTTTTACAGGCACACAATATAGTACACAGTTGACACTTGCCATTTTCACATCAGTGTTTGTTCTTACGTCGTTTTATTATTTTTTTGGTTACAGTTGCTCTTTGTTAAACGCCTCCTTTTACCAAAAAGAGTCTGATGCGTTGATTGATGAAAAAGAGCATTTGGAAAGCACAAAAACAGTGCTAAGCGAAAAAATTGAACGAGATGCCCTTACCGGCACGAACAACCGCCGTTTTATTATTTCTTTTTTGCAAGACTTAATTGACTCGAAAACAGCCGGTTTTACGGTTTTATTTGTGGATATCAATGCGCTGAAATCGACAAACGACCATTACGGGCATGCGGCCGGAGATAGGCTGATTTGCAGGGTGGCCAAGGTGTTAAGCACGGTGGTAAGGGAAAATGATGCTGTAGCGCGCGTTGGTGGGGACGAATTTGTGGTGGTGCTTACAAACGCCCAGCCACAAACGGCAGAAAAAATATTGGTGCGTATCCAAGCATGTCTTGAACAAGAGGATTTGGAAGAAGTTTTCCCGGTGTCGGCAAGTATTGGTGCACTTTATGTAGATAGTGAACTTCAGCAAAAAAGTGTTGACTATATTTTGTCTAAAGTAGACGAGAAAATGCGTGAAAATAAAAAACAGTTTTATGCCTAAAGAAAGGGATTTAAAAGATTATGTTGATTTGGTATGCTCTTTTGGCCCTGATTTATGGAGTTTATCATGCGGTGTTTTTTTCCTATTCATCGTATATTTTCAATTACAGCAAAAACCGCATGTTGTGGGGTTTGGTGAGTTATGCAATCAACCTTACCTTTTGGATTTTAAGCATCCGTTTTTTAAACACAAATTATGAAGCGCTTGTGGCTGTGCTTTTTATTTGTGTATTGCTGGCAGAATTTCTTTTGATCTTTCGGCTGAATTTTCAAAGAGCCTTATACATTGCACTCACATTTTCGCTAAATATTTTGGCCAAGCGCACCGCATTGTTCGGTGCTGTTAGCCTTTTTGTTGGTGAAACAGTTAGAGAGACGATGAACCGAGAGTTTTTGCAGGTGCTTGTGATGATAATTGCCTGTGGGCTTTCTATCAACACCATTACACTTGCCAGGAAATCCCTTTCAAAAATCCACATAGATACCATTTTGTCGGATAAAAAGAACATTCGATTTTTAACCGGTATATTTGCCATTATCAATATAGGCATCATTGTAATCGATAGCACCTTTGTGGTTTCTGACGGTGGAACGGGGCTTTTATATTTTTATGTTGTGTCTGGCTTGGCGTTTATTGCATCGTTTGCAGGGTTTATGGTATATGCCTATCAATTGGCGCGCTTAAAACTTATGGTTTACACGGTGGAGGCCACAAAACAGCACAATAAAATGCAGCGTCAGCTTGTAAGCCAATTGCAACTAGAGGCGGAAAGAGATGTGTTAACGGGACTTTTGGATCGAGAGACCATCACGGCCGTTTTGGACAAAAACATTGCACAACAAGAACGGTTTTTCCTTGTGTTTTTAGATATCGATGGGCTTAAATATGCCAACGATACGTATGGCCATAATGAGGGCGATTTTTATATCAAACAGGTGGCTAAACTTGTGCAAGAATCATTCGAGAGTGAGGCAGTTGGCCGTTACGGTGGCGATGAAATATTGGTGGTGGGCACTTACGAAGAAGAAACGCAGGTGAACGCCCAGGTGGTTCGTTGTTATGCGGCTGTAGAACAAATTTCCCAAGTATACAATAAGCCATATCCAACATCGCTTAGCTATGGAATTGTGTTTTCTGCAAATGACAGCAAAACATCTTTGGCAGAATTTATTGCCTTGGGCGATGAGCGTATGTATGAAATGAAAAAAATACGAAAAAAACATCGCAAAACCGTTACGCCAAAAAAAATATCGTGATTGCTTATTGTTGAAAAATGGTTTGGTAGTGCAAATTTGAAAATACGAGCCTTGCTACAGTAGAGGCGACTTTGTATGTGTGGTGATAATATGCGCGAAAAATATCAAAAAATAATTACAGTGGCTGCCATTGTGTTTATGTTGGCGCTGATTACAACGAGCCTTTTTTTATTCAATCAAAGTGTAAGCGCCCGGCTAGAGATGTCGACGGCACAAACGTTAAGTGAAATATCCGGCCAGCAGCAGTTTACGTTTAATTCAGAGCTAATGAACGAGCGCAATGCCTTGTATAGCATTGCAGACACCCTTGTTATCATGGGCCACAATGAGGGGCAAATTGTTGAGTATTTGAATGGACTTATAGAGCATCAAGGGTTTGCGGCATTTATTGTTTGCGATGAGACAGGCGTTGGGGTGCATTCTAATGGGGACATTGTGGATGTTTCGCAAAAACCATATTTCGCCGCAGCACTCCAGGGCGAGTATGTTTTGTCGGAACCAAGCACAGCGGTGGCTTCGGATGAAATCGTGGTAACGGCGGCGGTGCCCATTTATGAAGATAATGAAATTGCCGGTGTGGTGGTGGCGGAATACACCGAAGAGTATTTGCGTGCCTTTTTGAGCGAGGCATTTAACGGGATGAGCTACACCGCGGTTGTAAACCAAGACGGTGTGATTATGCTTGAATCCGACCAGGTTCATGGTGTGGGGACAACCCTTTACCAGCTGCTGGACAAATCAACGATTGCAGATGGCCGCACAGCAAGTGAAATTGTGGCAGATATTGAGGCGGGAAGAGCCGATTCGTTTGAGTATACCTATGAGGGAGACAGAAAACTTTGTGATTATCGGCCGGTTGAATTGAACCACTGGTTTTTGGTTACCATTGTACCTGTGGAAGTGATGAGCGAAACCATGAATGATATTGTGGTAAGTATGCTGCTTGTTGCCTTTGTTATTCTTTTATGTTTTTTATTATTTATTGTGTATCTTTTGTATATAAGGCGAAAAAACTATAAAACGGTGGAACGCCTTGCATATTATGATGAACTAACAGGTGCGTATAACATAAGCAAACTAAGGCTAGAAGCACGAAAACTGCTAACGAATAACACCAATACGTCTTTTATCATTGTGAAATTCGATTTTGTGAATTTCAAATCCATCAATGCGCTATATTCGTTTGAAAAAGGCGATGAATTGCTAAAGTTGGCAAAAAAAGTAAGTGACACCATTCAAGATCCCTCTTTCTTCATTGCACGTGTTGGCACAGATGAATTTATATTTTTTGGAAAACTTGCACTTTTTGATAACTTTGAAGTTCAGCGGTTTTATTTTGAACAGTTATTTAAAGATATGATAGAAGGGCTGGATCATTATCAGCTTACCTTCCGTTACGGAAGATACATCATACCAAAAGGCGAAACGGACATCAATGAAATTATAAATCGTGTAAATCTTGCGCATTCCAACACAAAATTAGATGGGTTTGGTTTGTTTTGCGATTATGATGAAAATTACAAAAGTAAACTTTTGCGTGATACGGAAATTACAAACAAAATGCATACTGCTTTGGAAAATGGGGAGTTTGAGGTATATCTGCAGCCCAAATTTAGTGTGCAAGGCGAAAAATTGGTGGGGGCCGAGGCGCTGGTGCGCTGGATAGAAAAAGATGGGACGATGTTGTTCCCTGGCGATTTCATCCCCTTGTTTGAGAAAAACGGATTTATTGCAGATCTAGATAAATATGTGCTGGAACAAACGTGTAAAGTGATACAAAACTGGCGCAGCAAAGGGTATGCCTATTTAAAAGTTTCGGTGAATCTTTCGCGAAGAAATTTGTCAAACCCATCGATTATTGAAGAGATTGTGGCTGTGATAGACAAATACAATGTGCCGCATGAAAATATCGAAATTGAACTGACAGAATCGGTTGCGGTGGAAAATGAGGGGGCTTTGAGTGAGTTCTATTCACACCTTCACGATAAGGGAATTCAAACTTCAATCGATGATTTTGGCGTGGGCTATTCTTCGCTGAGTATGCTGAAAACCTTGCATGTAGATACGTTAAAAATGGACAGAAGCTTTTTTGTGGGCGACGAGTATGCCATGCGAAGCGATCGGCTCATTGACGGTATTGTGAAGCTATCACATAGTTTGGGGCTATACGTTGTGGCCGAAGGAATTGAAATGACCGAGCAAGTTGAACTTCTGAAGACAGTGCAGTGTGATGCAGTGCAGGGGTATGTTTACTCAAAGCCTATTCCTATCTGTGAATTTGAAGAAAAATATGAACATATGATGCCGAAAAATTCTGAAATACCCACCGAATAAAACAAAGAGTACGCCCTTTTAGGCTGTCAAAAAACAACCGCTCTTTGGCTTTTGGGCTGAATTCGCCTGCTGTCTGCGCGCTGAAGACCTTGGGGCGCTGCCCCAAACCCCGCCTGCTTTTCGAGAAAAG
>CAYJIH010000028.1:0-13869 GCA_964370195.1 uncultured Oscillospiraceae bacterium
CTTCGTCGGTTGTAGTTTCGCCAGTTGTGGCTTCGTCGCCAGTTGTGGCTTCGTCGCCAGTTGTGGCTTCGTCGCCAGTTGTGGCTTCATCTTCTGTTGTGGCTTCGTCTTCTGTTGTGGTTTCGTCGTCGGCTGTATTGCCGTCACCGGCTTCATTATCGATAACTTCTTCAAATAGTTCTAATGTGCCCGGCAGGTATGTGATTTCATAGTTT
Organism: uncultured Oscillospiraceae bacterium; assembly: GCA_964370195.1. Classification (GTDB taxonomy): domain Bacteria; phylum Bacillota; class Clostridia; order Oscillospirales; family Ruminococcaceae; genus JAAYCI01. Next base: position 216 of record CAYJIH010000028.1, read on the forward strand.
TCCGTTTGCAGTTCATTTTCTACATTCAAGTCGATTCGGGCTGTTTCGCTGCTGCCTTGTTGTGTGATAACGGCATTGTCTAGTGTGTATTCAGCGGTGCCCACTTCGTCTAATTCTCCATGGAGTTCAACAGAGTGTACTGTGTCGTTATCAAGAAGACCGTAGTCGCTTTCGTCGGCCTGGATGCCTGCGGCAAGGGCTTCTTCATGGGATAAAACATGATAATCATCTTGTGCTGGTGCAAGTGTGGTGTTGTCAAACTCTTGGCTCAAAGCAAGGCCTTGTAAAGCAAGCGGACGTGCTTGGATGTTTAGAGCAATTTCTCCGGTGGCGAAAATATAGCCTTCGCCTGCATCATCAGAGCTTTCAGAGGGAACAACACGATATTCGTAAGCAGAACTTCCCGCATTTGTGGCAGTGGGTGCTGTGGATGTCCAAGCATCATCGGTGCCTTTTAAGCGGTATTCAATTGTGTAATCATCTTCGTTCATTTCAGCAGGTAATTCTAGTTCAACGTCTACACTGTGTTCTGTTCCATCAAAGATGGTGTTTACAGCGTGTTCGATGGTGCCGATTTTTTTGTAGATAATGCCATCGATGTGGTAAGAGTCATTTGCCCATTTTAGTACGTACCAATATACGCCATAGTCTTTTGTTGTGTAGGCAGCATCACCGGTCAACTGCAATCGGGCGTTTACATTGTTTAGCACAGATTCATCACTTGGGCGTAAATTTGGGTCTAACAAATACTGGCGTGCCACGTCAGAACTACTGTTGATTGTGACAGGCAATTCATTTTCGTCAAATTGAATGGTATCGGCATAAGCGGTACTGAGTGTCGATACGGGTACAGCATAGTTTTCGTTGAGGGCGATGAAGTTGCTTGTGTTTTGGGCAACCGTGGAAATATTGGATGGCAAGAAAGTTTTTCCTTCAATGTCAAACTGATCCAGGGAAGTGGTTAAGATGTAAAAACGTGCATAGGCGCCGTCATCCACTGTGCGGGCTTGTGGGTACAACGATGCAAATACTGGGTAAAGTGTCATCACGCCATCGGTTACACGTTGCGGGCTTGCTACAATGTCTTCTTCAAGGTCAAAGAAGCTGATTTGCCAGTTTGATACTTCATTGATTTTACTTTGTGTTGTTAGCCAACTTGTGTTTGGAGTGGTTGTCCAGCCAATTAATTCGTAGTTGAAAATATATTGGTTTTCCGGGCGGGTTTGGCCGGCCGCGCCACTGTTGTTAAAGTCGGATTCAAGGTAGCCAACATAAACACCGTTTGGATCGAAATTTGCTGCGGGGCCATTGGCACCTACAGCGGCACCATTGATGTAGGTCGAAGAGTTCGACCCTTGCAAAGAGGAACCGTAATCGGGTTGGTCATATACTTGGGTTAAGGTGTTATCTTCCGAAAATGTTGGTGTTGTTTCTACGTCTTCGGGTAAAGTCATCCAATGTGCAATGTTCCAAGTGGAACCATTGGTCCAACTGGATGGGCGTGCACTTGGATATGCAAATTGAATTGTAACGGTTTCCGGCAGGTACAAATGCATGTCGGCCGTGATGGCGGTTGTTGTGTCAAATGGAACACGTTCCGTTGCACTGTTGTTATCATTATCATAATACCAAACAGTGTTTTCGTCGTATCCTTCGGGGAATGTTGTAAGTGCCGCGTTGTATACTACGGGAACAGTTTCGCCAATGATGGCTTCTTCTGCATCATAAAAAGTGACATTGTTTGTTTTTACATATAGGTCGGCCGAAAACACATTTTCTTCCGCGGTTGTGGTTAAAATAACAGAAGATAAGTTGGCTTCTCGTGTATAAACAAGCCATGTGGCATTTTGATATGCTTCGGGAAGAGCAGAAATCAAGCCGGAAACATCTACAGTGGTTGCATCTTGCTCAAGGGCAATACGGGTAGATGTGGCGCCGCCGATGTCTAAAGCGGTTTCGTTTACATCATAAAAAGTTACATTTGCATAGATTTCTTCAAGTCCTTCGCCTACAGGGATTTCTTCTAGATCACCTGAGAGAGAAAAAGTAGAAATTTGCGAGGAGGCATCTATGTTGGATGTATCCTCTTCGTTGCCTTCTTCCTCTTCTTCTTGCACTTCGCTTGTTACTTCAGAAGGGCTATCGGCAGATGTGCCAAGTGCGGCTGTTAATGCAGCTTGGGCTGTATCAACGTTGTTTTGTGCTGTTTCTACTGCGTCAACAGCAGCATCCAGTTCATCTTGCGCTGTATCCATAGCGGTTTTTGCTGAAGCCTCTGATGCTTGTGCAACACTTAAGGCAGCAGTTGCAGTATCTACAGCACTTTGTGCGGCTGTAAGTTCAGCGCTGCCCGGCGTGGCGGTTGCAGCGAGTTCTTCATGGGTGAGATTTGCATTTTCAACGTTGACAGATGCAATTCGGGTGGCGTCAATGGCACTGGCATAAATTGTTTGTGCAGCTTCAAGGGCTTCTGTTGCAGCGGCTTTTTCTGCTTCTTTTGTGGTTAAAACCGCGGTGGCATCATCTAGCTCTTGCTGCAAGCTAAGAATAACCTCTTCTTGGGAAGAAGAGTAATTTCCCATTGGCACTTCTTGCGAAAAGATATTCACAAGGGGAAGTGTTTGCTCTGTAACAGAAACGGCGATAACCGCTAAAAACAGAGCAGCACAAATTCCACTTAGTGCCTTTTTGTGTTTTAAAATAAAGTCTTTCATGCGTAGATTCTCCTTTTTTTCCAACAACGGGTCTTTTTCTGAACTCAGTATATCACATGAATGTTACATGGGGGTTACACAAAAGGGGTGTTTCGATTTTTTTGTAAAATTCGTGTTATTCACCAAAAAAAGACTGATAAAAGATGAATATTTATTCTTTTTACAAAAAATAAGAACAGTTTTTGCGTATTTTTCGCGTACAAATAATCCGAATTTGGAATTATGGTCATAAGCGATGGGGCTGTTTTCTAAAAAATGACTAAAAGAGGAATGCGGTGCTGTATTTGAAAGCAGAAAAGCGATATATGTTTTGAGGTGGATTCTGCTTGAGGTTTTTAGAATCGTGAAGCGGGCACAAGTATATATATACATATTAAAAGTCCCTTATCACAATGGATAAGGGACTTTTGGTTTTTGTATTGGTGCTTTATACCGGTAAAGATTTTTTATCATAGTCGACATGGTCGCCGTCTACACCTTGCAATTTTTGGTTGCGCTTTTCAAAAAACTTTGGTGCCACTTGCGGGAACATAGCGTAGGTAAGAACATCTTCCGGTTGACGTGCCCATTTTTCGGCCTCTTTAGATAAAGCGTCTAGCTCAGGCTCAATTTTATCGGCCGGGCGATATGTAATGGCTTCCTCATCGCCCAATAGTTTCTTTTGGAATTCGGCACTGATGGGGGCCGGTGTTTTACCATATTCACCTTTTACCATGGCGCGGAATTCTTTTGTTACCATTTTATAGCGCTCGCCCATGATGATGTTGAATACAGCTTGTGTACCCACAATTTGGCTGGTGGGTGTAACAAGTGGTGGATAACCGGAATCTTCGCGCACACGCGGGATTTCGGCTAAAACATCTTCCAATTGGTCTTCTTTTCCGGCGTCTTTTAATTGTTTTAACAAGTTGCTTAGCATGCCGCCGGGCACTTGATAGATGAGGGTGTTGGCATCAACGCCCATCATTTTAGGAGACATTTGGCCACTTTCCAAATATTTTTCGCGCAGTTTTGCAAAGTGGGCACGCACCACATTCAATTTTTTCAAATCGAGGCCGGTGTCGTACTCTGTGTCGGCCAGTGCGGCCACAAGGCTTTCGGTGGGCATGTGGCTTGTGCCCAAAGAAAGTGGGCTAATAGCGCAGTCTACAATAGAAGCGCCGGCCTCAATGCCTTTGATGATGGCCATCGAAGCCATGCCGGAAGTATAGTGGCTGTGTACGTCTACAGGAATGGCCACTTTGTCTTTGATGGCTTTTACAAGTTCAAAACAGGAGCTTGGGGTAAGCAAACCGGCCATGTCTTTAATGCAAAGCGAGTGTGCACCCATTTCTTCCAATGTTTTGGCATAATCGGCAAAATATTCGTTGTTGTGCACAGGACTTAAGGTGTAGCTGATGCACCCTTGTACGTGTGCCTTTTCTTTGATGGCTGCGTTAAATGCCGCCTGTAAGTTACGGGGGTCGTTTAATGCATCAAAAATACGCATGATATCAATGCCATTTGCCACACTTTTTTGAACAAAATAGGCAACTACATCATCGCCATAATGACGATAGCCTAGCATGTTCTGGCCGCGAAATAGCATTTGTAGTTTTGTGTTCGGGCAATGTTTGCGAATGATACGCAAACGGTCCCATGGGTCTTCGTCTAAAAAGCGGATGCAAGAATCGAATGTTGCACCACCCCAGCATTCAAGCGAATAATATCCCACTTCATCCATGGCAGACAAAACGGGTTCCATTTCTTCCATGGTCATACGTGTGGCAATAAGGCTTTGGTGTGCGTCGCGCAACCCTACCTCTGTAATACCTACGGGATGATTGGCCAAAATATCACCTCTTTACATTGATGGCAGGCATACGTGCACCTGCGTTTAGTTGTTTGTTAATAAGATAAGTGCTTATGCGATGGTTAAGAAGCTGTCGCCCACGTTTACTGTATCGCCTTTGTTTACAAGAATGGCCGATACAGTGCCGTCTTGCGGGGCTACAATCTCGTTTTCCATTTTCATCGCTTCTAAAATAACAAGAACATCGCCCGACTTAACAGCCTGGCCTGCTGCAACACGAATGTCTAGCACGTTGCCTGGCATGGGGGCGGTGACAGGTGTTCCCGATGCAGCGGCAGGTGCGGCGGCTGGTGTTGCTGCAGGGGCAGCTACCGCTGCTGGCGCAGGCGCAGCGGCAACCGGTGCGGCGGCAACGGCACCAACTTCGGCAACCGTAACATCATAAGGGGTGCCGTTTACAGTAATGGTATATTGTTTCATTTTTATAGCCTCCAAAATGGGTTATTCAAGTGGTTGCCCCTAAATTATAGTGGCATGTTTCCGTGTTTTTTCGGCAGTCTTTGTACACGCTTTGTGGCCAAAATGGTTAAAGCCGAGCAAATAGAACTGCGCAAAGATGCAGCCTCGGTGACGATGTCTGCAAGGCCGGCACGTTGTGCGGCTTTAGCGCTTGCATTTTCGGCGGCCCAGGCTTTGGCACGTGTGGCCGTTTCGGTTTCAATGTTGGCACCGCTCGCTTCAATCTCTTCGCGTTGTAATACGCTAACAGCGGCCGAGGGCTCCACGGGGGAGAGCACACAACCATTTACAGCAATGGTTAAATCGGCATTGCCGAGTGCTGTGTATAATGTGCCCACCGCTTTTCCTGCGATTACAGAAATTTTTGCAGTGGTGGCATCTGCATATGTGGCAGCTAGGCGAGCTGCTTCACGAATGTTGCCGGCAACATCTTCAGTGGCGCTTTGTGCAAAACCGGCTGAGTGAAGCAAGCTGACAATGGGCAAGCTGAACGCATCACAAAAACGCACAAAACGTGCAATTTTAGCAGTGTCCTTATGGGTGAGGGAGATGGTTTCGCCCTCGGTGGCCATAAGCCCCACAGGGCTGCCGTCTATTGTGGCCAAAAAGACTTTGGCGCCATCGCCAAAACCAACATATAACTCTAGGGCGCTGTCTGTGTCGGCAATAGAAGCAACAGCCGCATCGGCACTGTAATTTTGCATCGAAAGTGTAGAAGTGGGAGCTGAAAATGCAAATTCACAGGCAGGTGCCAAATTGTTTGCGGGCAAAAGTGCCAGCAATTTGCCAACCTGCAAAAAAGCTTGCTCAGCGTCATCGCATACAAAAGCGGCGATGCCGGCTTCTGTGGCAGCTTTCGCTGTTCCGGCAGCGGCAAAACTGTCGCCTTTAGCACGGCTAATAAAAGCCGGCGTTAAGAAAAACTCTGCCTCTTTGCAAAGAATGACAAGGTCGCTACTGGCAGCGGCCATGGCATTGGAGGCCCCACAAATGCCTGTGACAACAGAAATTTGTGGCACAACACCAGAAAGGCGTGCTACAGCCTCAGATAGAGAAGATGCAGCGGCAAGCGCTTGCAAACCCTCTTCGAGCTGTGCTCCCTTTGCATTGTAAAAGCTCACAACCGGGCTTCCCGTTTTTGCGGCAAGTTCCAGTGTTTGAATGTGGATGTTGACCTCGGCATAGCCAAGTGGCTCGCCGTTTTGCCAAACGGCATAAACACTTTGCCCGCTTACTGTTCCAAAACCGGCACAAACAGACCCGTCTTCAGAAGCGAACAGAGGTGTGTAGGCATTTTGGTCGAAAAAAGATGCGGGTGAGAATTTCCCCCCGGCGCTTTGTGCAGCCATCTACAGCCCTCCTGTTAATTCTGTGGTAAGTACTTTCTAATTATACTATGCAACAGAAAAATTCACAAGTGCCTTATGAAGAACTCTTAAGTTTTTTTGTATTTTAGGAAAATGTGCAACATACGTGCGCTACTGAAAATAGCAAATGACAGATTTTTCATTGCCCACGTGCAATGTTTATGGTATTATAAGTTGAAAAGCTTTGTTTACATAAAGTGTAAAGTGTGGCATGGCTTCAGAAAAAAAGGCAGGTAGAAAAACGATGGAGGCAGTTCGTTCATACACTGCGGTGGCATTTCATACAGAAGATTTTGAAGGGCCGCTGGACCTTTTGCTGGCGCTTGTAAGTAAAAATAAGATGAAAATTTATGAGATAGAGATTCTTACATTGATTGACCAGTACTTGGAAGTGGTGGACAATATTGGCGCAGAACATTTAGATAGTGCGTCGGAATTTATTTCGATGGCGGCACATTTGGTTCAGATGAAAAGCACCCTTTTATTACCAAAAAGTGATGAGGGTGAGCGCATGAGAGAAGAATTGACGGGCCTTTTGATTGAGTATAGTGCTTGTAAAGAAGTGGCCGCAAAGTTGCGCGAAATGTATGGTAAGGTGTTTTTGGCAGTGCGAGAGCCGGCACAGTATGAATCAGATACGGCATATGCATTTGAGCACGATTGGCAAGAGCTGGGGCGTGCCTTTGGTGAAAGCCTGGGCCGCCGCAGCCATAAGCGTACACCACAACACGAGCAATTCACCGATATTGTGGCAGCGCCGTTTGTGTCGGTATCTTCACGTGTTGTGCATGTGCTAAGAAGAATTGTAACAGGGCGTGTGCAGCAGTTAAAAGAGTTGTTTGTGAAAGGGCGTAGCCGCAGTGAAACAGTGGCCACTTTTTTGGCGTTACTGGAGTTGGTGCGCGGTGGACGTGTGCAAATTGACGAAGACGGCCGGCTTGAAGTGAATAAAAAGCGTATGCGTCAAAAGGCACAAAGCATGACGCTTGAGTGATAAAAAGGAGGGGGCCTGTGGATTTTCATAGTGTAAAAGCTGGCTTGGAAGCGGTGCTGTTTGCCAATGCAGACCCCTTAACAACCGATCGTCTGGCGGATATTCTAGAAATAGAAGTGCCCTTGTGCGAGCGGTTATTGATGGGACTGCGAGATGAATGTGAACGAGAAGAGCGGGGCATTCAGCTCATTCGATTAGAAGGTGCTTGGCAGTTTACAACGAAAGATAGCTGCGGTGAAGTGGTGAAAAAAGCACTAGACAAAAAGCGCAACGTGCCACTTTCGTCTGCGGCGCTGGAAGTGTTGGCCATTGTGGCGTATAACCAGCCCGTGTCGCGCTCGTTTGTAGAGCAAGTACGTGGGGTGGATTCCTCTTCTATCCTGACAAAACTGGCAGAAAAAGGGCTGGTGGTTGAAGCGGGCCGGCTGGACTTGCCGGGAAGGCCTATTTCTTACAAAACCACAGATTTATTTTTGCGCAGCTTTGGCATTCGTTCCTTAACAGAATTACCACCGCTGCATAGCGAAGACGTTCAAGAGGATGAGGGTGGTTTTTATGCTTTGCCAAAGGAAAGTGATGACGCACAAGAACTGCCGCTACAACCACCAACAAAGGCGTTGCACGGGGGTATGTTTATTGAGGGTGAAAAAGGTGCGGCGGTAATGGCTGGCGCTGAGGATTGATGATGGCAGCAATGATTGTGTGTGTTGTGGTGTTTTTTCTGGTAGCACTTTTTTTGGCACCGGTTGTGTTTTGTGCTTCAATACATGGAAAAAGCATTTTGTTAAAAGTTTATGTGCTGGGCATTCGTGTGTTTTACGTGCAAGGTGAAAGCTGGCAAGAAGTTATAAGTAAACTTAAACGGCTGGTGCCAAAGAAAAAGCCAAAGAAAAAGAATGCGAAAAAACAAAAGCAAAATGAAGCAGAGGAAACAGAAAAAACAAAAAAAGAGAAGCGAAAAAAAGAACTGAGTGTGGCTGAGGTGGTAGAGCTCATTCGGCGTTTGGCACTTTCGGTAAACGGTTTTATGCGCATGTTGCTTCGGTTTGTTTGGTTTTATGATGTGGAAGTGGTGGTGCCGGTGAGCGGTGCAGATGCTTCGGATGTAGCGCAGGAGTTTGGCAAAACACACGCTTTATTAGGTGGGGCACGTGCCGCTTTAAGCAATCTGCTTCATTTGCGGTTCAAGAAAATTGTGGTTATTCCCAATTTTGCCCAAAATCCTATTCAGGCAGAATTTGCTTTAAAAGTGGCAATGTCGCCGTTTACGTTGCTTCTTGCGGCTGGGTACGCCGTGTGGCGTTTTGCAAGGGAGAACCCTGCAGTGGCCCAGAAAAAACGACGCCGTGCGCTGAAAAAGCGGATGAAGAAAATACAAAAAAACCGACAGAGAGTACAAAAAAAAGCGAATAAAAAGTGATGATATAAAGTGCCGATGTAGGTGCATTTACAAAATTCATGAAAAAATGATGATTGTGACGAAAAGGAGAGACACAATGGCAAATGCGACAAATCAAGAGCATCCAATCAATGGAATGATGGACGTGACGTTAGACAAAATTCGTCAAATGACAGATTCCAGCACTATTATTGGTGACCCGATTCACACACAAGAAGGCACCACTATTTTGCCTGTGAGCAAAGTGAGCATGGGGTTTGCCTCTGGTGGAAGCGATTTTGTGTCGGGCAAGGCACCAAAAGAATTATTTGGCGGTGGTAGTGGCGCGGGCCTTTCTATCCAACCGGTGGCTTTTTTGGTGATTCGAGAAGGGGAAGTGCGTTTGATTCAATTGGCAGACCACAATGCTACCATTGATAGAGCGTTGAATATGTTGCCGGATTTGGTAGATAAAGTGAGTGCTTTTTTAGATACAAAAACAAAAAAAGCAAAAAAAGAAACAGCAAAAACACCGCGCGAAAACACATATGCAGAGCAGGCAGAAGTGCTGGATATACAGGCGGTGGAAGAAACCACGCCAGTGCAGCCTCCGGTAGAATAAACCAGGATAACGTCGGCTTACGGCACACAGATGGGAGATACTTGTGAAAGAAGAGAGAGTTCAAAAAGTGATGGCGGCTAGGGGCCTTTGTAGCCGAAGGGCGGCGGAAGCAATGATTGCGGCCGGCCGTGTGCGTGTAAATGGGCATCCGGTTCGGCTGGGCGATAAGATGAACCCTGTAAAAGATAGTTTGAGCATAGATGGGCAAACTGTGCGGCATCACCGAAAAGAAGAGCCGTTGTATGTAATGCTGTATAAGCCGCGTGGGTATTTGTGCACAGCCAAAGACGATCGGGGCCGTAAAACAGTGATGGAACTTGTGCAAGATTTGCCACGCCGTGTTTTTCCGGTGGGCCGGCTAGACAAAGACAGTGAAGGGCTGTTGCTTTTAACAAGTGATGGCAATTTCGCCCAAACTGTTACGCATCCATCTGGTGGCATAGCAAAGCTATACCGTGTTACGGTGCGTCCAAGGGCGCGCGAGGACCAAATTGCAAAGATGGCTGCAGGCGTTGTTTTAGACGATGGCCATAAAACGCTGCCGGCCACCGTGCGTGTGGTGCTAGAAGAAGGGGAGCGCAGCGTGCTGGAAATTGTAATAAAAGAAGGGCATAACCGCCAAATTCGGCGTATGTGTGAAGCGGTTGGGCTGCAAGTGGCGCGTTTGAAGCGCAGTGCAGTGGGGCCTTTAAAACTGGGAATGCTACAACCGGGCAAGTATAGGATGTTGTCATCGCAAGAGGTGGCAAGGTTGGTGCGCAGTAGTAAATAAGGGAAGAGTGGCAGGTGGGTGCCTTGGTGCAGGTTTTTTCGATTTCAGAGCCAGAAGTGATTTCGCAGCTGAATTTTGGGCGATTTGCCGGCCATGTGGATGGCTGTGTGGTGATGGAAGGGGAGAATTACCGTGGACACCTTCTTTTTTGCCAAAAAGACACACAAGCAGAGATGCTGGATTGTTCGTTTGAGGAAGAACAACTGGTAGATTTTGCCGTGCGTGCCTGCCTTGCTAAGTGTTTGCGCAAAGGGGCAAAGCAGTTTGTTGTGCGAAAAGAATCGCCGCCTTTGCAGCTGTTTTGGGAAAATGTAGTGGGGGCGAACAAAAGCAGCTGCAACATAGACTGGTTTTTGAATCACTGTGCAAATTGCAAAAAATGCACTCGATGTGATGGATGAATGGGTTAAATAGAACAAAGGGACGGAAGGGAAAACAAATGAATCAGCCCGATACTTGCCAAATTTGCAAGCAGGACTTTACAGATACAGATCGTGTGGTGGTGTGCCCATATTGTGGCGCACCTTATCACAAAGAATGTTATGATAAAGAGGGGCACTGTGCATACGAAAGCCGCCATGCGGCAGGGTATGAGTATCAATCGGCAGCAAAAAAAACCGAGGCATATACAGCAAAGCACGGTGTGCAACAAGATGGGCCGGTAAATGGCGGCGCAGCAGCAACGCAAGCACAAACATCGCAGGTGGGAAAACAAAGCGGTGCAGGCAAATTGTGTGCACACTGCCAAACCATCAATACAAGCAGTAACATTTTCTGCGAAAGTTGTGGAAAGCCCTTGCATCAAACGGCTGGTGGACACAACACAACGCAAACACCTTTTGGTACAATGCCAACGTTTATGCCAGGTGGTTTTGCAGTGCAGATGCCAAATATGGATTTACATGGTGAATATGATGGGTTGAGCAAACGCAACTGGGCTGCATTCATTGGGCAGTCTGTGCCGGTGTATTTTATGCGCATGAGCCAGCAAGACCAGCGTAAATCAAAGCTGAGCTTTACAATAAGTGCTTTTTTCTTTTCTTATTTTTATTTTGCTTACCGTAAAATGTGGCTGTGGGCCGCGATTGCATTGCTTTTGGAACTTGTATTTTTGGTGCCGGGGTTTCTTGCTATTTATATGGATGCCGGGGTTCCCTTTATGCAAGGGGTTAGTGCCGAGCTTATGATTCAGCTTCAAAACGTGTCGTATGTATTGGGGCTTGTGCGCAATGTAGCGTTTGGTGTGTTTGCATTACATCTTTATAGAAAACATGCGGGTGAAAAAATTCGTCAATTGCAGAAGTCAACACAGGAAAACCAGAATTTGCCTTTGCTTTTGTCACAAAAAGGTGGCGTTAGTGTTTTAGGGGTTGTGGCCGTTCTGGCAGTGATGTTTATTGTGTCGACAGTATGGGTTTTGGCCGGTGGCGATGAGATTATGAGCTATATGATGAGTATGATGAATATGGCGGCACCTTAAGTTTGTGCCGAGCTTAATCGCGTGTGTGTGTTAGGCCAAGATAGGGACTGTATACTTAGGGGGCATGCAAAGGCGCTTGTATAAGGCTGTTTTCGCTGTTTTGTGTTCCTCTTTTTAGGATAAAGTAAAGAAGATATAGATGGGCAGACAAAGATTTACTTTTTTTTGCAGAAAATCATAGAGATAAAGTAGAAAAAGGGGTTTTTTAGGCGACAATTGTTGATTTTATATTAGGGTATAGAGTATAATGATATATATAAAGTGGTTTTAGTATGGTATATGATGCATATGGTCAAGTTGTGTTTGCAAAATTACAAATTGCCAATATCTATGCATGTTATTGCCCTGGCAAGTTAACAAAGGTCTACCGGTGAAAGAAGGGCTGTTATGACTGATATCCTGGATAGTATACAAAATGAAGAAATATGGCAAACCGATTTGGATTTCGGTTTTCCAACGATCGGCCAATACAAAAAAGATTGTGAAACACATGAGTATGACAAAATTTGTGTAACGGAAGTATTGAATGCAGATTTGTCTATTACAACGTATGGTAAGATAGTTTATAAGCTAGGATGTACAGATGTATTAAATAAGGTGCAAATGGCTTTAAAACAGCATGGGATAGATGCCTGCATCAGCTTATACACATATGGGTACAAAAACTTTATTTTGGCAGGAACAAAAGATATTGGTGAGCAAGAATTTCTTGGTTTGATGCGTGCTTTTTATAATGAGTTTGAGAACTCGGTTTCTAAACATGTGGAAGTGAGTGGTGTTTCGCGTTTTGTGGTTGTGCTACAAAAAGATCACATGTTGGAGCGTGCCCTTAATACACTGGCATTTAATCGAGACAATCAAGAGAACTTTTTGATTAGTGACCAACGGCTGTTTACAGAGGACGAACTGGACAGAGAAGCACTGATGTTTGAGCTTTTGGGCAAAGCGGTAAAAGAAAATTTAATTGTACCATATTATCAAGGAATTCGGAACAATGATACCGGGGAAATTGATAAATATGAAGCATTGATGAGAATTGTGGATGTAGATGGCACTGTTTACCCACCTGGTTCTTTTTTAGAGATAGCAAAAAAATATAAACTGTATAACAGAATTAGCCAAATGATGATAGACCGTGCGATCAATGAGTTTAAGCATCGAAGCGAATCATTATCACTGAATATTTCGCTGTACGATATTCGCACTCCATCATTTAAAAAGTGGTTTTTAGATCGATTACAGACACATCCACGGCCGGATTTGATTACGCTGGAGTTTGTGGAGACAGAAGATTATAATAAAGACAATGCCCTGTTTGACTTTGTGGAAATGGTGCGCAGTTTTGGGTGTAAAGTATCTGTGGATGATTTTGGCACAGGCTATGCCACGTATGCAGCTATCATTTCCTTAAAACCAGATTATATTAAAGTGGATGGGCAGATTATACGTGATATTGTAACAAAATCAGAAAACAGGATTATCTTACAATCGATTTGTTTTATGACGGATCTGATTGAATCGCAAGTAATCGCAGAATATGTTGAGAATGAAGATATACAAAATATGTTGGTTGCGCATAAAGTGGCTCATTCACAAGGATATCATTTTTCAAAACCACGGCCAATTGACGAATTGCCATAGGATAAGAAAACCGCGCGTGAAAGCGCGGTTTTCTTATGTCGAATACGATGGCAATTCCTCTAAAATCGGAAGGAAGTAGGAAGGACAAACAGGCAAACCTTACAAAATATAGGGAAATGAATTGTTAATATGGCTAAAAAATGATATAATTTGCAAACAAGGTGGTGGCCTAAATCGTATGCTCTTTGTATACAGTGTTTGTTTTGGCCACATGAAACTGCAAATTGGAGGAAATTTTTATGCGCAAAATAATATCAATACTTATGGCATCAGCCTTTTGTGTGGCTTTGCTTGCCGCCTGTGGTGGAGAAACAGCATCGTCAACGGCACCAGCACCGGAGCCAACACCGGCTTCGGTTTCAACACCGGCTTCGG
>CAYJIH010000028.1:13969-23998 GCA_964370195.1 uncultured Oscillospiraceae bacterium
CAACACCGGCTTCGGTTTCAACACCGGCTTCGGAGGCAGTAGCTACTTCAGAAATGGAGGAAGCGGTGGCTTCTGAGGAAGTGGAACTGTTTAGCATTGATTTTGAACTTGTTAATATGAGTGGTGCTGATTTGGTGGACATTCGTGTATCCCCTAGCACTGAAACCGATTGGGGCGACAATTTGTTGTCTGGCGATGAAGTGCTACCAGATGAGACGAGCGTGCCGGTGTCTTCGGAAGTGATGGCAGTGGCAGGCACCACATACGATATGAAAACAATCGATTCCGATGGTGATGAGTATGAGTTTTATGATATCCCACTTACGGAAATTACAGAATTAACAATGTATGTGGAAATAGATGAAGATGGAAATTATTCAAATTATGTAGAAATGGTATAGTCTTACAAAAATCAAAATTTATATTTTCACGACAGCATCTTTTGAAAGGAAACCGCTTTTCAGAAGATGCTGTCGTTTTTGAGATAGGAAAGAAAAATGGCGACAATTATTTTAGATGTAGACGGAACCTTATGGGATTCAACAGAGCAGGTGGCGCGTGCGTGGAATAAAGTTATACAGGAATATTTGCAAGAGCCAGCCCCATTAACCGGGAAGATGTTAAAGGGTTTGTTTGGAAAACCGATAGAGGAGATATTTGAAACGTTGTTTCCGAACTTGTCAAGGGAAGAGCGGGAAGAACTGGAAAAAAGGTGCACGAAGGAAGAGCATGTTTACATGAATGTGGCTCCATGTTATGTGTTCGATGGTGTGTTGGAAGGCGTTGCAACGCTAAGTAAGACACACGATTTATATATCGTAAGTAACTGTATGTCCGGATATATTGAGGCGTTTTTGCACAACACGCAGTTGGCTCCTTACATTCAAGATCACCTTTGCTATGGGGATACAGGCAGACCAAAAGGAGACAATATTAGGCAAATCATGCAAAAACATGGGTTGACGAATGCTGTGTATGTAGGGGATACGCTTGGTGATTATATGGCAAGCAAAAAAGCATGTGTGCCATTTGTTTATGCGGCCTATGGCTTTGGCGATGTAAAAGACTCACCTTGCGCTATCGATTCTTTTTCACAATTATTAACGCTGGATTTTCAAACTTTACAAGCAGAGTATCGACACAAGAACACTTGCTGCGAAGAAAAAACGACAGGATAAGAACTGGGGAATGGTTCTGTGGTTTATGTATTTGCTGCAATGTGAATGTATAAATAAAAAACATACGCCATAATTTTACTTGTTTTGCACCCATTTACTTGTATACTGTATTGTATCAAGGAAAATGAAAGGGTGTTTGTAATGAAAATAAAATGGAAACCATTTCTTGTTTGCCTGGCCATCCCTTTGGCTGTTTACTTTGTAACGGGGATTATCTCCAGCAATAGTGCTGAAATTTTTAATGCGTTTGAAAAACCACCGCTGGCACCGCCAAGCTGGCTGTTTCCAATAGCTTGGGCCATTTTATACACATTGATGGGCGTTGCGTCTTATCTTGTCTATGTGTCTGCAGCAGCGCCAAAGGCAAAGAAAACAGCACTTACGTTTTATGGCGCACAGTTGGCGGTGAACTCAGTTTGGAGTTTCTTATTCTTTAATATGGGCCTTTATTTTGTGGCGCTTGTTTGGCTTATTCTTTTGTGGGTGTTGGTGGCAATTTCTATGTGGAAAATGTATCAACTTTCGAGGCTGGCTGCGCTTTTGATGGCGCCATACATCGCATGGCTTACGTTTGCAGGTTACCTCAATACAACAATTTGGTTGTTGAATTAACATAAAACAATCAGTCGTTCAGCGGGGGCTTGTTTCATAAAATTAGCAAAAAAACAAAACCACTTGCCATTAAAAAAATGCAAGTGGTTTTTTGGCAGGAGGTTACGATGGAGAAGAAAACAATCCCGAACCCAAACAAGGTGCATCCTGTTTTGGGATTTGATAATGTAACATACATTAAGCCCACGATAACAAGGGGAAATATTGTGGCGGGTGACTTTAGTTATGTAAGTGATATCGATTTTGAAAGCCATGTTGGGCATCATTATGAGTTTTATGATGATCATTTGTATATTGGTAAGTTTTGCCAAATAGCAAGCGGTGTGCAGTTTGTTATGAACGGTGCAAACCATCAAATGAATGCTGTGTCAACATTTCCGTTTTATATTTTTGAAGGCTGGGATATGGATGTGCCGCCCTTACAGGAAATGCCTGTGAAGGGGGATACAGTGGTGGGAAATGATGTGTGGATAGGACAAAATAGCACCATTTTGCCGGGGGTAACCATTGGGGACGGGGTAATTGTTGGGGCCAATAGTGTAGTGGGCAGTAGCCTTGCACCCTATACAGTAGCGGTGGGCAACCCATGCAGGCCGATTCGGAAACGCTTTGATGAAGACTTGATTTCCTTATTGTTGGCCTTTAAGTGGTGGGATAAGCCAATCGATGAAATCAATAGCCTTATTCCATTGCTGACAAGCAGTGATTTGCCGGCGGTGAAACAGGCACTTTTAGAAAAAATGAAGCTTGTATAAGCGGCGATATGGCGTGAAGATGAGGGGATAAATTACTTTAGATGCGAGAGCCTACTTTAGCTCTGCAACAGTGACACCATCTTCGCCTTCGCCATAACGGCCCAAACGATAAGAAGCAACATTTTTATGGTGCCGTAAATGTTCGGTGATGGCGGCACGCAAGGCACCGGTTCCACGCCCATGAATGATATACACGGGTGTAAGCCCACACATCACGGCATTGTCGATGAATAAGTCGGTTTCTACCAATGCTTCTTCTACGGTTTTACCAAGCAAATTAAGCTCTGCCTGTGGCCCACGCGCACCGATGCTTTCTTGGCGTGTAACACGGCTTTGTCCTCGTGGTTTTGGCGGTTTTGTGTTGCTTTTTTGGCTTTTTGCTAAATCACTAAGAGGTAGCTTTGTACGAAGTGCACCCATGCGCACCTCGACAAGGCCATTTTTATTGGGTAATGCCGAGACAGTGGCATTTTTTTTCATGTGTGGAACAAATACTTCTTGCCCCACGGTAACCTGCTTTAGAGGGACAAAAGAAATGGTTTCGGCCACTTCACCGTGCTGTGCTATTTTTGAAAGCCCCAGTGCGTCTTTTCGGGCTATTTCTCGTGCGCGTTGTGCTTTTTGCGTTTCGCTTTTACGTTTGTCTTTTTCAAGACGCTTCATCTCATCCATCAGCTGATACGCGCGGTTTTCTACGTCATCACTAAGCGCTTTAGCACGACTTCGCGCAGCGGCCAGTTCTTGTTCCCCTTGTTGAATTAAGGCTTCTTGTTTCTGTTTTGCCTGCTCTAGTTGATGGTCGGCTTGGTGTTGTAGCCGTTCAATTTCTGCTTCTTTATCGCGCACGTCGCGCTTCATGTCTTCCAGCTGGCCCAATACTGCTTCAAATCGGCGCTGCTCGCTGGACATATGACGACGTGCATTTTCGATTATGTTGGCGGATATGCCCAGTTTTTCACTAATGAAAAATGCGTTGCTTCGGCCGGGAACGCCCACCACAAGGCGATAAGTAGGGCGCAGGGTTTCTACATCAAATTCACAGCCTGCATTTTGCACGCCGGTTGTGTCTAGTGCAAATAACTTCAGTTCGGCATAATGTGTGGTGGCCATCACACGCGCGCCAAGGGAGCGCAGGTGTTCGATGATAGACACCGCCAGTGCGGCACCTTCCGCAGGGTCTGTGCCGGAGCCTAGCTCATCAAGCAACACAAGGCTGCGTGGCCCCGCCTTTTGTAAAATGTCGGTAATGTTGCGGATGTGGCCGGAAAATGTGGACAAACTTTGCTCAATGCTTTGCTCATCGCCAATATCAACTAAAATCTCCCGGAATGCACAGATAAAAGATGTATCTGCTGCCGGGATAAGATAGCCCATTTGACCCATGGCAGAGAGAAGCCCTGCTGTTTTTAGCGACACTGTTTTTCCGCCGGTGTTTGGCCCGGTTACCACCATGGTGTCGCATCCATCGTCAAGAGAAATATCAACAGGAACCACACTGTTTTTTGAAAGAAGAGGGTGGCGTGCTTTTTGTAAGGAAAAATGTGGCTCATCTTGCACAGTGGGGCAAATTCCGTTCATCGATAGCCCAAGCTCTGCTTTGGCAATGCGTTTGTCAAGCTCTAGCATGGCGTCGTAGCTGGATTCAAAGAAAGGGGAGATATCTGCAATATCCTGGGAAAACTCGCCTAAAATACGTTCGATTTCTGCCTGTTCTTGGTTTTTGAGTTGTAAAATTTTGGCGTTGGCCTCTACCACGGCGGAAGGCTCTACAAACAAAGTGCCGCCACTGGAGGATACATCGTGGATGACACCGCCTATTTCAGCACGATGCTCTGCTTTTACAGGCACAACATAACGCCCATTGCGAAGAGAGACCAAACTTTCTTGCAGATATTTATTTAGGTGTTGGTTTTTTAGCACTTGGTCTAGTTTATCGCGGATGGAGTTTTCGGCAATGCGAATTTTACGGCGCAAATCATAAAGTTCATCGCTGGCCGTATCGGCCATCTCGCTGTCTGATAAAATAGATGCACGAATGCGTTCTTGCAAACCCACTTGAGGTGTGATGGTGAAAAATAGGTCGCTAAGCACGGTTTCCTCGGCTTCTTGCACGGCAAACCAGCTGCTTAACCGCTGAAAATTTTGCAAAGCACCGGCAACGCCCAGCAGCTCTGCCATCGATAATATGCCGCCTTTTTTGGCCCGAAGCACAGCAGCAAGAGCGCCTTCGCAAGAGGAAAGGCGCGGATTTCCATTTTTGAGCAGGTGGCTGGCCAAAAGATCGGTTTGCGCAAGCAACAGCCGAACCGAGGCGGCGTCTGTTTGGATACGTTCTGCGCGCAAACTCTCCTTACTTTCGTGGCAGGCGGCGTATGGCACGGCCATTTCTACCACTTTATCCAGCTCTATGCTCGTATAATCTCGTTCATTCATGTTGTGATTGTGTCTCCGTCTAAAAGTAGTGCAAGCCCAGATAAACTACGTGGGGCTGCGTGTAAATGTTGTAAAATATATTGCTGAGTAACCGTATTTAGTTGTTGCATACTGTTTGGTTTTAATGTGAAGGAAAACAATTTATCGTTTTCCGAATATACAATATGACGCAAGGCAAGCAGGGAAGCTTCGCCAAGGTTGCAGGTAATGTTTTGTTTTTTTGCACATGCCTCACACAACAAAATGCCCTCTGCCACAAGAAAGGCAAAGGCGCCTTTGTCAAATTGGCCGCAAGACTTGCAAGCAAGCAAATCCGGCATAAAGCCATGCTCACTCATGCTGCGCATTTCGTACACAGATTTTACAAGCAAGGGCGGTTTTTGGTGATGGCTTAAAACATGAAAACTGTTGAGTGTTAGACGCAATAATGAGGGGCATTCTTCGCCCACAGGTGAAAAAAATTGTGCGAGTTCGGCTATGTATGCTGCTAGGTAGACATTTTCCACAGTGGTACGTAGCCCGAAAAATGTTTCGATGGGGGCGGCTTCTTTTGCAAAATACGTTTTGGCGCCCTCTTGAAAAACCCATTCGGAATAACAATATAATCCGCCGGCACTGAAGAATTTGCTTTTGGGGTTCAAGCTGCCTTTTGCAGTAATAGAGAGGATACCATGGGTTTTGGTAAGCACTGTGAGGATGCGATGGCTTTCGCCGTATTTTGTTTCGCGTAAAACAAGTCCGTGATCGGTGATGGTCATTGAAAATATCCTCAGTCTGCAAAGCCAGAGCGATTTAAGAAGTTGTTGTCGTCGCGCCAGTCATCGCGCACTTTTACCCAGCACTGCAAATTCACCTTTGCGTCTAATAGCTGTTCTGTGTCTAAGCGTGCTTCGCTTGCAACCGTTTTCAACATTTGGCCACCTTTTCCGATTACCATGCCTTTGTGGCTTTTTCTTTCGCAAAAAATGGTGACATCAATGTCGATGATGTTGCTGTTGATGCGTTCTTTAAAGCGTTCCACCTCCACATAAATTCCATGTGGGATTTCTTCGCGCATGTGCAAAAGCAATTTTTCGCGCACAAGCTCTGCAACAAGCGCGCGTTCTGGTTGGTCGGTGTATGCGTCGTCTGCGAAAAAATGGGGTCCATCTTGCGAAAATTCTGCAAGAGCATCTAGCAATGTTTCATTTCCTTCCCCTGTTTCGGCGCTTACGCCGTAAACTTGACGAAAGATGCCAAGGGCCTCCAGCTCTTCCACGCGCTGTGCCAAATGGTCTAGCCGGGTAAGCTTATCTACTTTGTTTACAGCAGCAAGCGCCGGTGTGTTGCTGTTTTTTAGCGAAGCCAGCAGTTCTGTTTCATCTTCTCGCAAGGAACCTTGTGGCTCAAACAGCATCAGTACAACATCGGCATCGCAAAGCGAGGTGCGTACCGTACCCACCATTTTTTCACCCAGTTTATTGTGTGGTTTGTGAAACCCGGGTGTGTCTAAAAAAACATACTGAAGCGTATCTTTTGTTAAAATTCCGGTAATTCTTGTGCGTGTTGTTTGTGGTTTTGGGGAAACAATAGCTGCTTTAAGGCCAATGAAGCGGTTTAGCAGGGACGATTTCCCAACATTTGGCTTGCCCACGATGGCAACAAACACCGAACGACTTTGTGAGGTTTTATTCATACATTAGGTATCCTTTTTTTTAGTGGATTTTGGCGAAAAATAGAACACAAAGCGAATGGCAATCAAGAGGGATAAAATAAGCAAGAGAATCGCCCATACGTGGTTTAAGAAAAAGTGGCCTATTGTTATAAAAGTAGGAACATCCCAAAACAGAAAAAAACCGCAAACCAACGCACCCATGCTAAACACCAAAACAGCGGCGGCCGCCAAATCTTTTACAGCTCCAGCCAGTTCGTATCGGTGCGGTTCTGGGTTGGCTACGGCTCTTTCTAGTGAGGTGTTCACAAGTTCCAGTGCCAATTCGCCGGCTACTATGGTTACAAGCAAACCATATTCAAGGCGACTGAATTCATAAAAACCAGAAAAAAAGAACACATAAATTGCAGCACAAATATGAAAACGAAAATTGCGTTCTTCCCTTACGGCAAGCCGAAGGCCGAAAAACGCATACATAAAACTGCGCAAAAAGCGTTTCATGTGGTGGTTACTCCGGTGGTGTGTAAGACACAGTTCGTGGAAGGCCAAGTTTCATTAGTGCATTTTCTTCTTTTTCGCGCATGTGAACAGCGTCTAAACCGCCTGGTTCATGGTCATACCCTAGTAAATGGTACATAGAGTGTACTGTTAAATAAGCAACTTCACGCTGCAAAGTGTGCCCGTATAACTGCGATTGATCTACAGCGCGCTCCATAGAAATGACAATATCCCCTAAGATAGCAGCGCCGGTTTCTTGGTTTTTTTCGTATTTTCCGCCTTCGTTTAAGGGGAAACTTAAAACATCGGTTGAATTTGGTTTGTTGCGGTATTGTTGATTCAATTTTGCAATTTCTTCATCATCCACAAAGGTAACACTGACCTCGGCTGGTTGGCTAAACCCTTCCAGTTCCAATACTGCATTGCAAGAACGACGGATCAAAATGCGTAGCCCGGATGGAATTTTTACAGCTTTTTGACGATTTGAAATATACACCTTATGCGCCACATTTCCCACTCCTTTACCGTTTTTGTTTTGTATCGGCTTTATCATAGGCTCGAATGATCTCTTGTACCAAACGATGCCGCACTACATCTTTTTCGCTAAAGCGAATGCGTGCAATGTTTTGCAGATGTTTTAATGTGATAAGCGCATCTACCAATCCACTTCGGTTTTTATCAGGCAAATCAATTTGTGTAACATCGCCGGTTACTACCACCTTTGAGCCAATCCCCATGCGTGTTAAAAACATTTTCATTTGCTCTCGGCTGGTGTTTTGGGCCTCATCTAAAATAATAAAAGCATCATCCAGTGTGCGCCCTCTCATATACGCCAAAGGGGCTACTTCAATAATTTGTTTTTCTAATAGTCGAGAGGTGCCTTCCGCACCCATCATATCGAATAAAGAATCATACAAAGGTCGTAAGTAAGGGTCTACCTTGTTTTGCAGGTCTCCCGGTAAAAACCCAAGTTTTTCACCAGCTTCCACAGCCGGCCGCGTTAACACAATGCGGCTAATTTCCTTTGTTTTGTATGCTTTCACGGCCATAGCAACAGCCAAATATGTTTTTCCTGTGCCGGCAGGGCCAACACCAAACGTAATGGCGTGGTCTTGAATGGCACTGATATACGCTTTTTGCCCTAAAGTTTTAGGGCGTATGGGGCGTCCTTTATCGTTGATAAGAACAAAGTCGCCTGTGAGGTCAGACACCTTCTCTTCTTCGCCTTCTTGCACCATAGAGATGCAATAGCGTACAGCTTGTTCATCTAGTGGCAAACCATGTTCGTGTAGTGTAGAGAGTGATTGGATTACTTTCAGCGCGCGCATCGTTGCATCTTCTGACCCGATGACTTTGATCTCTGTGCCTCGATAGACCAAGGTGACACCAAGCTCACTTTCAATAAACCGGGCATTTTTGTCTGCGTTTCCAAAAATAGCCAGTGCAAGTTCAATGTCTTTCACATCAACTTGTTTTTCACTCACGGTACACCTCAAATTTTTATCTACAATTGCTAGAATATCTCTTACTTTATATACAGTATACCATAAATTCCTTGTAAAATACAGGGAAAATATGAAAAAGATTCTAATTTTATTTTAAATCTATTGTGAAAATCGTATAACTTGCGTTATACTGAGAATGATTCATTTTCAAAAAAAGGAGATGGCCAATGTGAGTGATAAACTTTTTGGGGCTCGTATTGAAAAATGTTGCCATTATTGTGAACTGGGTCATTTGGGGCCAGATAAGGTGATGATACTGTGCCGGCGATATGGGCCGGTTTCACCGCATTATTTATGTAGGCATTTTCATTATAATCCGTTGTTACGTGTGCCAAAGCGTGCAAAAAAATTGCCTGAATTTGAGGCAGGGGAGTTTGGGATTGATTAGATGGCTTGGGTGATATAGGGGGCCAAACTGTTCCAAAGATACGCCCAGCCAAGCAAAACAGAGTATGTTGTGAGGGAAAAGAGATAAATGCGTCGATTTGACGTTGAATCGATTTTGCGGCTAAACAAAACAATGGCCACCACGGTAACAACAGTGGCCAACAAGTCAACAAAAGCTTGCACAACATGGTATGAAATGGGAAGGGCACTGGGAAGCGGGGAAAAGGACAGGAGGCCGAAAAATAGATGTGCACAAGGCAAAATGCTTAACCAAACAACAGACAGTGCATAGCCAATATGTTTTTTTCTTAACAGTAAAACAAAAATCAATAGATATAGCGCCAAAATTGCAGCTGTTTCGCTCCACATTATATTTTTTACCTCATTTCAGTCTTGACTTATCGTAGAAACCTATTATAATAGATAAAGCTAGATTTGTAAATCATCGGATAAAATGTTACTGTGGCTTAGTTGATGGTGTGGTGCGCTTTTAATGAGCGGGTTATCAATTGCAGATACAGGGTGGCAATTTGGCAAGATGGATTCGTGCTTTATAGCTTGTTAAAAGAGATGGCATGGCAAGGTTGAAAAGATAGGGTATGGCTTCTCACATATAGACGCTACTGTGGCTCAGCTGGTAGAGCAGCTCACTCGTAATGAGCAGGTCGTCCGTTCGAATCGGATCAGTAGCTCCAGTGAAAATATACGTTTTCACGAAGAAAAAGCTCACGTTTTGTGGGCTTTTTTCTTTTCTGTAATAAAATTTATGTTTAATGTTTTGCGAATTTCTTATTGCTCTTTTGAAAATATTTAAGCGGTTCAAATAACCAATTGCTCCTATTGAATTGTGAAATTGAGTAAGTAATAATGAAATCAACAGGCCATGTATACAATAGCTAAAGCTTGCGTAGGAATAACAAGGGAGTCCCTTTGCATTGAAACAGCACGGGCATTCGATTTTGCCAGAAGCACAAACAGAATCGCACAAGCGATGGAAAGCGGACTTTCTT
>CAYJIH010000029.1:0-23927 GCA_964370195.1 uncultured Oscillospiraceae bacterium
CGGAGAGAGAGGGATTCGAACCCTCGAACGGGTATTAACCGTTACACGATTTCCAATCGTGCGCCTTCGACCAACTCAGCCATCTCTCCAAAAATTGTCTGCAAGAAATATATTACTGGATATTACAGCATTTGTCAAGATAAAAACCTTGTTTTATACAAAGAATTGTATTATAATATTTGAGTGTATTCGTAAGATGGGGCAAATGAGTTGATGATTTGCACTTTTTGAATGGCAAAAAAGTTTTGAAGAAGATATGGAGGGGCACAAAAATGAGTCAATATCAAAGCATGACAAAAGAAAACCTGCAGGCAGAGCTTGCATTACTACAAGCAGAGTTAAATCGCTTCCAGAAAATGGATTTGAAATTGGATATGTCTCGTGGTAAACCGGCAGCAAATCAATTGGATCTTTCTTTGCCACTGCTCGATTATAAAGAATATAAAGATGAAAGTGGTGTGGATGCGCGCAATTATGGCCAACCAGAGGGTTTGCCGGAAGCACGTGCCTATTTTGCTGAACTGATGGGTGTTCGCGTGGAAGAGATTGTGGTGGGTAACAATGCCACATTGCAAATGATGTATCAAATTATCAACATGGGCTGGCAAAATGGCTTTGCCGGAGGAAGTGGCCCATGGAAAGATGAGCCGAACCGTAAATTTTTATGCCCGGTGCCAGGATATGACCGCCATTTCCGTGTTACGGAGGTGTTTGGTTTTGAAATGGTAACAGTGCCAATGACAGAAGATGGGCCGGATATGGACGTGCTGGAAGAACTGGCAAAAGACCCTTCTGTAAAAGGTGTATGGTGTGTGCCGGTGTACTCAAATCCAGATGGGTATGTATATTCGGAAGAAGTGGTAAACCGTTTGGCGAAGATGGAAACAGGCGCAAAGGACTTTAAAATTATTTGGGACAATGCGTATGGTTTCCACCATCTTACCGAAACAGCATATACAGTGCCGAATTTGCTAGAGGCTTGTCGCGCAGCCGGGAATGAAGATCGCCCTGTGATGTTGTGTTCTACAAGTAAAATTACATTTGCTGGCTCGGGTGTTGCAGCCATTGCAGGCAGTGAGTCTATGATTAAACAGTATCTTAAATATATGTCGGCTATGCTTATTGGCCCGGATAAGGTGAACCAGCTAAACCATGTTCGCTTCTTGAAAAAAGAAGGCATGGCAGCCCACATGAAAAAACACGCCGATATTTTGCTACCTAAATTCAATAGAGTGGTGGAAATTTTCGAAAGAGACCTTACGGCATCGGGAATTGCCCGCTGGACAAACCCAAAAGGTGGCTATTTTGTAAGTTTATATGTGGTGCCGGGCACAGCCTCGCGCATTGTAGAGCTTTGCAAACAAGCAGGGGTGGTTACAACGCCGGCCGGGGCAGCATACCCATATGGTAAAGACCCGAAAGATGAGCACATCCGTGTAGCGCCGTCTTTCCCGCCCATGGAAGAGCTGGAAACTGCAGCAGAGTTGCTGGGTGTGGCCACGCGCCTTGCGGCAGTGGAAAAATTGCTGGAACAAAAAGGCTAACCAATAGAAAGCAATCCAAGCGGCACCTTTGTTGTGCCGCTTGGATTTGGAGGATACAATGAAAAGAAAAGGGAAGATTTGGGTTTTTGTAACAGCCTTTCTTATTTTGTTTTTAGCTGTTACAACTGTGTTTGGATACAGCAGCCGTTACGGAGATATTGTAACACCTGTTATCAAAAGTGTGGATGAAATCCGTTTTGGTATTGATATTCGTGGTGGTGTGGATGTTACTTTTGTGCCGGCCGACGGTGTGGAAGCCACAGAGGCCCAGATGAATTCGGCGCAAGCTGTGGTAGAACAGCGCTTGGTGGGCCTTGGTATCACCGATTATGAGCTGTATAAGGATGTGGACCAAAGCAGGTTGATTTTGCGCTTCCCTTGGCAGGCGGATGAAGCTACGTTTGATCCGGAGCAAGCCATTCAGGAACTTTCTGCAACGGCGCTGCTTACATTCCGTGAGGGCAGTGAAGTAGATGAAACCAGCGGTGCACCTGCTGGTGTTACAGCCGAAACCATCATTTTGGAAGGCACAGATGTGGTGCAGGCAAGTGCCCAGTATGGCAGCCTTAGTCAATATGGTGCGGCAGAACATTATGTAGAGCTAGAATTGACAGATGAGGCATCTCAGAAGTTTTCGGATGCAACGGGACGTTTGGCTGAATCGGCCGGAACCATCTCGATATGGATGGACGACCAGATGATTAGCGCCCCAAGTGTAAATGAACAAATTGATACAAATGTAGCGGTGATTACGGGTGGCTTTGATGCCGAGACATCACAAAATTTGGCCAGCACTATCAATGCCGGTTCGTTGCCGTTTGCACTAGAAGCCGATAGCTTTTCTACAATCAGCCCAACGCTGGGCAGCCAGTCTTTACGTGCGATGACCATGGCAGGCATTGTGGCGCTCCTTCTTATTATTTGCTTTATGATTTTCACATACCGATTGCCCGGAGCAGTGGCAAGCTTGGCACTGATTGGCCAAGCGGCCGGTGCGTTGGCCTTCGTATCAGGTTATTTTTCTGTGTTTAACGGGTTTACCTTAACCTTGCCGGGTATTGCTGGTATTATCTTATCCATTGGCATTGGTGTGGATGCCAATGTAATCATGGGCGAGCGCCTTAAAGAAGAGCTGCGCAGTGGTAAAAAACTGGATGCAGCCATTCGGGCGGCTTCACGCCGTGGGCTTGCACCGGTGGTGGATAGCAATGTGACAGTTTTGATTGTAGCAGCCATTTTGATGGGATCTTTTGGCCCATCGGATAATTTCTTTGCTTTGTTGCTACGCCCGCTGTTCTTTGCTTTTGGGCCGTCTACAGCAGGCACTATTTATGCGTTTGGATATACGTTGTTTGTGGGCGTGCTTCTAAACTTGATTTTTGGTGTTTTAAGCACACGCGTGATGTTGTTCTCTCTGTCTAAATTTAAAGGTTTACGCAAGCCCACATGGTATGGTGCGTTAAAAGAGGGTAAAACTGCATCTGTTGTGCCAACATTAAAGGTTGTGGCGGCACGCAAAAAATTATTTACATTTTCCGGTATTTTGCTTTCTCTTATTTTGGTGGCATCGTTTGTGCTGGGCGTGCAACTGGATGTTCAGTTCAGCGGTGGTGCACTCATCACATATTCGTATCAAGGCGATGTGAACTTGGAGGAAGTGCAGGCAGTGGCCAACGATGCACTGGGTGTTGAAGTGCAAATGCAAGAGGGGGATAACCCCACAACAGGCGGCAGTACGCTTACCTTTACATTGCCTGGTAGTGAAACCATAACAGCGGAAGAACTGGCTGCATTGAGTGCTTCTGTGCAGGAAACATTCCCAGACAATGCGTTTGAACAGCTAGAAGTGAATAATGTTGCGCCGAGTATTGGCAATGCATTCCTTTTAAAATGCTTAATAGCAGTGCTTGCGGCTTCTTTATTGATTTTGTTGTACATAGGGATTCGCTTTAAAAACATTGGTGGCTGGCTGGGTGGCTTTACGGCCATTGTGGCATTGTTACACGACTTATGCATTGTATACGGTGTGTTTGTAGTATTGCAAATTCCGTTAAACGGCAACTTTATTGCGGCCTTGCTCACCATTTTGGGATATTCTATTAACGATACGGTGGTTATTTACGACCGTGTGCGTGAAAACCGTGGCTTGTATGGCAAGAAGCTGCCCTTTTCTGAGCTGATGAACCGCAGTATCAATCAAAGTATGGCGCGTTCTATCAATACAACGCTTACAACGGTGGTGGCACTGGGATGTGTGTGCATTTTCTCGGTGGTGTATAATTTAGATAGCATCTTTACATTTGCATTCCCGCTTATGATTGGTATGATCAGTGGCACATATTCAACCATGTGCATTGCCGGCCCCCTTTGGGTGTGGTTGGCCGAGCGCAAGGAAAGTAAAGGGAAAAAGCACTCCTCTTCCTCGGAGAAATCGAATGCTAAAGCAACGGTGGAAGCAGAGAAAGTATAACTTCTCATAAGGCCTTTTTGAATAGAAGAAATACTATAGGATGTATCCCACAGACACAACGGGTAAAAATTATTTTAAAGCAAACGCCTATTTGTAAGGCGTTTGCTTTTTTAGTAAAATATTGAATTTCTATGGAAGTGGAGTTGCACAGCAAGAACTTGACACAACATAGAAAGAGTGCTACTATTTTAAAAGCGTTGGTATAAAATAGTGTTGTTGTGCATTGCCTTAAATGATGACGTTAGGGCAGGTAGGATGGCTTACAAAGTAGTTCTTATTACAAGGGCTTAAAAGCGAAAAAAGGAAATGTGATGAAAATTTTTAAAAAATGTAAAAAAACGGATTTAAAATCAAAAACAGTATCAAAAGGTCTTTGTCTTGTGATGGCGTTATCTTTTTTACTGGTGGCTTGTGGCGAGGAAGACGCATCTTCGGTTTCTTTGCCATCCATACCGAGCTCTTCCTCGCAGGTGGCAGCAGAAGAAACTTCTTTTCGCGATGATATCGACTTTGAAGAACTGAAAGAAATCAATGATGATGTGATTGCCTGGATTGAAGTGCCCGGCACGGTGATTGATTATCCGGTTATGCGTGGTGTAGACAATGCAAAATACCTTACAACAACGGTAGAGGGCGAATATGATCCATACGGTGCAGTGTTTGCCGATATGCAAAATCCGGACGATTTGCTGGATGCAGTGAGTGTGTTGTATGGCCACTTTACACCCGAGGATACCTTTTTTACACAATTACACAATTACAAAGACGCCGAGTATTTTGAAGAAAACCCGGATATGTTTCTGTACACACCAAACCGTCAAGAACAATTTGAAGTGGTGGCAGCCTTTACTACCGATAACCGCAATATCCTTTATGAGCATAATTATAATGACCCAGAGGAGCTGCAAGGGTTTATTGATTGGCTGGGAGAAACAGAGGATGATGAGGCCAACTTAAATTTAGATGGATTGACAACGTCGGACCGTTTTATGGTGCTTTCTACCTGTGTGGCAGAAGTGGGGGGCGAAACAGAGCGGTATATCGTTGTGGCAAAATTGGTTGAGTAGGGTATGTTTTTGGAAGTTGTTCAAAAAGTAGGTGTTTATGCAAGATGAATACTTTGTGGTGGTTAAAGAGGCTGCACGGGTATCTATTTTGCGTTTCTATTACGAATTGTTTTTGGTATAATAGCTTGGCGTTTTGCTTTGCAAGGCGCCTTTTTGTTTGCTTTACATTGGCGGTATTCTATTGTAAAATAGATATAATCGGATAAAGGTGAAATGAGGTGAGTTGTTTGCAAACAAAGTATAATCGTGTTTTACTTAAATTGTCTGGCGAAGCATTGGCTGGCGGCAAAGGGTTTGGCATTGATGTGGAAACAGTACAAAGTATTTGTGCCGGTGTAGCAAAGGCGCACAAAACAGGGGTGCAAATGTCTATCGTGGTAGGCGGGGGCAACTTTTGGCGTGGGCGCAGTGGTGGTGATATGGAACGCACGAGAAGCGACCATATTGGCATGCTGGCAACAGTGATGAATGGGCTTGCGGTGGCAGATGCCCTAGAAAAAATGG
This sequence comes from uncultured Oscillospiraceae bacterium, assembly GCA_964370195.1. Taxonomy (GTDB): domain Bacteria; phylum Bacillota; class Clostridia; order Oscillospirales; family Ruminococcaceae; genus JAAYCI01. Next base: position 5,586 of record CAYJIH010000029.1, read on the forward strand.
GCGAAGAAGTGCGGGTGCAAACGGCTATTCCGATGCAAGCAGTAGCAGAGCCGTATATTCGAAACAAGGCGATACGGCATATGGAGCATGGGCGCATTGTGGTGATGGCGTGTGGCACAGGGAACCCATTCTTTTCCACCGATACAGCAGCGGCTTTGCGTGCGGCTGAAATAGGTGCCGACATTGTGCTAAAGGCCACAATGGTGGACGGTGTGTATGATAGCGACCCAAAGAAAAACCCAGATGCTGTTAAGTACGATACGTTGCATTTTAGCGAAATGCTTGAGAAGAAATTGGCCGTGCTTGATGCCACGGCGGCTGCTTTGTGTAGCGAAAACAATTTACCTTTGTTCGTGTTCGATTTGTCGGATCCAGATAACATCAAACGTGCATTGCAAGGCGAAAGCATTGGCACTTTAGTAAAAGTATAAATAAAGGGAGGCGTAGTGAAAATGGCGAGTGAAGCGATGAAAACGTATATGGAGAAAATGGATAAGGCTTTGGCACATTTACAAAAAGAATTGGGAACGGTGCGTGCGGGGCGTGCAAACCCGGCTGTTTTGGATAAAGTGATGGTGGACTATTATGGAAGCCCCACACCCATCCAACAGGTGGCGGCGGTTTCAGTGCCGGAAGCTCGGATGCTTGTAATTTCACCGTGGGATGTGAGCCTTATTCGAGATATAGAAAAAGCAATTTTATCTTCGGATGTGGGAATCACGCCTTCAAACGATGGTAAGGTTATTCGTCTTGCTTTTCCGTCTCCCACAGAAGAGCGCCGCAAACAGCTGACAAAAGAAGTGATGAAGCACGGAGAAGAATGCAAGGTGGCGGTGCGCAATGTGCGCCGTGAGGCCATTGATCATTTCAAAGCACAAAAGAAGAAAAGTGAAATTACTGAGGATGACCTAAAAGAGCTCGAGCACGAGATTCAAAAGGTTACAGACAATCATACGAAAGATATTGATCGTATCTGTGAAGAGAAAAACAACGAAATTATGGAAATTTAAGAACGTATCAGTATAGAACGATACACCTTATAAGTGGGTGTTTACACAGCGCAAGGCATTTTGGTTTTATGTAGCGCATGTGTAAAAAATATCTTTATGTGCAAGCAGAGTGCCGCGCAACGTTGCGGCACTTTTTATAGAATATATCGGTAGAACAAAAGAAAGGCGACATAAAATGGAAACACAACACTCGGCAAAAGGGTTATCGATTGGCATCATTATGGATGGCAACGGGCGCTGGGCAAAGAAAAGAGGCTTGCCGCGTACGGCAGGCCATAAAAAAGGCGCTGAGGTATTTGAGGATATCACACGCTATGCGAACGAATTGGGTGTGGCTTCTATTGCCTATTATGCTTTTTCTACCGAAAACTGGTCGCGCCCGCCGGAAGAGCTGAAAGTGATTATGGATTTGTTTGGCACCAGCTTAAAGCGGTTGTATAAGTATATCAACGAAAACAACCGTGTGGTTTTTTTAGGCGAGCGTGCACCATTGCGCCCCGAGCATCAAGAAATGATGCGTGATATTGAGGAAAAAACGGCCAATCGAACCGGGATGGTGTTAAATATTGCCGTTAATTATGGTGGGCGTGACGAAATTGTACATGCAGCACAGCAGCTTGCAAAAGAAGTTCAAAACGGCACGCGCAAGGTAGAGGAGATTACCGAGGAAGAAATTAGCAAGCGCTTATATACACAGGGGCAACCTATGCCGGATTTGATTTTACGTACATCTGGCGAAAAACGAATTTCCAACTTTTTAATTTGGCAATGTGCCTACTCAGAATTTGTATTTACAGACACGTTGTGGCCGGATTTTACAAGAAAAGATTTTGATGACATTATCGCGGAATACCATGGGCGTGAGCGGCGATTTGGCGGCCTTGTATAAGCGGAAAAAGAGTGAAATAGAAACATTTTTTGGAGGGATTTTGCATGAAAACACGGGTCATTACGTCAGTGGTGGGCATTTTGCTGCTGATTTTAGCGTTTCTTGTTTTCGAAACCATCTTGTTTGACGTAGTGTTTTCGGTTGTTTGCCTTATTGCAATTCACGAGCTTTTTAATGCATTTGGTTTTGGAAAGAAAGAGCTATACATATATATTGGGTTTGTGCCACTGGTGCTGCTTGTGATGCTATTGCCTTTTTTTGGCAAGGCAGAATGGATGGGGGCAGTGGTTTATGGGTATCTTCTTTATTGGGGCGTTTGTTTTGTGCGCAACAGTAAGCAAATCGATTTTGCAAAATATGGTGCAATGACGGCATACTCCCTGGTTATTCTATTTTGTTTTTACTCACTTATCAGCTTTAAAACATTACTACCGGTGCAAACATACGGAAATGATGCGGTGTATTGCACCGTGATGGTGATGGGATATGCATGGGGTGGAGATACATTTGCATACCTTGTGGGGCGCACCTTTGGCCGGCATAAGCTTGCACCAAACGTTAGCCCAAATAAAACAAAAGAAGGCGCGGTTGGCGGTGTGTTTGGCAGCATGCTTTTAGGGCTTGTTATCAGTGTTTTGTATACATCGTTTTGGCCGGTGGGCCTTTTGTTTGCTCAAGGCGGCACAGCGTATTATTTATATGTGGCCCTTTTGGGCATACCGGCCTCTTTTTTAGGAATACTAGGAGATTTACTTGCTTCTGCCGTAAAACGCCAATGTGGTATTAAAGATTACGGAACGCTTTTTCCGGGCCACGGAGGCATTATGGACCGCTTCGACAGTTTGCTTTTAATCGCACCGCTTGTGGCATTGGCCATTCAGCTTCATCACACTGTTTAATAGGGCGAGGGGAATTATGAAAAAACGTGTGGCACTTCTCGGTAGCACAGGTTCAATTGGCCGGCAAAGCCTAGAGGTGATTCGTCAGCAAAATGATGAGGTGGCACTTCTTTGTGCGGGCCAAAATACAGATTTGCTTTTAGAACAAGTGCGTGAATTTTTACCTCCCATTGTAGCGGTGGCAACAAAAGAAGCCGCTACAAAAATAGAGGCAGAACTTGCAGCATTGCCGTTTCCGCCAAAACTTTTGTTTGGCAAAGATGCAGCACGCGAGGCTGTTTTGCTGTGTGAGGCTGATGTGGTGTTGAATGCGATTGTAGGGATTGCAGGTCTCGATGCCACTTTGGCGGCTTTGGGCCGTGGTATGGATGTTGCCCTTGCGAATAAAGAAAGCCTTGTAACAGGTGGCGAGCTTGTGGTGCAAGAAAGCAAGGCCAAGGGTGGAAAGCTGTTGCCGGTGGATAGTGAGCACAGCGCTATTTTTCAGTGTTTGCAAGACGAACATTCTGCAAAAGAGCTGAAACGTATTATCTTAACCGCTTCAGGTGGCCCTTTTTACAAAAAAACAACACAAGATCTTGCTAAAGTGAAAGTACAAGATGCTTTGAACCATCCGAATTGGGCAATGGGGAACAAAATTACAATCGATTCTGCCACACTAATGAACAAAGGGCTGGAATTTATTGAAGCAATGTGGCTGTTTGATTTGCGTGCAGAGCAGGTAGAAATTGTGGTGCAACGTCAAAGCATCATTCATTCGATGGTGGAGTTTTCTGATAATTCCGTTTTGGCGCAACTGGGTGTGCCGGATATGCGCCTGCCGATACAATATGCTTTAACGTACCCGGCACGTGTGCCTGGCACGGCGCCACAGCTTGATTTTCAAGCGTTGACCCGTTTGGACTTTGGCATGGCAGACGAAGAGACATTTCGTTGTTTGGCGGCATGTAAAAAAGCCGCGAAAAAAGGTGGCCTTGCAGCTTGTGCTGCCAACGGTGCAAACGAAGAGGCAGTGGCGTTGTTTTTAAAAGACGAAATTTCTTTTTTAGACATTGGCCGTCTTGTGGAGGGCTGTGTGGACAGCGATTCTTTTGCCGGTGCATACGATTTAAAGGATGTGTATGCGTGTGATGCTTTGGCACGGCAGTATGTGCAAGCGAACAAAAAAAGAACATTGAATTAAAGCCTGCACGATAAGAAAGGGAATGAAATGGACGTTGTTTTGATGTTGCTTGTGTCTGTGCTTGTGTTTGGTGCCGTTATTTTTGTGCACGAGCTTGGGCATTTTGCTGTGGCAAAAAAAAGTGGCATTCGTGTTTTGGAGTTTGCTATTGGCATGGGGCCGGCACTTTTTAAAAAGAAAAAAGGTGAAACTACATATGCTGTGCGCGCATTGCCCATTGGCGGCTATGTGCAAATGGAGGCAGAAAACAACGAAGCAGATGCTTCGGAGCGAAGTTTTTCAAAAGCACCGGTATTAAAAAGGCTTGCGGTGATTGTTGCAGGCGCTTTTATGAATATTGTGCTTGGTTTTTTGGCATTGGTAATTTTGGTGGCAGCTGGTGGGCCCATTGCTAGCAGCACCATAGCGCAGGTAACCAATGCTGAAACAGGGCTGCAAGTGGGCGATAAAATTTTGGAAGTGAACGGACGCACTGTTTTTATTTTAAACGATTTAATGTATGAATTTGCACGAACAAACAATGGGAACTTTACATTGGAAGTGGAACGAGACGGGCAGGATGTGACATTGAATCATGTAAGTTTCCCCATTGTGGAAGCAGTAGACCCAGAAACGGGCGAGCCAATTATAGATGAGAGCACCGGCGAAGTGTTTACGTATTTAGATTTGGGCTTTAAAGTGCAAGCAGTGGAAAAAAATGTGTGGACGGTGGTAGAACAAGCATTTTTAACCACATTGTCTTATGCACGCATGATTTATCTCGGCTTGGTTGATTTGCTTTTAGGGCGCATTGAAGTCAATCAATTGTCGGGGCCGGTGGGCATTGTAAGCCAAGTGGGCGCGGCAGTTTCCATAGGGTGGCAAAGTGTGCTAAATTTATTGGCACTGATTTCCATCAATTTGGGGATTATCAATATGTTGCCATTGCCGGCGCTAGATGGCGGCAAGGCGCTACAGATATTGGTGGAAGCCATTTTACGCCGGCCATTGAACGAACGATTTGTTACGGCACTGAACTTGGCAAGTTTTGCACTGCTGATAGGTGTGATGTTGTTTGCAACATTTAATGATGTTGCGCGGCTAGCGGGGTAAATGCATGGAAAACAAACGAAGAATTTCAAAATGTGTGCGTGTGGGGAACATAGAGCTTGGCGCGGGTGGTGCAGTGCGCGTGCAAAGCATGTTAAATGTGCCGGCACACGATGTAGCAGGCAATGTACAACAGGCAAAAGAACTGGAAAAAGCAGGCTGTGAAATATTGCGTGTAAGTGTGCCGCATCGGGATAATGTTTGCCTGATAGATGCACTTAAAAATGCCGTGCAAATTCCCATTGTGGCCGATATTCATTTTGATTACCGCATTGCATTGGCCTGTGTTGAGGCAGGTGTGGATAAAGTGCGTATCAACCCGGGGAATATTGGCGGGGCCGACCGTGTGAAAATGGTGGCAGCAGCATGTAAAACAAAAGGGGTACCCATCCGCATTGGTGTAAATGGTGGAAGCCTTGAAAAAGAATTGCTTGCAAAATATGGGCACCCAACGGCGGAAGCTTTGGTGGAAAGTGCCATGATGCAAGCGTCCCTTTTGGAAAAATACGATTTTGATGATATTGTCATTTCTTTAAAGTCAAGCCATGTGCCTATCAATGTAAAGGCATATCGCTTGCTGGCACAACAATGCTCTTACCCGTTGCATCTTGGTGTTACAGAGGCAGGGCTGGAGCGCACAGGGCTTATTAAAAGTGCTATGGGCATTGGCAGTTTGCTGCTGGATGGCATTGGTGATACGCTGCGTGTATCTTTAACCGAGAACCCAAGTAGCGAGGTGCAAGCCGGTTTTGAAATATTGCGTTCGGCGGGGCACTTTGTAGCCGGGCCAGAGATAATTAGTTGCCCTACGTGTGGGCGCACATGCATCCCGGTACAAGCCATTGCAGAACAAGTTCAAAAGCAACTGAAAGGCTCAAAAAAGAATGTGAAAGTGGCTGTGATGGGCTGTGTTGTAAATGGCCTTGGGGAAGGAAAAGAAGCAGATGTGGGCTTGGCCGGTGGGAAAGACAGCGCGGTGATTTTCCGAAAAGGGGAACAAGTGCGCGTGGTGCGAGAGAATTTTGTGGAAGAGCTTTTAAAAGAAGTATCCATGCTGTAAAAAGCATATAATGGAAGATGCATTTTTAGGAGGAATCGATTTTGGGCTTGCCCTTGCTGGAGCTATGCCCTGAGTTTCAACAAGAAAACACGTTTGACACTGCAGGTGATATCGTCATTGAAAGTGTGAGTGTGGATGAGCGGAACGGACGGGTTAAAATACAATATCACAGTCATTTTGTGTTAAACGAGGCTCAAAGCCGCTGTTTGCACGAGGGGCTGCAAGCTCTTTTTCCGCTGTACGAGGTTACCTTGTGCGGCTGTTTTCCATACGAATGTTTGGAAAGAGAGAGCCTTTTTTATTTGCTGGACGCTTTGAAATTGCGTGGGCTGCCTTTGAATGGATATTTTAATAAGGCGTCCATCACAATGGAAGGCGATTGTATTCGATTTGATGTGCCAACGGGATGCAGGCTGCTTCATACGATGGATTTTCCGGCACAATTTGCCAATTTGGTGGAAGAGGCCACCGGCCGGAGACCGCAAGTGGAACTGCTCAATTCTACGCCGCTAGATAGAGATGATGTGATAGAGCGTATCGAGCGCAAGGCGCCACCACCAAAACCGAAAAGTCGTGGGATTATATTGCCCAAAATGGAAGGTGTGGAGCTAGAGGATTCAGCAGCAGAACTTCTGTTTGGGTCATCGTTTACCCCGGCGGAATTAGAGCCATTGGCAGAGCTGGATGAAGGCAGCCACAAATGTGTGGTGTTCGGCGATGTGTTTAAGGTAGACTGGCGCGAATTGCGGCGTGGCGGCCAGATTTTGTTATTTCGTATTACCGACTATAACAGTTCGGTTAAGATAAAAGTACATTTGTCTTTTAACATACAGCCGGGGAAATTAAGTGAAATATCGGCAGGAGATACGCTATTTATACGCGGTGAATATACACACGATAGTTTTGAGAATTCTTATATCTTTAAACCAAGCGATATTTTGCGTGTGAAAAGAAAACCGCTTAAAGACGAAGCAGACGAAAAACGTATAGAACTACATTTACATACGAAACTAAGCACTTTAGACGGTTTGTGTGACCCAAAAGAAGTGGTAAAAACAGCGGCAAAGCTTGGGCATCGTGCTGTGGCGATTACAGATCATGGTGTGGTGCAGGCGTATCCGGAGGCCATGCTGGCGTACGAAGGCTTGAAAAATGATTTTCCGGATTTCAAATTGATTTATGGGATGGAAGCATATTGCATTGATGATAAAATTGCCGTTTTGGATCGTCCCGCAGAAGGGCTGTTAGAAGGCACTCGTTTTGTCGTGTTTGATATTGAAACAACAGGTCTTTCTCCTTTAACAGATCGCATGACAGAACTTGCTGCTGTGGTGGTGGAAAATGGACAAGTGCAAGATACATTTTCCACATTTGTGAATCCACAGCGGCCCATTCCGCCTAAAATTACACAATTAACCGGCATAACAAACGACATGGTAGCAGATGCGCCCCTAGAGGATGTTGCTGTGCAAGATTTTTTGGCGTTTGCCAAAGACAGTGTGCTGGTGGCGCACAATGGGCATGGTTTTGATATGCGTTTTATAAGGGCGGCTGCAGAACGAGCCAAAGTACCTTTTTTAATGGCCAGTATCGACACATTGCCACTGGGGCAAGTGCTTTATACAGGGCTGAAAAATTATAAGTTAAATACATTGGCAGCGCACCTCGGTGTGCCGGCGTTTAATCATCATCGTGCGCTGGATGATACAAAAGCAACAGCCGTAATGTTTTTACGTATGCTGGAAGAACTGCAAAGCCGTGGCATTCAGAAACTGAATGAGTTAAATACAAATCTTTCCAGTGGCAATATTTTGACGCGCCGGAATTTTCACCTCATCTTGCTCGTGCAAACGCAAGAGGGAATGAAAAATTTATATAAGCTGGTTTCAAAAAGCCATATTGAATTTTATAGTTCGGGTAAAAGCAAGGGGCCACGTGTGCCGAAAAGTTTGTTAAACCAGCACAGACAAGGGCTTTTGGTGGGCTCTGCTTGTGAGGCGGGGGAACTGTATAGGGCGGTGCTTTCTGGGGCGGATGACGAGGAACTGGAACAAATTGCCTCTTACTACGACTTTTTGGAAATTCAGCCCATTGGCAATAATGCTTTTTTGGTGCGTGAAGGCAGGGTGGATAGCGAAGAAACACTTCAGCAGTTTAATAAAAAAATTGTGGAACTGGGGAAAAAGTTACAAAAGCCCGTGGTGGCCACAGGCGATGTGCATTTTATGCGTGAGCATGAGAGTGTTTACCGCAGTGTGCTACAGGCTGGGCAAGGCTTTTCGGATGCAGATAACCAAGCGCCACTTTATTTTCGTACAACAGAACAGATGCTTTCTGAGTTTTCGTACTTGGATGAAGACGATGCAAAAGCAGTGGTTGTGACGTATCCAAACGAATTGGCAGATCGCATTAGCAACGAAATTCGCCCAATACCAAAGGGGATGTTTACGCCTAAAATTGAAGGTTCTGAAGAAATTTTGCGCCAGAAAACAATGGATAATGCAAAAGCACGCTATGGAGAGCCTGTGCCAGAAATTGTGAGCGAACGGCTTGAGAAAGAACTGGACTCCATTATAAAGCATGGGTATGCTGTTTTATATGTTATTGCGCAAAAGCTGGTGCAAAACAGCGAGGAAAACGGGTATCTTGTGGGTAGCCGTGGTTCGGTTGGTTCGTCTGCGGTGGCTAATTTTGCCGGGATTTCTGAGGTGAATCCATTGCCACCACACTATTTGTGCCCATCTTGTAAATATAGTTATTTTTTCACAGACGGCAGTGTGGCCAGTGGGTTTGATTTGCCGGATAAAAATTGTCCACAGTGTGAAACCAAAATGGTTGGCGACGGAAATGAAATTCCGTTTGAGACATTTCTTGGTTTTGAAGGCGATAAAGAGCCGGATATTGATTTGAACTTTTCCGGAGAATATCAGGGCAGAGCACACCGCTACACGGAGGAATTGTTTGGAAAAGAGTATGTATTTAAAGCGGGCACTGTGTCTGGCATGCAAGACAAAACGGCGTACGGTTATGTGAAAAAATATCTGGATGAGCGAGAGCTGAATGTGCCCAATGCTGAAATTGACCGATTGGTAATGGGCTGTGAAGGGGTGAAGCGCACCACAGGGCAGCATCCCGGTGGCATGGTGGTGGTGCCAAAAGGGTATGAAATAACCGATTTTTGCCCGGTGCAACATCCGGCAGATGATAAAGAAAAAGGTGTGGTTACCACCCATTTTGAGTTTAAATATCTGCATGAAACCTTGTTGAAGCTGGATGAACTTGGCCATGATGTGCCCACGATGTATCACCATTTAGAAAAGCACACAGGCATTAAGATGGATGATGTGCCTATGAATGATGAAAAAGTGATTAGTTTGCTTACGTCTACACAGGCGCTGGGGATCAGTGCAAAAGAGCTGGGCAGTGAAACGGGTACATTTGGCATTCCGGAGCTTGGCACGGGTTTTGTGCGGCAAATGTTGGTGGAGGCGCAGCCGAAAAATTTTGGCGACCTCATTCAAATTTCGGGGCTTTCGCACGGAACAGACGTGTGGAATGGAAACGCACAAGATTTGATTAAGAACGAAATTTGCACCATTTCTGAAGTAATTGGAACGCGTGACTCTATTATGACAGACCTGATTCATAAAGGGGTGCCACCTAAAATGGCATTTGATGTGATGGAGCAAACGCGTAAAGGAAAAGTGGCAAAAAATGGGTTTGCTCCCGGTGTGGAAGAAGAACTGCGCAAGCATAATGTAGACGAGTGGTATTTAGAAAGTTGCCGCAAAATCAAATATATGTTCCCCAAAGCCCATGCTGTGGCTTATTTGATGTCGGCGGTGCGTTTGATGTGGTTTAAAATACATTATCCGTTGGCTTTTTATGCCACATACTTTACCGTGCGAGGCGAAGACATTGATTACGAGGCCGCTGTGGGCGGAACGAAAGTGGCAAAATATCGTCTTTCAAAGGCAGTGGAACTGGCAAAACTCGAAAAAACAGCAAAAAATGAAGGTGCCGTGACATCTTTGCAAATTGTGTATGAATTATTGCTACGAGGATATGAGTTTTTGCCGATAGAGCTTGGGAAAAGCCGTGCCACAAGTTATTGCATAGAGGACGGCAAAATTCGCCTACCGTTTTTGTCTATGAAAGGCGTGGGCGACAAAGCAGCAGATGATTTAGAAAGAGCAACGTTAGAAGGGCAAAAGTATCTTTCGCAAGACGATTTGCAACGTGTGGCGGGCGTGTCTACAACGGTGATGGATACGCTAGCAGAAATGGGGGCGCTTGGCTCGATGCCGAAAAGCAACCAAATGTCGTTGTTTGAATAATGCCCGGGTTTTGCCTTATACAAATAAAAAACCTCATAAATTGGTTGTTTGGTGGCCAATTTCATGAGGTTTTTTTATGAGGGGCATGGTGAGTACGATTTACTCATTATTTTTTTCGGAGAGATCTAATGTGTTATGCATAAGAATGGAACAGAATTGCAGCCATTATGGCTCGGGTGGAAGAAGCTCTGTGTGGTTGCACACTTCATTTATTTTGTTGCGTAGTGCGGCATAGTCTGCCAAAGCAAAGGGTTTGTTTTTGGGGCAACGTAGTAAGGCGGCCGGGTGTAGTGTGCCCATATACCAAATGCCATCTTTGTAAAACCATTCTCCATGTTGCTTCATAACCGAAAAATCTTTTTGAATCATCACTTTTGCGGCAACCCGCCCAAGGCAAACCACAATTTTGGGCTTCATAATTTGAAATTGCATTTGTAGCCAAGGAAAGCAGGACTTTTGCTCGGCAGGTAGAGGGTCGCGGTTGTTTGGCGGGCGGCATTTTACAATGTTGGTAATGTAGATATTTTTTTGACGATGAAGGCCGATGGATGCTAAATAATAATCTAACAATTTGCCACTACGGCCTACAAAAGGCTCTCCTAGCTCGTCTTCATTTTTGCCGGGGCCTTCGCCTAAAAATAAAATTTCAGAGGCTTCGTTGCCAACACCAAACACTACATTTTGGCGTGTTTGTTCCAGTTCACAGTGTGTGCAGCAAAGGCAATCTTCGCGTAATTTTTTTAGTGTATCCATGGCAATCTCCCTATGGTCAAAGTTTCTGAAATGCATTCATAATAGTATAACATATTCAGTCAGTTTTATCCTCTAGGCAATCAATGGAAATTGTGGTATAATAGTAAACACTTTATATGTGTTCAAACACGTGTAAAAGAGTTCAAAAGCAAAAAGCAGTTTGTACAGTTCAAACCGTTTTAATGGAGGGTCTCGTGGTTAGAAAAGTGATTGTAGAAGTATCTGCTCGTCATGTACATGTAACCGAGAAAGATTTGCATACTTTATTTGGGGAAGGCCATGAATTGCATCCAAAGAAAGATTTGTCTCAGCCGGGGCAATATGCAAGTGAAGAACGTGTATCGGTTGTGGGCCCAAAAAGTGAGTTTAACGGTGTTATCATCATCGGGCCGGTTCGCAAAGAAACACAGATTGAGATTAGTTTAACAGATGCACGGAAAATTGGTGTTACGGCACCGATTCGTGAAAGCGGAGATATCAAAGGTTCGGCATCTGTAAAGCTTGTAGGGCCAAAAGGCGAAGTGGAAGTGACAGAAGGTTGTATTGTGGCAAAACGCCATGTGCATTTAGATCCACACACGGCAGAAAAGTTTGGGGTACAAAATGGCCAAAATGTAAAAGTACTGTGCGATACAAACGACAGAAAATTGATTTTTGATGATGTGATGGCACGTGTGAGCGAGCAATATGCTGCGGCAATGCATATTGATACAGATGAAGCAAATGCAGCAGGTTTGCCCACGCACGGCGAGTTATTACTGGATTAACACAATATGAATTTCGGCATCCGTCCGGTGAAAAACCGGACGGATTTTGCGTATGAGTATATGTTTGTTAAGGGGAGAAAGGGTTCTTCAATATGCACAATAAGATGAAAAAAGAAAGTGCAACATCGGCCAAGAACAGCAAAAATAACACGACAAAGAAAAACACGAAAAATTCGGGGTTTTTAAAAACACAGCGCGCACAAAGTGTAAGAAAAAGTTGGTGGTTAAACACACTTTTTTTTGTATTGGTGCCAATGGTGTGCGTGGTAACAACCGAATGGATTGCCCGTGGTACTTTGGGGCCGCATGAAAGAGACCTTGGTTTTTTTGATGCACTGGGATATAATTTTCCGAGTTTTCTTATCACATATGTGTTGTTTGTGCTTGTGTATGTGATGATGACGTATTTGTTTAAAAACCATGTGGCAGGAACTTTAAGTGTGGGTGTGATTGGCACTGTGCCGGCTGTGGTGACCTATTATAAGCTTAATATGCGCAATGAGCCGTTTTTGCCATGGGATTTGATGCAGGTTGGAGACTTAATGGGCATCACCGATGAAGTGAGTTTTTCGATACAAACCAGCATGGTGGCAACTTGTGTTATTTTTATTTTGTTGTCTTTTATTGCATTTTTCATTATTGTTCCGGTGCCAAAGGTAAAAAAGAAGGCATGGATGTGCCGTGCATATGTGACGGGTGGCTCTCTTTTGGGGATTGTATGCATGCTATTCTTTGTGTTTTTTAACCCGGTGGCCACAGCTGCTTTGGGCATAGAAGAGGATATGTGGATGCAAGACCGCTATTATCGGTACAATGGTGTTATTAGTGGGTTTTTAACAAATATGCAATTGTTGAATATTGAAGAGCCACAAGGGTATAGCGCACAAACAGTGGATGATGTTTTACAAACAATGGACCCGGATTTGCCACCGTATTATGAAAACAGCCCGGCAGTGGCCGGTGGTTTTAGTGAGGAAACACCGGATATCATCTTTTTGATGGCAGAAGGATTTTGGGACATGGAACAGTTGCCGGGCCTTGCGTACGATCGGGATCTTTTGCCAAACTACAGCCGCTTGGCTGAGGAAGGTGCCAGTGGCTGGGCATATACACCAAGTTATGGTGGGGGAACGTGTGATGTAGAGTTTGAAGCATTGACAGGGTTTTCTATGGAGTATTTGCCTGCCGGAAGTAAGCCGTACCAACAGTATATCACCGATGATACATTCTCGCTTGCTTGGGTGTTAAAAGACAGAGGATATGAAACATTGGCAATTCATGGGTATGGAGAGCGGTTTTGGAATCGCGATGTTGCCTATCCACGCCTTGGTATTGATACGTTTATTTCAGAAGAGGATATGGAAGCTGCAGAGCGTCGCCGTGGGTTTATTTCGGATATGGCCATGGTAGATAGGGTGATTGAGGAGCAACAAAGCCGTTCTAGTGAAGACAACCCGGTGTTTATTCATACAGTGACGATGCAAAACCATACAACGTATGATCCGGACCGTTACCCAGCAGAAGATTTGGTGCGTGTAACACAAAATGAAGCGAATCTTTCAGAAGAGATTATTGGGCAAGTGGAAGATTGCGCTACAGGCATCTCGGAAATGGATGCAGCGCTTGGGTATTTGACCGATTATTTGCGCACCGTGGAGCGCCCTACCATTGTTGTATTTTGGGGCGACCATTTAAACCCGATGTCGAATGGGTATGGTTTGTTTGAGGAAACCGGTTATATTGAACAAGGCGACACATCAAGCCCTGCAATGTACCAAACACCGCTACTGATATGGAGCAACCAGGCAGATGAGCAAGTGGATTTGGGCACGGTGTCTACATACAATATAGCGCCCATTATGATGGAGTTATATGGGCTTGAAATGCCGGATTATTTTGAGTTTTTGAACGAACAATTGTACGAGTATACGGCCAGCAACAAAGGGGTGATTGTGTATCCGGACGGCACCATAACACGAGAAGTAGAGGATGAAGAAGCACGCGAAGCGCTTTTGTATAACCAATCGGTGCTTCAGTATGATTTGTTGTTTGGCGAGCAATACCAATTAGAAGATGCAAGTGCATAGAGGTGAATGAGTGCAACAGAAATTAAGAGAAATTTTGGCCGAGGTGCAAAAACCGGGCCGATACACTGCAGGCGAGCCAGGCTGTGTATACAAACAAAAACAGGATGTGGATTTGCGTTTTGCCTTTTGTTTTCCCGATACGTATGAAGTGGGCATGTCCTTTCTTGGTATGAAAATTTTGTACGATCTTTTGAATAAAAGAGAGGGGATATGGTGCGAGCGTGCCTTTATGCCATGGACGGATATGGTGCAGGCATTAAAAAGAGAGCAACTGCCTTTGTTCGCTTTAGAAAGCCGCGATGCTTTGTGCGAGTTTGATATTGTTGGGTTTACGTTGCAATACGAGCTTACGTATACGAACATTTTGGCGATGCTAGAGCTTGGTGGCATTGCATTAAGAGCAAGCGAGCGCGATGAGAATGCGCCGCTTGTTGTGGCTGGTGGCCCTTGTGTAAGCAATGCAGAGCCCATTGCAGAGTTTTTTGATGTAATGTTTTTGGGCGAAGGGGAAGAGCAATTGCCGGCTGTTTGTGAAGCAGTAAGGCAAGCGAAACGCGAAGGCATGTCCAAAATGGATTTGTTGCGGGAACTATGTAAAATACCGGGGGTGTATGTGCCTGCGTTTTACACACCGCAGTATGATGATGAGGGGCATGTGGTGGCCATACAAGCCAAAGACGATGCCCCGATGCCTGTGCAAAAAGCACTGCTTCAAAACTTTGCAACCACAGAGCCCACTTTGTCTTTTGTGGTGCCCATGGTGGGCACTGTGCACGACCGTGCCCAAATAGAGGTGCTACGCGGTTGCGAGCGTGGCTGCCGGTTTTGCCAAGCAGGGTTTATTTATCGCCCGCTTCGTGAGCGAGGGGCAACCATGCTTAACGAGGCGGCACAAAAACTATGTCAAAATACAGGCTACGAGGAGATGAGCTTAACAAGTTTATCTACGAGTGACCATAGTGAGCTGGAACCATTATTGGATCATTTGCTTAGCTGGACAAGCGCGCAGAAAATCAACTTATCGCTGCCGTCGTTGCGTGTGGATAATTTTACGGAAAGCCTGGTTGAAAAAGTGAGCCGTGTGCGCAAAAGTGGCCTAACTTTTGCGCCGGAGGCCGGTACGCAACGGTTGCGAGATGTTATCAATAAAAATGTGAGTGAAGAAGAGATAGAGCGCACTTGCAAGTTGGCATTTGATGCAGGCTATAGTTCGGTAAAGCTGTATTTTATGATGGGTTTGCCTTCCGAGACGCTGGAGGATATTGAAGGCATGGCAAACACTGCAAAAAAAATTGTGGAGTTATATTACGAAAATCCACGCCGAAGAAAAGGCCAAGCAGTAAAAGTGTCTATTAGTGTGGCTTGTTTTGTGCCAAAAGCGATGACACCGTTTGAGTGTGTGGGGCAAGACAGCGAGGAAAGCCTGCGCGAAAAGCAACGGCATTTATTGCAATGTGTACACGGAAACCGAAAAATCTCAGTAAGTTACCACGAGAGCCGTGTGAGCCATTTAGAAGCTGCCTTTGCAAGAGGAGACCGACGATTAAGCGACGTATTGGAGCATGCCTATCGGCTGGGGTGCTGTTTTGATGGCTGGGATGAATTGTTTCGCTACGATTTGTGGCAGCAGGCTTTTAAAGAGTGTGGCCTGAGTGCTGAATGGTATGCTCAAAGAGAATTGGCCAAAGATGAAATGCGGCCATGGGCACATCTTGATTATGGTGTTAGCCGTGCCTTTTTGCAAAAAGAGTATGAAAAGGCATTGTGTGGTGACGTGACAAAACCATGTAGAGTGGAATGTGCCGGATGCGGTGTAAACCGCCTGCTTGGGAGGGCTTGCTATGCGGATGATTAGGATTTTCTTTGATAAAATAGGCGAATCAGCTTATATTTCTCATTTGGATTTGCAACGGGTGATGGCACGTGCGCTTCGGAAAAGTGGCCTTCCTGTGTGGTATTCTAAAGGGTTTAATCCACATATATACATGAGTTTTTCGCTTCCTTTGCCACTCGGGCAAGAAAGCTTCGCCGAAAGTGTGGATTGTAAAACCGAGGCAGAAGAGGATTTATCTTGTTATCTATCGGCCTTAAACGATGCGTTGCCACGTGGGATTGTTGCCAAAGCAATTGCCGAGCCACAAAACAAAAGCGGTGCCATACGGTGGGCACAATACCGTTTTACATATGCACAAAAGCCACAGTGTGTGCAAAATGCGCTGCAATGTTTTGAAAAGGCAGAAATAGCACAAGTATTGTTGAAACGCAAAAAAACGCAAGAGCAAATAGATTTAAAACAACACGTAAAAGAATTGGTTTATACAGGTGAAAATACAATAATGGCTTTGTTGCCGGCGGGCAATGAGGGGAGTATCAACCCACAGCTTTTTGTTTCGTTTTTAGAGGAACATTGTGGCCTTTCGCAAAAAGGTGTTGGGATTCAGCGCCTAAAAGTATTGATGGACGAGGGGCAGGAGTATTGCTAGATAGGGCACATACGTGAAAATAGGCGGATAGAATCTGAACATAGGCAAAATTATTCGTATGGAACATCACATACAATGTGTTATTTTCTAAACAATACCACTTCAGTAACAATATAACCGATGCGGGTGCTGAATTTGTTGAATCCAAATTGTTTTTTATGTAGGATTTGAAAGAAAATACTTGTATTTTCAACAGACTTGAAGTAAAATGATATGTATCTGATACACAGCTGTGCTTTTTTTGCATAGAATAGAGGTAAAATATGGACTTTGAAGCAAAAGAGCGATATACTATTCAAGATTTGGTAGATATTGTTCGCTTGTTGCGGTCTCCTGATGGTTGCCCTTGGGATAGAGAACAAACACATACGTCTATACGCAAAAATTTGATTGAAGAGGCGTATGAGGTGGCCGAAGGGATTGATTTGGACGACAAAGAGTTGCTGTGTGAAGAACTGGGTGATTTGCTTTTACAAATCTTGTTACACGCCGAAATGGAGCGAGAAGCAAATGTATTCAACTTCGATGATGTATGCGATAAGATTAGCAAAAAGTTGATTTATCGGCACCCACATGTGTTTGAAACACAAGATACCTTAAGTAGTGAGGAAGTGCTTTCCAATTGGGAGGCATTGAAAAACGCAGAAAAGGGAAGAGAAAGTGCGGCAGATCGTTTGGATAGTGTGCCCATTGGCTTGCCGGCCTTAATGCGTAGTACCAAATTGCAAAAGCGTGCCTTAGAGTTTGGCTTTCAGTATAAAGATGTGTACGGTGCACTGGATGACCTAGAAAGTGAGATTGCCGAATTGAAAGAGGCATTGCGCGGAGAGGGCGACATTCGAAGCGAGATGGGTGATGTGTTGTTTGGTGCGGTGAATGTTGCACGAGAGCTTGAACTTGATGCCGAAGAAGAACTTACCCGTAGTGCCGATTGTTTTGCAACCCGTGTAAAGCTTGTGGAACAACTGGCGATACAAGAAGGGCATGATCCACGCCGGCTTTCTCAACCGTTGCTAGACAAGTATTGGGGGCAGGCAAAACAAAAGGCGGCAGAAATTCGTTAAACACAGAGCGCGCTCTGGTTAATAATGTAATAATAAGTGGAGGTTTTTTAACATGACAAAAACAGATTTGATTGCACAAGTAGCCGATGTGGCTGGTTTGAGTAAAAAAGATGCAGAATCTGCTGTGAACGCTACATTTGATGCCATTACAGATGCGGTGAAAACAGGCGATAAAGTAACACTTGTTGGGTTTGGTACATTCGAAAGCCGCGAGCGTTCGGCTCGCACCGGGTTAAACCCACACACAAAAGAGCCAATTGATATTCCAGCCACCACAGTGCCTGCATTTAAAGCAGGAAAAGCCTTTAAAGATGCTGTTGCCAAAAAATAAATAACATAGAAGGGCAGCGGTACGATGGCTGCCCTTTCTTGTTCGTTATAAGTTGTATTTTTTGCTATGATGCAAAGTGCATGATGGCAAAAAATTGTATAATGAGAGGAGAGTATGCGTGCGCATAGATAAATTTTTAAAAGTATCCCGTTTGATTAAGCGCCGCAGCGTGGCAAATGAAGTGGCAGATGCTGGGCGCATTGAGGTGAATGGGAGGCCGGTGAAAGCCAGCTATCAAGTGAAGATACAGGATGTGATAGAGGTATCTTTTGGCAATAGAATGGTTAAGGCACGGGTTTTGTCGCTGGATGTACCACATGGTAAGGATGTGGCACGAGAAATGTATGAGTTGCTGGAAAGTGGCGAAGCATCTTCGTAAAATATGTGGAT
>CAYJIH010000030.1:0-23233 GCA_964370195.1 uncultured Oscillospiraceae bacterium
ACGCAAGCACAGCTTCTATTTTAGTGTGACCATAGCAGCGCAAACGGGGGTGCAGTGCGAAGCCTCGCTGCCCTGCGGCGTGTGATTTTAATAAAATATCGCCCTTTGGTTTTTGGTTTAAGGCCGCTCGCGCTATGCGTGTCCTTTAGAAAAAAGTTTGTCCACTTTTTAAAGTGGCGGGGTTTGGGGCAGCGCCCCAAGGTCTTCAGCTCACCGGCAGCGCCCAAGGTCTTTCCGCTACCTGGTACAATGACTTTTTTGCCGCTCTGTACTTTTTTGGCACGCTAAGCTCTCGCAAATGATGCGAGGGCTTTATTTGTGTCTGCATTGCTTGCGGCAACGGGGAAAGCATAGTATACTATAAGGGATACTGTCTTGCGCGGACGATACGGTTTTGGCAGGCAATTTCAATCGGTTTGAAGGAGACAAAGGATGCATTATTTGGACAACGCGGCCACAACAAAACCACATGCAGATGTGGTTGCCGAAATGGGTGCCGTGTTAAGCGAGCAATGGGCAAATCCATCATCATTGTATGCACCGGGCATGGCGTCAGAGCAATGTCTTGCAAAATCGCGCGAGGTGATTTTAAAGGCAATGGGCGCACCGCAGGGGGCCACCTTGCTTTTTACAGGCAGTGGCACCGAAGCCGATAACCTTGCCATTTTGGGTGCCGCACGCTTTCGAAAAAAATGGGGAAACCACCTTGTGGCACCTGCCTACGAGCACCCCGGCGTGCACAATACTTTGCTTCATTTAGCAGAAAAAGAGGGGTTTCGCCTAACCCTGGTGCCCCCTAGCGAAGCCGGCGCTGTAAGCGAAGACGCCCTTTTACAAGCGGTGAGCGACAAAACCGTGCTGCTGTGTGCAATGCATTTAAACAACGAAACAGGGGCTGTTTTAAACACAGCTCGCCTTGCAAAACGCGCAAAAGAAAAAAACAAACGGCTTGCAGTGCATGTGGACGCCGTGCAGGCTTTTTGTAAGTTAGACCTTGGCCTACAAGAAGGCATGATAGACAGCTGCGCCATTTCGGCCCATAAATTGCACGGACCAAAGGGCATTGGCGCATTGTATATAAGAAAAGGGTTTGCCACAGAGGCCGTATTGTTTGGCGGCGGACAAGAAAACGGCCTGCGTCCCGGCACCGAAAATATCGCCGCGGCAGCCGCCTTTGCAAAAGCAGTGCAGCTGGCCATGGCCTCTCGCCATGAAACAGCAAACACAATAGAACAACTGCGCCAGCAGCTACAACAGGGCCTAGAAAAATTGCCCGGTGTATGCCTTAATTCCCCAAAAGACGGTTGGGCCGGTATTTGTAATTTTAGCGTACCACCGCTTCGCAGTGAGGTGATGTTGCATCATTTAGAGGCAAAAGGCGTGTATGTTTCGGCCGGTTCGGCTTGTGCAAAAGGGCAACAAAGCCACACACTTTCGGCCATGCAACTGCCAAAACAACGCATCGAAAGTGCATTGCGTGTAAGTTTTTGTGGGCAAAACAGCGAAGCCGATGTGGTAGCCTTGCTAAACGGCCTGCAAGATGGATTTGAAAAACTGGCAAAGTAACAACAGATAGGAGCAAGAATGAAAGAGATATTGATCGCCACAATGGGAGAAATGGCCTTAAAAGGCTTGAACCGAAAAAGCTTTGAAAACGTGCTTTTGAAAAATTTACGAGCAAAATTAAACGGCCTAGGCCAGTTTGACCTACGCTCGGCACAAAGCACCCTTTACATAGAGCCAAAAGACAGTTTGGCCGAACAAAATAGCGATGAAGCGTATTTACGATGCTCGCGTGTGTTTGGCATTGCCGCATTTACGCGCGCAGCCGTGTGCGAAAAAAGCATGGAGAGCCTTGGCGAAACCGCGCGCACGTACCTTGGCGAGCAACTTCGCAATGCAAAAACATTTAAAGTAACCGCAAAACGGGCCGACAAAACGTTCCCTCTAAACAGTTTAGAAATTAGCCGCGAGCTGGGCGGGCAATTGCTATCGGCTTTTCCACATTTAAAAGTAGACGTACACACGCCAGAAGTTTTGGTTACCGCCGAAGTGCGGGAACTGGCAGGGTATGTGCATGCCGGCAAACAACGTGGCCCCGGTGGATTGCCTGTGCATACAAGCGGCCGCGCCGCCATATTGCTCAGTGGTGGCATCGATAGCCCTGTGGCCGCATGGCAAATGGCCAAACGCGGGCTGGGCCTTGTGGCGATACATTTTGCAAGCCCTCCATACACAAGCCCAAGGGCGGCCGCAAAAGTACATACCTTAGCAGAAAAGCTAACAGCCTACACAGGCCCACTGCCCTATTATGCTGTGGAATACACAAAAGCACAAGAATATTTACGAGACAATCTTGCACGGCAAGAATATTTTACTGTGCTTATGCGGCGCAGTATGTTGCGCATTGCAGAAAAACTGGCGCAAAAAGAAAACGCTGAAGCGTTGATTACCGGCGAAAGCCTTGCACAAGTAGCCAGCCAAACTTTGCAGGCACTTGCCGCAACCGACGAAGCACAAAGGCTGCCGGTGCTGCGCCCATGCATTGGCATGGACAAACTGGAAATTACTGAAATTGCACGTAAGATAGACACATTTGAAACAAGTATATTGCCATATGAAGATTGCTGCACACTGTTTACACCTCCTCATCCCAAAACAAAGCCGAAGCTTTTTGAAGTGCATGCATTGGAAGCACAGCTAGAACAGCTGCCGCAATTAGAGGAAGAGGCCTTACAGGCAGCAACATTTGAACTTATTCGTACATACGGTTAGCAAGACAAAACTTGTGTTTCAGCCTGCTAACCACGCCAGTTAGCAAAACAAAAATGCGTCGCAATAAGGTTTATGTTGCGCGGCAAAGACAGAAAAAACGAGGTGAAAAAGTTGCGCGCAGAAATCATCAGCGTGGGAACAGAGCTGCTTTTGGGCGATATTGTAAACACAAACGCACAATATCTTGCAAGAGAGCTCGCTTCTTTAGGGTTCACGGTGTATTATCAAAGTGTGGTGGGCGATAACCCCATGCGCCTAAAAAGTTTGGTACACCAAGCAAAAGAACGTAGTGAAGTGCTTATTTTTACTGGTGGCCTTGGCCCAACAGATGACGACTTAACGAAAGAAACGGTGGCAGAAGCTTTTGGCGATACGCTGGTGATGGACCCGGAAGAGCTTGTGAAACTGGAGATGTTTTTTGAAAAGTTAAACCGCACCATGGCACCAAACAACCGAAAGCAGGCAATGGTGCCGCGGCGCGGCCAAAAACTAAACAATCCAAACGGCACCGCACCGGGCGTTATGTTTCGCCAAGGGGGCAAATATGCCTTTTTGCTTCCGGGGCCACCGCGGGAAATGACCCCGATGTTTGAAAATGAGGTTCAGCCCATTTTGGAAGCCCTCCAAGATGGGGCCATTCGCTCGCGCACATTGCATATTGTGGGTGTGGGCGAAAGTGATTTGGAAATGAAGCTGAAAGATTTTGTGGGCGGGCAAAACCCCTCTGTGGCGCTGTATGCCAAAGAAGGCGAAGTGCATGTGCGTGTTACAGCAAAAGGCCAAACACCACAACAAGCCGATTATATGTGCACCGAAATGGCAAACCTTGTGCGCGAAGTTCTGGGCGACATTGTGTATTCAAGCGATGACAGTAGCTTGCCACAAACGGTTGTAACGCTGTTGCAATCGCAAGGCGAAAGCGTGGCACTGGCCGAAAGTTGCACCGGTGGCCTTTTGGCCGAGCGGTTGACATCGGTGTCTGGCGCAAGCGATGTATTCGGGTACGGCGCGGTAAGTTATGCAAACGAATTTAAACATAAAATGCTGGGTGTGCGAAACCATACGTTGGCACGGCATGGCGCAGTATCTAGCCAAGTGTGTGCCGAAATGGCCTTTGGTGCGGCAAAAAAAGGCATTGCGGATTATGGCGTGGGCATCACCGGCATTGCAGGGCCCGGCGGCGGAAGTGAAGAAAAACCCGTGGGGCTTGTGTATGTGGGTGTAAGCAAAGGCAAAGATGTGTGGATTCGTAAGCTTTTTTTGCCCAGCCGAAAGAGAGATTCTGTGCGTCATATGGCAACACAAAACGCACTTGATATGGTGCGGCGTTTATCGCTTGGGTTGGATGTGCCCGGCGCAAAATGTTTTGCCGAAAATCAGCATGCCGATTTTGAACGTGTGGGTCGTGCACAGTGGCGTGGCGTGGCCGCACTGCGTGTGGTGGGCGCCGTGCTATTTGCCGCATTGTTTTTACTTGTGCTGTTGCTTCTTGGATACTACAACGGGCAAAGCGGCCAACAAGCATCTGCCGCTGTGATGCCATCCGAGCAAGGGCTTTATTATGGAACAGAGGAATACACCCAGGCGGTGCAACAACTTTTGCACGATGAAAAAGCTGTAAATCCTGCGGTGGAACGCTTTGTTGCCTTGCCCGGTGGCCTTGTGGAAAGCTTTGTTGTGGAAAGCCAAAAAGAGCAAAGCGAGCTTGTTCTTGGAACGAATCAAGCGGCTTTAAACGAAACAGCCCTGCTTGCAAAAAATGCCAATTTGCAAGGAGAAGGCAGCAATGCTTTGCTTTTGGGCGGCAGCACACTGCGCCCCATGTTGGAATTGGCAAACGTCGAAAACATCGATAACATAAGCAGTTTTACGTGCTATACCGAAGATGAAACGCTGGAATATCTTGTGTTTGCTGTGGCTTACTTAGAAGACATTGCATTTCAAGCAGATGGCTTTGATGCAGCCACCAGCGAGCTGCACTCGTATAGCGACTATTTGCAATTTGTGCTTGGCGCAAAGGGGCGCAGCCTTTACACCATTGATGTGGATGTGCAAGAGAGCGACAGTTTTATGACGCTGCAAACACAGGACCCGGATGTGCCCGGCCAAAGTTTACTTTTGTTTGGGCGCTTGCTTCGGGCCGGCGAAAGTGCCGATGATGTGGTGGCACAGCCTGCCGGCCAACCACTGATGCCAAACAACTTTTATGAAGCCGAGGGCTATTCTCCGCCAGACATACAAGAAAGCTATGAACAATGGCTGCTAACTTACCTAACGCAAGGGGTTAGCAACATGCAACTACAGATGAACCAAGGGATGCCCGCCGAAGACATTGCCCCTACGGTGGTGCTGTATCCCGAAGTAGAAACTGCCCCTGCAGAAGAAAACAGCACCGAAGATGAAGCCGAAACAAACACAGAAAGCGTGCAACAAAGCGCAGAAAGTGTAGTTCGGTCGCTTTTTTTTAACGAAACACCTGTAAGCGTTGAAAAAGCCTTGCTAGAAGAAAACACACCGGTGTTTCCGGATAAAACGGCAACCACCTCTGTTAGCAATGCACAACCACCTGTGGCAACCTCAAATGCACAGGCAACGTCATCACCAACTTCTGTAAGTACAGTGCAAAGCGAAGTGGCTATACAAGCCCCCAGTGAAACAACGCCACAGCCGGTGGTGCAGCGGCCGGACGCGCGTTTTTTAGTTGTGCGTATGAATGGGGTTCTGGTGCGCGACACAACCACGGCGGTGCTGGCCGCCATTTGCCAACACGAGATGGCCGGTGCCCCCGAAGAAGCCATTAAAGCGCAAGCTGTGGCACTTCATTCATGGATTTTAAACCAACAAGGGTCCGGAAACCCTGCACCGTCTGTGCGCGGAGCCTTGCCAAGCCAAGAGATGCGCACCACCGTGGAGGCCGTAAGCAGCCTTGTGGTAAGTGCCGATGGGTACAACCCTGCCTTTACACCGTGGTTTGCCCATGCGGCCGGCGGCACCAATTCATCCGCCGATATGTTTTCGGTGCAGCGTAGTTATTTGCAACAAATACCTACAGAGGGCGAACGTGGAGCATCGGAAATTCGGCAAACGGTAGAAATATCACAAGAGGATATGCACGCATTGCTCGTGGGCGCCTCACAGATAAACGAGGAAGATTTAGGGGAGCCAAGCACTTGGTTTGCCGAATTGGTGCACAACGAAAGCGGCTATGTAACAAGTTTAACGCTTGCAGGCGCCACCATCAGCGGGCTAGAATTATGGCAGAATATTTTAGTGGAAAACGGAAAACCACTTTTGCAAAGCCCTGCATTCACCGTGGAGTTTAACGGCAGCTTCTTTCGCATCTCTGTGTTCGGCGAAGGGCACGGCTGTGGGCTAAGCCAAGCGGGCGCGGTGTACTTTGCAGAAAACAGCAATTTCACATACGAGCAAATTTTGGCGCACTACTTTCCCGAAACAGAATTGATTGATTGGGTGTAAGCGCAAAAACAAACGAAGCACGTTTTGGGCGCATATTTTCCATCTGCAGTTTGAAAAGTGTATAACAGCCTTTATAGGGCATGTTACAATAAATATGTAAAAATTTTTATAAAAACACCATGATGGAGGAACCTATGGAACAATCGAAAGTGTATTTTACAGACATGCGATGTCAGATGGGCGAAAGCCTGCAATCAAAGCTGGATAAAATGATTCGAAAAGCCGGCATTGGCACCATTGATTTTGAAGGAAAGTTTGTTGCGATAAAAATCCACTTTGGTGAACCCGGCAACCTTTCTTTTCTGCGCCCAAACTTTGCCAAAACGGTGGCAGACAGCATAAAATCTTTTGGTGGAAGGCCTTTTTTAACCGATTGTAGCACGCTGTATGTGGGGCGCCGCGGCAACGCGCTCGATCACCTTGCTGTGGCGGCAGAGCACGGCTTCAACGCGCTATCCACCGGCTGCGAAATCATCATTGGGGATGGCCTAAAAGGCAACGACGACATTGAAGTGCCTGTGGAAGGTGGCAAGCACTTTCAAACGGCACGCATTGGCCGCGCTGTAATGGATGCCGATGTGGTCATCTCTTTAAACCATTTCAAAGGCCATGAGATGACAGGATTTGGCGGTGCCATTAAAAATTTGGGCATGGGCTGCGGCAGCCGTGCCGGCAAAATGCAAATGCACAACGACGGCAAACCGTTTATCAGCGATGCATGCCGTGGATGCGGCATGTGTTTTAACTATTGTGCACAGGGCGCACTTTATTATGATGAACATAAAAAAGCGCATATAGACGATGACAAATGTGTTGGCTGTGGGCGCTGCATTGCCGTATGTGCCTTCCATGCCATTGCCAGCGAGTTTGACAGCAACGGAAAACTGGTGAACGAAAAAATGGTGGAATATACAAAAGCCGTGCTAAGCGGGCGCCCTCATTTCCACATAAACATTGTAAACCAAGTGTCGCCTTATTGCGACTGCCACGCCGAAAACGACGCGGCCATTGTGCCGGACATCGGCATGTTTGCATCGTTCGACCCTGTGGCACTGGATAAGGCATGCTGTGATGCTGTTAACGCTGCAACACCGGTGCCAAACAGTATGCTGGGCGACATTTCTTCCCGCAGTGGCGACCATTTTTGCGACATTGGCCCCACAACAGATTGGCGCGGACAAATTGCCTATGCAGTGGAACTGGGCCTTGGAAACAGCACCTACGAGCGAATTGATTTATAACAGAGAGCTTCTATAAAAACATCCGCCGGGCAAAATGCTTTGGCGTTTTCGGCCATCCTCTGTATTCAATAAAAACAGTGCGCCATGGTCTTTCATCCATATAACGAAATAAATTACAATTTTCTTTATTTTTCCACATGTGAAAAGGCTATATGTGAAATTTCATGTATAGCCTTTTTTTGCTTGCATTTTTCCTTCTGTTTTTGTACAATTAGAATAATTCTGCCAAAAAACAGTTCTTTATTTTAGAAATATTTTTTGTTTTATTTGACAAGAACACGGAAAAGGGTTCGTTTTGGTTTTAAGGCGGAAAACAGATTGTGAATAAAGAAGGTAAAACGCAGGAAGGGGGCTACGTCGTGCCAGCTAAAGAAAACACAGATGAATTTATTTCGTATCTGGACGGAAACAGCCTTACCAAAGCACAACTTTATACTATTTTAGAAAACACGCCCTATTGCCTAAACGTGTGGAACAAACATGCACAAAATGTATTTTGCAACCAGTATGCGGCCTCTTTGTTTGGATACAACGGCAAAGACGATTATCTGCAAAATTTGCACAATCTGGCACCGGAAACACAGCCAGACGGAGGAAATTCACAACAGCTTGCCATAGAATACATCATAAAAGCGTATGAAACAGGCCTCGTTCGCTTCAACTGGATGCTGCGTAAAAAAGATGGGGAAGAAATTCCGGCAGAAATTATTTTAAAAAAATTAGTGGTAAATGGCGAAGAGGACAGCGAACTGCTGCTGGGCATCACCCGAGATTTGCGCGAGCAACTAACGGGATTTGATGGTGTTGGCCTAGAAGATGGCTTCTTTTTCAACCGCATTACACATCGTGTTTTGTTCGAAACCATAGCCGAGTTAAGTGAGGAATGGTTTTGGGTATACGACATCGCGGCGGCCACCATACAATTTTTTGGCGAAGGCCGCAAAATACTGGAATTATCCGGCGAAAAGCAGCCATTTCCGGAATATGTTGTGGGCAGTGGCATGGTGTACCCCAGCGATTTAGACGTGTTTATGGCATTTTCAGAAGCGGTAAAGGTGGGCTTTGACAAACCGTATGATGTGCGCTTTATGCTGCCAAGCGGTGTGCCAAACTATTTTAGAATCATTTATAAAACAATCTTCAGCAAAGAGGGCACGCCTCTTTTTTCCATCGGTAAAACGTTTGATATCAACGACCAAAAAACACTGGAAGTATTGTCTCGCACCGATTTGCTTACAAACTGCCTTAATAAAATTGCCACAGAAAATGCAATCAAAGAGGCCATCAGCATGGCAAAATCATCCATGCATGCGCTGTTTATCATCGATGTAGACAACTTTAAGGCTGTAAACGACAACCTGGGCCACCATTTTGGAGACTTGGTTCTTGCCGAAATTGCTGCAAATCTCCACACAAATTTTAGAGAAGGCGACATCATTGGGCGCATTGGTGGCGACGAGTTTATTGTTTTTATCCAAAATGTAACAAACAAACAGATCATTGAAACAAAGGCCGAGATTATTGCAAAGGCATTTCACAACACGTATTCCGGCGAAAAACGCGACTATAAAATTTCCGGCAGCATTGGCATTGCGTTGTATCCTGCTGATGGAAGCGACTATGAAAGCCTGTACAAATCGGCAGATAAAGCGTTGTATCAATCTAAAATGAGAGGGAAAGACTGCTATACCTTCTACACAAACGACCTTGTAGATGGCACGATGAAAAACCTAACCATTGTAGAAAATGCAAACCGTTTGGCCAATTCTTATTTTGATGCCGACCTGGTTTCTGCTGTGTTCAACCTCATGTACGAATCGCAAGATGTGGGTGGCTCTTTAAACACGGTGCTGCAGTATATTGGCAAAAAATTAAATGTAGACAGGTGCTATTTGTTCGAAACGTATGACGAAGGTGCCACATACAGCATTTCGTATGAATGGTGCAGCGCCAAAGCCACCGCCGAAATGGAAAATTTGCAAAACATCAGTAAAGAACTTTTGGGCGATTTTTTTGATGTGCTAGACGAAAACGGTGTGATTTACAGCAACGACGAAACAATGATTGAAAGCGAAGATGCCTACAGGCTGATACGCGGGCAAAACATTAAATCGTTTTTGCTTGTGCAATCGAAAGGCAAGGCATTTACACGGATTGTGCTGGGGCTAGATGATTGCAGCACGTCTCGTGTGTGGAGCGAAAAAGAAATCAACAGCATGCGCCACGCTTTAAGAATGATTTCTATCTTTATGATGTCGAACATCGAACGAAAACGGCAGATAGAAGCGTCGCTGAATACCTCTCTGATTGATTCACTTTCAAAACAAGAACAGCAGCTTTTAGAAAAACTGAAAGAAAAAGGCATTGGCTTTTACAAAAAATAACATTTCTACAAAAAAAGAGTGAAACTGGCGCAAGCCACAGTTTCACTCTTTTTTGAATGTACACAATTTTTTTCGGCGTATAAACCAAATGGCAAGGCCCAGCAAAATGGCAAGGGAAATCCACTGGCTTGTAGAAAAAAGAAGCACACCGCGCTGTGCATCGCCACGGAAAAATTCTAATATAAAACGAAACGTGCTGTATAACAAAAGATACAGCGGAAATGTTCGCCAGGCATTTTCGTGCCAATAAAAGGCAAGGGTTGCCAAAACAACGAAAAGCAATGCATTCCAGCCGGCCTCCAGAAGCTGTGTGGGAAAAAGCGGCACACCATTTGGTGCAACAGGCGACTGCTGAAACACATGCCCAAAAGACGTGCATTCCCGGCCCCAGCAACAACCCGTTAAAAAACAGCCGGTGCGCCCGAACGTATGGAAAAGCGGCAAGGCCGGTGCCGCAATGCCGGCCACCGTATATAAAGAAAAGCGAAATTTGCGGCAATACCATACCACCGGCAAAATGGCCCCCAAAAGCCCCCCATAAAACACCATGCCACCAAACAAAAAACCAAGGGGAACCTCGGGGTTTTCCCAAGCAGAGGAGGGAAGCTGCAACACCTGTGGCAATGTTACAAGCACATACAACACCTTGCCACCCACAATCACCCCTAAAAATGCCAAAATAAGGATGTATAAAATATCTTCGCCGGGCAGCCTCCCAAGGCGTCCACTGCGGTTTACAAACACAATATAGCATACAGCACACGCAAACCCCAAAAAAGACAACACAGTGTAGCTTGGAATTTGAAAGCCAAACAACGGAAAATAAGGGAACATGTTCTCTCCTAAAAAAATCGCCCCTATGTGTTTACACAGGGGTGTTTTTGAATAAATTAAGTTTTATCCGGAATAGCCCGAAGAGCCAATTGCACCAATACAAGCAAGTGTAGCAAGCCCAATGCACGCCACCCACAAAATACCCAAAACAATTTGCAAGCCAACGCTAACGGCACTACAAATTAAGCCGGCCGTTGCACTGCCACGTTTGTCTAGCGGTGCTTCTTTGCGTGCCAAAATGCCCAGCACAATGCCGATAATACCACCAATAAAAGCCAGAGGTGCCACAATAAAATACAAAACAGACCCTACATAGGGAATGTAGCTAATAACATAGCCAAATAAATAAACAGACAATGAAATGATGCCCAAAACAAGCGAGGCTTTTCCCTTGGCTCTCCCGGGATAGTCCTCATTTTTAGGGTTGACATTCACCACCACAGGCTGTTGCTGCACATAGTTTGGTGGCGGTGGGGCATACTGCTGCTGTTGTGTATACTGCTGCTGCGGCTGTGTATATTGCTGCTGTGGTGCCTGCTGATAAACAGGCGGTGCCGGTGGAACATTTTGGTTCATCGGTTGGCCTTGCGGTGCATTGTTTTGCCCCGGATATTGTTGATCACTCATACTCACACGCCCCTTTTTCAAAAAATATATCCTATATAATAGTATAAATCAAACAGAAAAATAAAGCAAATCACAAGATGTCCCTATAAAAAAATATCGCCCAAAACACGCATTGATGTTACAAAAATGTATCGTCAAAACGTATCTCGGGCGATTGGTTACTGTGTTACTTCATGCCAAAAGGCATGGTGCAAAACAATGGTTTAGCGAGGGTTTCTTACAGCGGCTTGGGCGGCTGCCAAACGTGCAATGGGCACACGGAACGGCGAGCAGCTTACATAGTCAAGGCCGATGTTGTGGAAGAACTCCACGCTGGTGGGGTCTCCACCGTGTTCACCGCAAACACCAAGGTGCATGTTCGGGTTGGCTTCGCGGCCTTTTTCGACAGCCAATTTTACGAGTTGGCCAACGCCTCTTTGGTCGAGATGTGCAAATGGATCGCTTTCGTAAATTTTATTCTCGTAGTAGTAATCGAGGAATTTACCAGCGTCATCGCGCGAGAAGCCGAATGTCATCTGGGTAAGGTCGTTGGTGCCAAAGCTGAAGAAATCGGCCTCTTTTGCAATTTCATCGGCCAAAAGGGTGGCACGTGGAATTTCGATCATGGTTCCCACTTCGTATTTCATATCAACGCCGGCTGCTTCAATCAGTGCATCGGCTGTTTGCACCACATACTCTTTAACATATTTTAGCTCACGCACTTCACCCACAAGCGGTATCATAATTTGTGGCACTACGTTGATGCCCATACGTTTAGACACTGCGATGGCGGCCGAGATCACTGCTGTTGTTTGCATTTTGGCAATTTCCGGATAAGAAACCGACAAACGCACACCACGGTGGCCCATCATCGGGTTAAACTCGTGCAGGCTATCAATTACATTGTTAAGAGCCTCTGGTGTCATGCCAAGCTCTTTGGCAATTTCCACGATATCGGCTTCGTTTTGTGGCAGGAACTCGTGCAGCGGTGGGTCGAGGTAACGAATAACCACCGGGCGCTCGCCCATCACTTCAAACAGGCCTTCAAAGTCGGCTTGTTGGAAGGGAAGTAGTTTTGCTAAAGCGGTTTCGCGTGCTTCCACTTCTGTGGCCACAATCATCTCGCGCATGGCTTTGATGCGGCTTGCTTCAAAGAACATGTGCTCGGTGCGGCACAGGCCAATGCCTTCGCTGCCAAAATCAGAGCCTTGTTTTGCATCACGCGGGCTGTCTGCGTTTGCATACACTTCCAATTGGCGTTTGGCGTCGGCCCAAACCATCAAACGATCGAAGTCGCCCGAGATGGAAGCTTCCACGGTGGCAATGGCTTCGCCATACACTTTGCCGGTAGAACCGTCTAGCGAGATGAAATCGCCTTCGTTGCAAACAAAATCGCCAATGGTGAATTGTTTTTTGTCGTAATCTACGTACATTTCGCCAAGGCCGGATACACAGCAAGTGCCCATGCCACGAGCCACAACAGCCGCATGGCTTGTCATGCCGCCACGAGCGGTTAAGATGCCGCGTGCAACAGCCATGCCCTCAATATCTTCGGGGCTGGTTTCAAGGCGAACCAAAATTACGTTTTTGCCTTTTGCGTGCCATTCGGTGGCGTCTTCTGCGCTAAACACCACTTGGCCGGCGGCAGCGCCCGGGCTTGCAGCCAGTGCAGAGCCAATCACTTTGGCACTTTGCAAGGCGCTTGCATCAAACTGCGGATGCAGCAGGCTGTCTAATTGTTTTGGCTCTACGCGCAAAACGGCTTCTGTTTCGGTAATCATGCCTTCGTCCACAAGATCCACGGCAATTTTTAGTGCAGCGGCAGCTGTGCGCTTGCCGTTACGTGTTTGCAGCATGTACAGTTTACCATCTTCAATGGTAAACTCCATGTCTTGCATGTCTTTATAGTGGTTTTCCAGTTTTTGAGCAATTTCGGCAAATTGGTTGTACACAGCGGGCATTTGCTTTTCAAGGTCGGAAATCGGGTTTGGTGTGCGAATGCCGGCCACCACGTCTTCGCCTTGGGCGTTGATGAGATACTCGCCAAACAGAGCTTTTTCGCCTGTGGCAGGGTTACGGGTGAACGCAACGCCTGTGCCGCTGTTGTCGCCGGAGTTACCAAACACCATGCTTTGGATGTTTACGGCCGTGCCCCAGTCGTACGGAATTTCGTTCATGCGGCGATAGCTGTTTGCCCGTGGGTTGTCCCAGCTGCGGAACACGGCACGCACAGCTTCAATTAGCTGTGTTTTTGGCTCTGACGGGAAATCGGCGCCTTGGTTTTCTTTGTAACGTGCTTTAAACTCTGAAACCAATTCTTTCAAATCTTCAGCGGTAAGCTCTGTGTCTAAGCTCACGCCTTTTTTCTCTTTCATCTCGTCGATGATTTTTTCGTATTCGCTTTTGGGTTGCTCCATAACAACATCACTAAACATTTGGATAAAGCGACGATAGCTATCATATGCAAAACGTGGGTTGCCTGTTTTGGCTGCAAGGCCTTCCACCACTTCGTCGTTTAGGCCAAGGTTTAAGATGGTGTCCATCATTCCGGGCATAGAAGCTCTGGAGCCACTGCGAACGGAAACAAGCAATGGGTTTTCTTTGTTGCCAAACTCTTTGCCTGCAATGCTTTCCAACTTTTCCACATACTCGAAAATTTCTGCTTGAATTTCATCGGCGATGCGGCGGCCATCATCATAATAGCGTGTGCAAGCCTCGGTGCACACCGTAAAGCCTTGTGGCACAGGCATCCCAATGCCGATCATTTCAGCAAGGTTTGCACCTTTGCCTCCCAGTAGGTTACGCATTTCTTTGTTGCCTTCGCTGAACAAATACACATATTTTGTGCTCATTCTGTTGCCTCCAAATTTTCGTTATAGTTGTGTCCTTTGTTTGTCTCCCCCAAAATACACCCTCATTATAACAGATACATTTTTGAAACACCACAGTATTTTGTTTTTTCGCGTTTATTTTTAGCATTTTCACTCAATTATTCCCCCTGCCCCTTGCAAAAAATACACAATGCGATAAACTGAATATAGAAGAGGCATTACCAGCGGGCTAAAATAAGCTGTTTTGCTTCGGCCCACACGTGTTTTCGTTAAAACGATTTGGCAGAAAGGTGACTTTTATGAGCATACACGGCAAGGACATCAAAATTTTCTCTGGCAATTCGAACCAACCTTTAGCACGATCAGTGGCAGAGGGCCTGGGCCTTGCACTGGGCAAAAGTGAAGTGTATTTATTTTCCGACGGTGAAATTTCTGTAAATATCCACGAAACAGTGCGTGGCAGCGATGTGTTTGTGCTACAAAGCACATCCAGCCCCACAAACCGGCACTTAATGGAACTGCTCATTATGATTGACGCCTTTCGGCGTGCATCGGCAGGGCTTATAACCGCCGTTTTGCCGTATTATGGCTATGCCCGCCAAGATAGAAAAAGCAAAGCGAGAGACCCCATCACAGCAAAACTTGTGGCCGATTTAATTGTAACCGCCGGGGCCGACCGTGTTTTAACAATGGATTTGCACGCTTCGCAAATTCAAGGGTTTTTTAGCATCCCGGTGGATCATCTTGTGGGTTTGCCCATTTTAGCCCCCTACTTTGAAAAAAAGATGATGTGCGACGAGCAGTATCGCCACAACCTTGTGGTGATGAGCCCAGACCTTGGCAGTGTAACGCGCAGCCGTCATTTTGCCGAGCGGCTGGACACACCGCTTGCCATTATCGACAAACGCCGCCCACGCCCCAACGCGTGCGAAGTGATGAATGTAATTGGCGAAATTGAAGGCCGCGATGTGCTCATTGTAGACGACATGATAGACACAGCCGGCACACTTACAAACGCTGCCAACGAAGTGATGCGCCGTGGTGCACGCAGTGTGGCGGCATGTGCCACACACGCTGTTTTATCCGGCGCCGCCATCGAGCGCATTGAAAAATCGGCTTTATCGGAAGTAGTGGTGCTAGACACCATCTGCCTGCCAAAGGAAAAGCGCCATGGAAAAATCCGCGTTTTAAACTGTGCACCCATGCTGGCCGAGGCCATTGCGCGCATCTATAATGATAAGCCGGTGTCGACGTTGTTCCACTAAGCGCAGCCGGTTCCTATTTTGCTTTCTTTCCTAAAACCGTAAAATGCCCGGTGGCATTTTGCGGCTTTTGCCCTTGCCCATCCGCAAAATTCGCTTTTATGTGCAGGCATTTTGCACGACGATAAAAAAAACAAATTGCAAAGGATATGTATGTTTTAATTATGTTTAAAAATTTTTTCAAAAAAGAAACAGCTGCGCCCACCTGGTTTGTTGTGGGCCTTGGGAATCCCGGGAAAAAATACGAAAACACACGTCACAACATCGGTTTCGACGCACTAGATGTGCTGGCAAAAGCCTGGAACGCCGATGTGCGCCGCTCTAAATTCAACGCCTTATACGGCCTTGCCAACGTAAACGGGCAAAATGTGCTTTTGTTAAAACCACAAACATTTATGAACCTTTCGGGCGAAAGCCTGCAAAAAGCCGGTGCCTTTTACAATGTGCCGCCACAGCGCATGATTGTGTTGTTCGACGACATATCCCTTGCACCCGGTGTTTTACGCATCCGCACAAGTGGCTCTGCCGGTGGACACAACGGGCTAAAAAGCATCATTCATCAATTGGATGATACCTTTTTGCGCATTAAAATTGGGGTTGGCGAAAAGCCACATCCCGAATATGCCCTGGCCGATTGGGTGTTAAGCCGTTTTACACAAAGCGAACGCAAAGCCATTGAAGCCCGTTTTGACGACGTGCAAAAAGCCGCCGAATTGCTGATGCAGGAAAAAGCAACCGAGGCAATGAGCCTGTATAACGGCAGCGGTAAATCTTAATTTAAAAAAGAACCGTGAAGGAGGAGAGCCCCATGCATCAAAATCACAACAAAATAGTCTTTCGCTCTTTGTGCGAAAGCGATTTGCCTGCGCTTGGGGCTGTTGTGCGCCAAACGTGGGAACTAGACAAATTCACCTCGTCAAAAGCATCCGCACGCATGGCACAGCTTTATTTACGGCTACTGCTTTTGGCACAAACATACACCTGCGTGGCCGAGCAAAACGGCATTGCCGTGGGGCTGATTGTGGTGCAAGACAAACGCCATTTGCGCTTACATTTAAACTGGCAGCGGGCACTTCTTTGCGATTTTATCGCTGTGTTGCGCCAAGGCCAAATGCAAAAGTTAATGAAGATGCAAGCTATAACGCAAAAGGCCGACCGAATAATGTATAAGCGGGCCGGCAAACGCTACGAAGCCGAACTTGTGTTTTTTATTGTAGACAACCATTGCCGCGGGCTTGGCGTGGGCAAAGCGTTGTATCAGCGCGCGGTGCGGTATATGCGGCGGCGCGGGGTGCAAAACTTTTATTTGTATACAGACACATTGTGTAACTACGGGTTTTACGACGCCCAAGGAATGCGCCAAAACGGACGCATTGACGAAGAGAAATTCCCCTATCGAAATCACGCGGTTTCGTTTTTTCTGTACGATAAAGAACTGTAAGAAAAGGTGGCGCGTGCCACTTTGGAGGGTTGTTCATGATTGGTGCTGCATTAAAAAATAGTTCCGAATATAGGCGCCTTGAACGCATGGCAAAAGGGGCTGCTTCGGCGTGTGCCTTGTTTGGTATGTCGCATGCGGCGCGTGCCGCCGTGCTGGCCGGCTTATGTGAAGAAACCGGGCGCACTGCCCTTGTCATCACGGCAGGCGAAAGCGAAGCTGTGCGCTTTGCCGCCGACGCCGAAGCACTTGGCGTATCGTCTGCGGTGTACCCACAGCGCGATTTTGTGCTGCGCAATATCGAAGGGCAAAGCCGTGAATATGAATATCGGCGCCTTGAGGTGCTGGGGCGACTTGTAAGCGGACGTGTGCAATTGGTTTGCGCCCCGATAGAAGCGCTGCTGCAACACACCTTGCCCAAGGCAGAGTTTCTTTCGGCCACATGCACCATAAAACCCGGCCTTACTTTGCCACAAAACGAACTGATTCAAACGTTGACACAAGCCGGCTATTTAAACCGCCCACAGGTGGAAGGGCCCGGCCAATTTTCAAAACGGGGCGACATTATCGACTTTTACGCACCGGACATGGAAACACCGGTGCGCCTTGAATACTGGGGCGATGAGATTGAAAGTTTGTCCTCTTTCGACCCACTGAGCCAGCGGCGGGAAACCGCCCTAGAAAAAGCGTATCTTTCGCCCACGCGTGAGGTATTGTTTTTTGACACAGACAGAACGGCTTCTTTCTTAAAAGAGGCTCTTTCGAAAGCAAAAGGCCAAAAAAAGGAACGCCTTGATGCCGTGATGCAAGGCGATTTGCGCGCGCTTTCGGCCGGTGTAATGCCCGAGGGCATGGACCGGTATCTTTGTTTGCGCTACCCAAAACCGGCCACGGTGCTGGATTATATGGAGCATCCATTGCTTTTTTTCGACGAACCAAGTGCCATCCGTGAAGAGGCCGCAGGCGTTGCCTTTCGGTTTGGCGAAGAACAAAAACACCTTTGGGAAGAGGGCCTTTTAACGCCGGAGCTTACAGGCTTTTACACCGATTATGTTGGCATTTTACAGGCCGCTGCAAAACAAACCGCCTTTTACTGCGAAAATTTTTCGCGCAGCATGCCCGATGTAAAATTAAGCGACACCGTCAATTTCCCAGCGCACAGTTTGCCGCCGTGGCGCGGCGAGGTGGCGGCCTTGTGCGAAGAATTGCGTCCACTGCTGGAAAACGGATATTTTTGCATGGTGCTGGCCGGCACGCCACGTGCGGCAAAAGCATTAACGCGCGATTTAAGCGCGCGCAATTTGCGTGTTACACAAGGCGAAACAATGCACGCGTCGCAAGCGGCACCCGGCACAGTGTGTGTGTTGCCCGGCCGGCTTTCGTCTGGCGCCGATGCACCAACGGCCCGCTTTGCGCTGTTCACTTCGCGCCGCGAGGACGAGCCGAAAAAGAAGAAAAAACCAAAAAACAAAAATGCACTTGCCAACCTTTCCGATATCACAGCGGGCGATTATGTGGTGCACCAAGGGCACGGCATTGGCCTATACGTGGGCATCCAGCGCTTAGATTTGCAAGGTGTTGTAAAAGATTATCTTAAAATCAGCTACGATAAATCCGACACATTGTATGTGCCGGTTACCCAGCTGGATTTACTTTCGCGCTACACACCGCCCGGAGACAATGCCCGTGTAAAGTTGTCTCGCCTTGGGGCCGACACCTGGGCAAAAGCGAAAAGCCGTGTGCGTAAAGCCACAGAAGAAATGGCCGAGGACTTGATTGAACTGTATGCAAAACGCCAAAATGCACGCGGGCACGCCTTTGCTGCCGACGGCGAATGGCAACGCGATTTTGAAGCCCGCTTTGCGTACGATGAAACGCAAGACCAATTGCACAGCACCCACGAAATCAAACGAGACATGGAAAAACCCAACCCGATGGACAGGCTTTTATCGGGCGATGTGGGCGTGGGCAAAACAGAGGTGGCTTTGCGTGCGGCTTTTAAATGTGTAATGGATGGCCGCCAGTGCGCCATTTTGGTGCCCACCACCATTTTGGCGTGGCAACATTACAATACCCTAATCACACGCATGGAGGCCTTCCCGGTTAAAATTGGCCTTTTGTCCCGCTTTGCCACACAAAAACAAACAAAGGAAACACTGGCCGGCATCAAAGACGGCACGGTGGACATTGTGGTGGGCACGCATCGTCTTTTGCAAAAAGACATTCGTTTTAAAACATTGGGCCTTTTAATTGTAGACGAAGAACAGCGTTTTGGTGTGCGCCATAAAGAAAAGCTGAAAGAAAGTTTTGTAGGTGTGGACACACTCACCTTGTCGGCCACGCCCATTCCACGCACGCTGAACATGGCCATGAGTGGCATTCGAGACATGAGCACGATAGAAGAGCCACCCACCGAGCGCCAGCCCGTGGAAACGTATGTGATGGAATACGACGAAGCATTGATTTTTTCCGCCATAAAAAAAGAACTTGCGCGTGGCGGCCAAGTGTATTATTTGCACAACCGTGTCGACAGCATCGAAAGCTGTGCGCATCGGCTGAGCGAAGCATTGCCCACTGCCAACATTGCCACAGCGCACGGGCGCATGGGCGAAGAAGCACTTTCGCGCACATGGCAGGAACTTCTGGACGGCGACATTGATATTTTGGTGTGCACAACACTGATTGAAACAGGCATTGACGTGCGCAACTGCAACACGCTCATCATCGAAAACGCCGACCATATGGGCCTTGCCCAGCTGTATCAAATTCGTGGGCGTGTGGGCAGAAGCGGACGCAAGGCATACGCCTATTTTACATTTAGACGAGATAAAGTGTTAACCGATGTTGCGGCAAAGCGGCTTTCTGCCATACGGGAGTTCACGGCATTTGGCTCCGGTTTTCGCATTGCGATGCGAGACCTGCAAATTCGTGGCGCGGGCAACCTTTTGGGGCAAAGCCAAAGCGGGCACATGGAAGCTGTGGGCTACGATTTATACGTAAAAATGTTAAACGAGGCCGTGGCAAA
Source organism: uncultured Oscillospiraceae bacterium (assembly GCA_964370195.1). Taxonomy (GTDB): domain Bacteria; phylum Bacillota; class Clostridia; order Oscillospirales; family Ruminococcaceae; genus JAAYCI01. Next base: position 19,874 of record CAYJIH010000030.1, read on the forward strand.
AGCAAAAGGCGAAACCCCTGCCCCCGATAAAGCCGATGTGCTCATCGACATCACCGTAGACGCCTATATTCCCGACCGATACATTCCGAGTGCCGCCGGGCGCATTGAGGCCTACAAAAAAATTGCCGCGGTAGATAGTGGCGAGGCCGCCGACGATGTGCTTGCCGAATTAAAAGACCGCTATGGCGACGTGCCCGAAGCCGTGCGCGGGCTTGTGGACATCAGCTTGCTTCGTGTGCTGGCGGCTTCCCTTGGCTTTTACGACATTGTGCAGCAACGTGATGCCATTTTGTTATACAGTGATACACTCGATTTTGCCGCCGCACATCGAGACTTAAAGGCCGCCGGCATCCGCGTGCTTGTAAATGCATCCACAAAACCATATCTTTCGGCAAAATTAAAACCGGGCGATAAACCGTTAAACACCCTTTCGTCCATTATCAAAAACTTGGCATTTATGCAAGAAGATGCACCCGAAGAATAAATAATGCCTGCTGAATAAACCCCTGCAGAGTTTATTCAGCCCCACCGCCTATCGCGGTGGCCATAAAAGTGCCAAAAGCAGCACTTTTATGGGGCATATCTTGATGCTATCCACTGTGTTTTCGCCCCCTAAATGAAAAGGCGAAAACAAAAAGGCTCTGCGTTTCATCAAAATGATAAAACGCAAAGCCTTTTTCGTTCTTTGTATGTTTTGTTATGATGCAAGCTCCAAGCCGCCCCATTCAATAACGGCAAAACCACTTCTCTCAAACGGCATCAGCGTTTGTTCTTCTATTTCTATCTCTTCTTGCAGCGGTTTATACACCATAAAAACACGCTGCATGCTGTCTGGCTGCGGCGTAATGGTAAGCACTGCATTATCGGTGTAGGCCTCTTCTTGGAATGTGATTAAATTATAGTTGTTCCCCACCATTCGCGGCAACCAATACACCAAAAATTCGTTGTACTCCTGTGGTGTAAGCCCAAGGTACTGTAGTTTTTCCACCAAAAACGCTTCGGTGTCTTCGCCTTTTACCACAAACCCTTGGCTCATGTCATACTCTGCTTGCAGCGCCGCATCCCAAAATAAATACGAATACATACGCCCATCGCTCAGCAAGGTGCCGTCTGGATACGCGGTCACCTCCCAGCCGTTTTCGTAGGCAGGGTACGTAAACAATGTCTCCCCATTCACATCAAGCTGCACAGAAACTTCCGTTTCTTCCTTTGGATAAAGGTAAATCACCGGTTTTTCTGCAATGGGCATGGATTCAGGGTCCGATTGCGGGGCGGGATCTGCGTTGGTGGATGTGCAACCGGCAACAGCCATGGCAAGCAGCAAACCACACAATAGAAAAACACTCTTTTTCATGAAAAAACCTCCTCTTCGATTGTTTATTATACACATCGCAAATAAAATGACGGCTACACGTGGCCTACGCAAAACAATGGGCCACAGCCGATACCACATATTTTTGAAACAAAACAACCGCCACCGTGTATTGTGCACTCAGCCCGTAAATGCATCCAGATATTCTTGCAATTCATTTACAAACCGCGAAAGATGAAACCCATCGCACACCGCATGATGAACTTGAATTGCAAGCGGCAGCATCACCTTCCCATGGTCAACATCATATTTCCCTATTGTAAAAATGGGCGGAAAATAGTCGTAGCCTTTTTGCAGGTTCAAATTAAACCCTGTAAAACTTACCCAAGGGATGCAAGAAACGTTAAAATAATTCTTTCCCACCAGCGGCTTTGAGTTTAGAGCATCGTTTTTGTATTTCAGCATATCCTCATTATAGCTTTGTAAAAACACGTCCCTATCGCTTGTATATTTTGTCCATACATTTGTAATTGTTTCTGTTTCATTGTGAAAAAGCGTATAACAAGGATTTGAGTAATCGTAGTATCCGATGTTTTTATTTTCATCGATATCCATACGAAACTCTTTGTGCGCATTTACCATTTGAGACAGTGCATACAGCATCAAAGGAAAAAATTTATAATTGCTTTTCTTAACGGCCTCTGTAAAATGGGTTACATCTACATTTACTGTCATGCTGTATGTGCACGGTACGTTATCCAAATAGTGGTAATAGCTGTTTTTTCTGCTCCACGTTTGCGGGTCAATTTTATTAAACATAGCGCGGTGCCCCCTAAATCTTTTTTGTGCCCATTGCCAATTTAGATGGCCGGTTTGCTCCTATCCACCCCAGTAGCCTAAGCTCTTATTCTCTGTATTCTTTATACCCCATTATAACATAAAAAAGCAAGCCTGCTACGATATTTTCTTTTGCTGCAAGCGGCCGCATCGGTGCCATATGCACAAAAAACGACATAGTAAAACTACGTCGTTTTTGCATGCAACCGCACGCTATTTTTGCAGCGGCCCCCTGTGTTTATGCTTTTTGTGCTAGCAGGATGCTTATTTTACGGTGCCAGCGGAAATAATTTCACACGTTCAATTTTCTCAATATTTTTTTCCAGCCTTTCTCTCTCAAAAGGCTTTCCATGTGCCGGATATATTTTACCGGGGTTTAATTTCATCATCTTTTGCCAAGACAACCTATACTGTTCTTTGCTTTCTATCCAAATTGTAAGATTGTGTTTGCTTGGAAATCCATTCATGGCCGCATCACCACAAAATAAATTCCCCTCTTTGGTTAATAACGATATGGAATCCTCCGTGTGGCCTGCTGTTTCTATTATTCTTCCGTTTAGCTGTTGTTCAATTTCGGCTTTGTTTTCGTCGGAAATAAAAAGCAAATTGTCTTCATACTCTTTTTTTATGGGTGGGAATGTATGCTGCCCCTTCCCCAGTATCTTCATAAAAAGACAAAATAAATAGCTTTGTTTTCCACTGCAGCCACCCTCAAACGAGTTTTGCCCTTTTCGTAAAACATCAATGCCTTTATCACTCATAACAATCTTGATGTTTTTATTTTCCCGAATCATCTCATTGATAAAACCTGCATGGTCGTCATGTGCATGCGTTAGAAAAATATACTTCACATCTTCTACCGAAATATGATGATTCCGAAGCTTCTTCATGCAGCGCTTAAAACCATTCTGATATCCCGTGTCGATCATTACATATCCATCCTCAACCGGATACAGATATGTGTTCATCACTCTGCTTCCTACGTTAATCAAGGCAACACACCCTTATCTTCTGTCCATACGCGCCCCACCTAACCCGTAAGCCAAGCCGCATGATTCTTATCATTAAAAAATCCTTGAATAAAAAATTCAAGGATTTGATTACCGTGGTTAAAATAGCTGTACCTAGAGTTATGCTCACAACATACAGACTATCTTGTAAATAAACTTTTCTTGAATGATTTGATTTGTTCGTATTTTTCTTTAGGTATG
>CAYJIH010000031.1:0-21650 GCA_964370195.1 uncultured Oscillospiraceae bacterium
CCCTGCTTTTCTCGAAAAGCGGGCGGGGTTTGGGGCGGCGCCCCAAGGTCTTCAGTGCGCGGGCAGCAAGCAAATACAACCCAAAAGCCGGAAGGACAGTTTTGTTTTTTGCCTAGCTTATCTTTTGCGGCGCTGGTGGCGTGTGAACAAAAGAACAATGAGGACCAACACAGCAATCGTGAGTAAAATTGTTCCGATTAAAGTGACGTTTGAAATTTGCAAAGGTTCTTCGGGCAAAGGGGAGGAGGCCGCTTCGGCGGGCTCACTTTCAGCGGCAGAAGCGGCGGCTTGTGCAAGGGCGGCTTCTTCTGCTGCGGCTTCCTCTGCAAGTCGCTCTTGCTCGGCATAGGGGATAATATTTTCCATCATGTCGTTACCGGTGTCGGCTGGTACAGTGCTAACGGCAAGGCCAAATTTGCGTAAATCATAAGGGCCGCCTGTTTCGTCTACAGAAAAATAGATGTGTTGCGATTCATGGTGGCCAAATGCATCTGTGGCCACTTCAAAGGCAGTGCGCCCAGAAAAAGCAGCAAGTGGTGTATCTGCATCCATTACAATGGGGTTTTCTTCGTAAAGGTGCAAATACACTTTGTGTGGCGTGTGTGCCGCTTGTTGGGCCGCGGTCCAGGCCGTTTCGGCATATAACATATGGGCACCATGCCCGTATTCACCGTTTAAATCATGGGCCACCACCACCTGGGGCGTAAAGCGATTATAAAGCTCTTCAATATACGCAATGATCTCTGTTTCGTCGTAAATGGTTTTGGCATGTTCTAGGCTGTCGCTATACTGGTCGGGAAAAGTGGGAATGATGGGATAATGGCGCAAGCCGGCTTCCCAAAGCCCATTCAAAAGCTCTTGTTGGCGGTAAGGCTCTGTAGAGTGATTGACCATGTAGGCCACCTGTATGGTGATGTCGCCTCTGTTTGTATAAGTGGGCATCACTGCACCGAAAAACAGGTGTTCATCGTCGCCGTGTGTGGGCAATAATAAGATGTCAGCACGTTCGGCAGGTGTTTGCCAAGTGTGCACATCGGCCGGTGCCGTGCCGGCGGTAAGCACACCAATTTCTACAGGCTTTCCCTCTCCATGCAAGGTAAGTGTTAAAGGGCTGTCGCCACCATCCAGCGGCACATACTCCTGAAAAAAACCGGTATTTTGCTCATGGGATAAACCATCTTGCTGCAATGTGTAACCGCCCGCTGGGTATCGCTCCCAAATGATATACACAGCGTGCGCGCTTTCTTGCGGTGTGATGGTTAGTACATCGCCTTCCGATAACGAAACACCACTGGCGGTGTTGTCGTCTTGTAATGAGGTTTGTTCGGCATTGGCACTGTTTGTAATGGTGGCAGAAAGGAATGTGGCCTGCCCTGTTTCACCGTCCATGGCATCGGCCACAGAGGCATATGCGGCAAGGGGCAAGCTGGCAAAGCCCCAAATTAAAGCGAGTATAACAGCAATCTTTCGCATAAATCCCCTTTTCCTACGTAATTATTCGAATGCTAAGCGCGAATTTGGATATCACCGATGCGCCAGTCGTCGTCATCTCGCACATACACAAACGTTACCTTTGTATCAAATGGATACGGTCTGTCGTCCCCGCGATATACGGTATAAAGATAATCGGCATCGATGCTGAAAATATCCGGCCCATATTGTTCGATGTTGCTCGCTTGTGCATCGGTAAAACTGACGCTTGTGTGAGGTGTGTAGAACATGGTTTCCATTGCACGCATTTCTGTATAGATATCGCTGTTTGGCAAAAGACGTGCGGCCAGTGTGGTGAAGGTGTTGTCGTTCGAAAGATAGCGCGAATAGTTTTCGGCATCTTCCAGTGCCATTTCTTGCAGAGCGGCAAGGTCTTCCTGTGGCTCTGGCAAGGTGACGGTGGCATACTGCATTTCTTCGGCCGCTTGCGTTGTTTCACCTTCGTTTTCGTCATCCAGCCATGGGTTTTCGTCGTGCATGGTAACGGCAAGTTCGGCACCGGTTTCGCTTGCTACAAGGATTTGCGGCTGCATAGAAAGCCCGGTAATATGATATTCTGTTTGTGTGGGCACGGCAATGTCTTCAGGAAGCCTTGCAAGCGTCTCGTACGGCACATGTTCCTGTGAGATCGTTTCGGCGCCGGCCGGCACATTGTTGATGGACAGCTGTGCTGTAGAAGGGGTGCGCACGGTTAGTTCTCCAAAAGGGGAGGCGTTGAGTTTTGCGTTTTCCACCTGCCACTCGCCAAACATGCCTGTGTCTGTAAACACCAAATCAAAACCGCCAATAACCGTATCGCCGGCACTTACTTGGTACGATTGCATGTTGCTATCACCACTGCCAGCCAAGCGCGCACTGTGCAATTCGCCGCCACTTAACACGTCTTGAAAGGCGGTGCGTCGTGCGTCGGTGGATTCGTAAGGGCTTTCGGCAATGCCGCCGTTTTGTGCCAGTGTTTCGTAGTGTTCGGCCGAAAACATGTGTTCGGCTGCTTGCAAAGCGTGCTGTGGTGTGCTTTGTTCATACGCATGCATCACCTGCCATAAATACACAAGGCCGCCCGCAATCAGCGCGATAATAACCAAAACCACAATGAGATAAATATGCCAAAATCCAACACGTTTTCGTTTTTTAATTTGCTCCATTGTCTATGCCTCCCCGCTTGCTTCTGGCGCCACAACAATGGCCGTTGGGATGTCTCGTGGGCCGTATAAAGAGGAGGAAACATTGATAAGCTCATCCTCGTAGTACATAATGGTAGACGAGCCACCATCTAAATTGGCAGCGTTTACAGCACCGTATTGTGCCATCACTTCGGCCACATCACTCATGCTGGCACCAAGGCTGTTTGCCTGGCGTCCGTCGCACACAAGCAGCAACATGGCGCCGTCGCTGCGCTGGCCAATGGCCGTGCGTGGGTTTAGCCCGCCACCTTGGCCGGTAATTTCCATCATTTCGCCATTTACAATAAGAGGGGGGCCAAAACTAACCGCATCACGGATGCCACGGTTTATGGCTTCCTCGCCCGTCATGGTGCCCACCACCAGTTTATGTTCATTGTCAATGCCAATTACATTGTAAGACGTGCCACGGTTGCCCCATAAAAGTTCGCCTCCGCTCATTACAATGCCAAGCGGTGTGCCGCCATTGCCCACGCCACCTTCATCGGCAAAGCCACCGGCATTCATGCCGCCAACGCCGCCGTGGCGCGTGATAATTTCTTGCACGGTTTGGCCGGCCTGGCCGGAAAATGTGTCGGCAGACGTGCCCACAAACACACGCGAGGGGTCTTGCACAATCATCATTTTTCCGTTGAAGGTGTCTCCGTTTACAACTTCAATCACAAGTGGCTCTACATCGGCCGGGGCTTCTTCTTCAGAAAATTGAATCAGCTCGGTGTCGGTAACCACATCGGTTACTTGCACGCTGTTGTTTGCCAAAATGGTGTCGATTTCAGCTTCGCTAAAATACATACCGGCGATAAATTTAAGGGCACTTGTTTCCAAAACAGACGTGACGAGCAAATCGCGTGCGGCGGGGCTGGGCCCCACCATAATGACTGTGATAACGCCAAAAATGCCACCCACCAATAAAATAAGCAACGTAAAAAAACACGCAGCAATACGCAGGCCCACGCGTGCCTTTTTCTTAGGCGCGTGAGGTGCTTCGGCTTTGTGTGGCGTTGTTTTTTTCGGTTTTGTGTTTGGCACACGTTTTTGTGTGCCTTGTGGTGTGCTGGGGGGGCGTTTTCCCGCCGTGCTGCCGCTATTGGCATGTTTTGGTACATACGTTTCTTTCTTGCTAAATGGCATACTGTGCTCCTTAAAAAGGCTTTAGCTGGCAGGGGTGTTTTTTTCGCTGCTGCTTTGCGCAAACACCCAGCCTTGTTGAATGCGAAAACTGATAAAGAACAAAATGGTATCCACAACAATTTTAATAACGGTGTCTAGCCCGGCAACCGCAGAAAAGGCCCGTGAAAGCAAAAAAACAAGCCCGTAAGAAACCAGCATTTGTGCCACACATAAAAGGCCATACCGAAGCAAGGTTTTTTTAGGTGGGGCGTCGCTTTGAAACACCAATTTGTGGTTGACTGTATAGTTAAACAGGGCCGATGTAACACGCGCAATTGCGGTGGCGCAAAGAAGGCGCACCCCGCGTGCGACAAAGGAGCCAAGAATTAAATTTAGCACGGTAAACAGGCCAATATCAATCAGGCTTGCTGAGATGGAGCTGAGGAAAAAGCGCAAAATAACAGCGTATATACGAAGGGAGTCTTTAATGGGGCTAAAATGAGATGTTTTGTTTTCTTCTAAATATACGGTGGAGATGGGCACTTCGAACAGTGGAATGCGTGCCCTTTTAAAATACAAAAGCATGTTTGTTTCATACTCAAAACGTTGGCCCTGCACTTCGCAAAGCGCCGGTAATAAAGAAAACGGAATGGCCCGAAGGCCTGTTTGCGTGTCGTGCAAAGAAAGGCCAAACAACATGCGAAACAAAACTGCCGTCAGCTTGTTGCCAAATCGGCTTCGCGCCGGCACGTCGGGTGCATTAAAATCGCGCATGCCCAGCACAACGGTGTTTTTTTTCTCTAGCAAAGTGGCAGCACACAGGGCAATGTCCTCCACGGTATGCTGGCCGTCTCCATCGATGGTAACAACCCCGCGGCAATTTGGCCGGTGCTGCAACACATAGGAAAAACCGGTTTTTAGCGCTTGCCCTTTGCCGCGGTTTACCTCGTGCGTAAGCACTGTGCACTGTGGATGCTGTGCCGCTTTTTCAAATGGTGCAAGGTGTTTGGCATCGCTGCCGTCGTTGATGAGAATGATGTCCAAAAAAGGGTGTGCCAGCAGGCTTTGAACCAGGGCGCTCATTTTGTTGTCTGGGTTTAGGGAGGGCAAGATAATGCTGATGTGTTGCATGAAAGGGCGCCTCCATTTCACATAAAGCAAGTGTATAGATAAGTGACAGGATATAAAAATATCTAATTCTATATTATACCAAAAAAAATAGAAATTACAATGATATTATAAAAGGTTTAGCGCTCGTTTGTCTACAAATACGCTAACGCTGCCGCCATTTGCAGCAAACACGGCGCAGCCGTCGCTTTCCACAACCACCTTTGTTGTGCAATTGCCAAGGCAATCCACCATGGTTTGGCCAATAAAGCGTGTGCCCACACACATGCGCAAAGTGCCGCTGTCTGTGTCGGTCATTATAACGGCAAGGCCGGAGTGCGCATGGGAATCATCGCCAAGGCGTGTGAAGCCCACAACGCTGCTGTCGTTAAAATAGGCAAGTTGCTCGCCATAGGCTAGGTGCGTGCGTGCTTTTAAAAGGGTTTCCAGCTGTTTGCCCACCGGTGCAATGCCGCTGTGGGCAATGCCATACAAATCGCCGTAAAACACACAGGGAAGCCCGTTTTCTTGCAGCAAAATAAGTGAATATGCGTGCAGTTTAAACCAGCCTTCCACCCAGCTTTGCAGTGCTTGGCCCGGCTGTGTGTCGTGGTTATCTACCAAAGTAACGGCGCGCTTTGGGCGTGACTGCACCAAGGTACCCTCTAAAAGTTTTGCCATATCAAAGCCGCCGCCGCTTGTGGAGGCCTTGTGTAAATTATAATGAAGTGGCACGTCAAACAAGCACATGCTGTTGGCTGTTTTATCAAGGTAGTAGGTAAGTGCAGAAAGATTTTGGTTCCAATACTCTGCCACACAAAACAGCTCTTTGCCTGCATGGCGGCGCATTTCCAAAAGCCACTCAAGAAGCTTTGGAAAGGTGATGTGTTTAACCGCATCCAGCCGGAAACCATTGACACCGGTGGTGTTCAAACACCATTGTCCCCACTGCACCAGCTCGCGAAAAACATCGGGGTTTTCTAAGTCTAGGTCGGCACCCATTAGGTAGTCGAAATTTCCGTTTTCTATATCCACCTGGTTGTCCCAGTGTTTGCCGTAAAATAAATACAAGGCTTTTTGTGCCGTGTAGGCGTCCCAGTCGCACCCATCAAAATGCGTGTGGTTCCATGTGAACGCCGAGTGCTTACCGCCGCGGTTTGGAAAAGTGAATTTTGTGTATGCGCCAATGTTACGCTCGCCAAGGGGTTGGCTTCGGTTGTTCAAATCATACACATAGGCGTGCACATTTTCTACTTCATCGGCGCCCATTCGGTGGTTAAACACCACATCGGCATACACCGCAATGTCCTGCTCTTGCAAGGCTTTTACAGCGCCAAGATACGCCTCTTTTGTTCCATATTTTGTGGCCACAGTGCCTTTTTGGTCAAATTCGCCAAGGTCGTACATATCATACACGCCATAGCCCACATCTTCTTTGCCGCTTGCGCCTTTATAAGCGGGTGGCAGCCAAATATCTGTAAACCCTAAATTTGCCAATTCATTTGCTTTTTGGGCAGTTTCTTGCCAAAAACAGCCGTTTGAGGGCAAGTACCATTCAAAAAATTGAATAAGAGTGCGGTTTTTCATGCAAAACAGCTCCTTTACAGTGTTGGTATATACACAGTATACGTGAAATGGCGTAAAATGAAAAGAAAGGAGATTTTTGTTTATCTGCGATGAATTAGAAAATAAAAATTTGGCGTGCACATTTTGAAAATTTTTTGTTTTTTTGTAGAAAACTTTTTGCGTTTTTTGTAGAAGGATTGATTTTACTGGGAGTATTTGCTATTCTTAAAATACTATGGAAATATATATTGCAAAAATTGAAGATTTTAAAGACCTCCGCGGTGCAGAGCAATTGCCGGATGCCCGCTTAAAAAAAGTATATAGATATCGTTTTTGGCAAGATAAAGCGAGATGTTTGGTGGCGGAGCTTTTGTTACAAAAAGCGCTTGGCCGCAATTTTCGTGATGAATGGGCCATTGGAATGCATGGCAAGCCCTATTTAAAAAATACGTGCTGCCATTTTAATTTGTCGCATTCGGGCGAATATGTTGTTTTGGGTGTGTCGAATGTGGAAATTGGTGTGGATGTGGAGCAAATTGCGCCGTTTCCATGGGAGATGGCCGAAAGGTGTTTTACACCGGCAGAATTAGAGTGCTTGAAGCAACAGGGCAAGGATGCTTCTTTTTACGCGCTTTGGACTGCGAAAGAGAGCATTATGAAGGCAACGGGGCTGGGGCTTTCGTTGCAGCCGCATCAGTTTGAAGTGCTTCCTTTAGATGCCGAAACGTGCTGTGTACAAGGGCGGACGTGGCATTTGTATCATCACAGCTTAGAAGGCCATGAACTATGTGCGGCTATTGAATGTCGCCAGCCGGATGTTCGTATTTTACAAATGGGCCGTGAAGAATTGCTTGGAGGCATTGTATGATGCACGAAGAGGAAGTAGAAATCCGTGTTGCCGCACAAACAGCACAGCTGGACAATGTGATGCAATGGGTGGAAGCAAAGCTGGAGGAACATGGGTTTTCTCAAAGCAGTGTGATGAAGGCGGCCATTGCGACCGAGGAAATTTTTGTAAACATTTGCAGTTATGCCTATGGGGAAAACAAGGGCGAGGTGGACATTCGTTTTTGGAAACAAAACGGGCAGTTTTCTATCTGCTTTGTAGACAGTGGCACGCCTTTTAACCCGCTGCAAGCACCAAAACCAAACGTAAAAGCGCCGCAAGCGGCACGCAGCGAAGGCGGGCTGGGCATTTTTATGGCGAAAGAATTTGTTTTTGAAATGCAGTATGAATATACAGATGGCCAAAATAAATTGACAATGGTATTGGCGCAGTAAAGGAGAGAAAACAATGGAAATTAAAAAAGAAAATGTAGACGGCCGGTTGTGTGTGCAAATATCGGGCCGGCTAGACACAAACACGGCCCCTCAGCTGCAAGAGGCTCTTCAAGCAGAAACATCCGATATCAAACGCTTGGAGCTGAATTTGCAAGACCTTGTATATATTTCCAGTGCAGGGCTGCGTGTGATTTTGTTTTTAAACAAGCAGTGCATGAAGCAAGAAGCAGAATTTGTGGTTATCAATTGTAGCGATGTAGTGAAAGAAGTGTTTCACCTAACAGGGTTTGATGACGTTTTGGATATTCAGTAAACGGCAGAACAAGGGCACCGGGCAGCATTCTGGAAAGAGGCGGGCGCGGTGTTTTTATGCTATAAAATAGACAAATCAAACAAAATGGAGTACAATTGGTTTAAGCATTTTTGCGAGGTTGTATAAATGGGAACGGTGAAATTGATAGAGGAGACGGGGGTTTAGTGTGACATACGGGGAGCTTTCGGCCTTAATTATGGATACGCAGGAATTCCTGTGTTATGTAACGGATGTTGAAACGTATGAACTATTGTATGTGAATGAAAGCATACGCAGTGCCTTTGGGTTTAAAAGTGAAGACGATTATTTAGGAAAGCCTTGCTACAAAATGTTGCAAAACAAAGAGGCACCTTGCGAATTTTGTAACAATCACCTTTTAAAATTTGGGGAAAATTATACGTGGGACATTCAAAACAATGTTACGAATAAGCATTATTCTCTTATCGATACCCTCATTGAGGTGGAGGGCAGAAAAGCACGTTTGGAAGTGGCGTTTGATGTTTCAACACATTATAAAACGGTGGCCACCCTCACCCATAAACTAACAACAGAAGAAACGTTGGTGCGCTGTATTCAAACACTTGTGGAAAGTGTGGGCATCGACGAGGCCATCAATAGCTTGCTTGCCATTGTGGGCGAATACTATCAGTCGAGCAGGGCGTATATTTTTGAGTTTGATTTAAAAACAAAGCGGGCACACAATACGTATGAGTGGTGCCAAGATGTATCCATAGCCGAGATTGATAACTTACAAAATATACCCATGGAAAATTTGCTTCCGTGGACAGAGGGCTTTGAGACAGACGGGGAAATATGCATCACGGATTTAGAGAAAGATGTGGATAATGACAGCGATTTATACAAGCTGTTAAAGAGCCAAAACATTCATTCTCTTCTTGTGGTGCCTTTGCGCGCCGGCGAGGATGTGGTGGGCTTTATTGGCGTGGATGACCCACAAAGCACAGAGCAAGGAATGGCGCTTTTGCATTCGGTGGCCATTTTTGTTCTGGATGATTTGCAAAAGCGCAGAATGCGCCAGCAGCTGGAATATTTAAGCTATACAGATAGTTTGACAGGGCTGTATAACCGCAACAAATACATAGAGGCCGTGGAGGCACTTGATAACGAAAAACTGAGTAGCTTAGGTGTTTTGTATGTGGACGTGAATGGCCTAAAGAAAATGAACGATATTTATGGGCATGGGTATGGGGATTCTATGTTGCAAAATGTGTCGAAAACCATTTGCACACATATAACCAAGCACGTTTACCGTGTGGGTGGCGATGAGTTTATTGCATTGTGCCCCAATGTGGACGAAACGACATTTGAGCAGACGGTGAACAACATCCGAGCGGTTTCGATTTGCGAGCAAGGGTGCACGTATTCCGTGGGAAGCATTTGGCGTGAAGGGGAAATTGACGTATTCAAAGAAGTTGCAAAATCGGACGAAATTATGTATGCCGAAAAGCAAAATTACTATAAAACATTGCAGCCCGGGCAGGCAAACCGCAGAATGAATGCCGCAGAGGAATTGCTGAGCGAGATCCATGCAGGCAGGTTTTGCGCGTATTTACAACCAAAAGTAAATATGGAAACAGGGGCGATTGTGGGGGCAGAGGCCCTAGTGCGCAAAACGGACGAGGCAGGCCACTTGGTGCCGCCGGATCGGTTTATTCCCGGCCATGAGTATGACGGCACCATTCGCCATGTGGATTTTTATATTTTGGAAACGGTGTGCGCCATGCTAAAAGGGTTGATTGCACAAGGGCGCCCGCTTACCATTTCGGTAAACTTTTCGCGTGTTACGTTTATGGAGCACGATTTAGTGGACGAAATTTCGCACATTTGTGCCCAATACGGTGTTCCACATCGCTATATCAATGTGGAAATTACAGAAACGATTGATAAAGTAGACAATCAATTTTTCGACCAAAAATTGACGGCACTGAAAGACGCAGGGTTTGCCATTGCCATGGACGATTTTGGCGCAAAATATTCCAATTTGCTGATGCTGTCTACCGCGCAGTTTTCGGAAGTAAAAATAGACAAAAGCCTTGTGGATGGCATTTGCGAAAGCAGGCAAAGCCACACCGTGGTGCGGCACATCATTCAAATGGTGCAAGATTTGGGCATGGCCGAATGCCTTGCTGAAGGTGTGGAAACCGAAGCGCAAAAACAAGTGTTGCTGCAGGCAGGTTGTATTTTTGGGCAAGGGTATTTATTTTATAAGCCAATGCCGCTTGAGCAGTTTGTAGAGCTGTATCAAAATAAGTAACGGCTTTTGCTTTATTCCTTTTGTGGAACGGTTCGATTTCAAAACCTGAAATGGAGGTGTCAAAATGAGTAACGGCTTTTGCTTTATTCCTTTTGTGGAACGGTTCGATTTCAAAACCTGAAATGGAGGTGTCAAAATGAGTATGAAACGGTGTATGGTAGGCGTTGTGTCTTTATTGTTTTTGGCTTCGTGCGGCAGTACGCAGGAGGCTGTGCAAAGTGCTGCGTCTGCCCCACAGGTGGTTTCTTCGGCGCCAATTGCATCATCCTCTTTTGCGCAGCAAGCAACGCAAGAGGAAGGCGCAGCGCGCACATTGCTTAAAACGGCAACGCTTCTGGGCACAGCGCACGATGTGGCCGGCACAGTGAATGTGTATGATGACGGTGTTTTGGAAATAGAGGGCTTTTCTTACGATGGCACGGCGCCGGATGTGTATGTGGCGTTTGGCTCTTTGAGTGAGGAAGGTGCGTTTCAATACGAAGTGTTGGCTACGCCGTTAATTGAGGGCGCTTACAGCAACGAAACACTGGCCCTAACCATGGAAAGTGGTGTGGATGCAGCGGCATACAGCGCCGTTTCGATTTGGTGCCATGATTTTGAGGAAGATTTTGGCTCGGCGCCGCTGCAATAGCACGGCGTCTTTTTTGATGATGTTTTGTGCTTTATAAAATGGTTTTGTATATGCACACAAACTCATCACATTTTTTACACGTAAATTTCCTATAAAAATGATATGAATGTAGTAAGAGAACGAAACAAGAACAGGCCGCCGAAGGTGGCAAGAAAACGCCATGCCACAACATGTATGTGTAAAATGAAATGGAGGAAAAGCATGCGTACGAAAAAAATGAAGTGCTTAGCCGGAGTGTCTGCAATGGCATTCCTGTTGGCTGCCTGTTCGGTGCAAGCGGCACCCAACAGCGGGCAAAATGACGAAGTGCAGCTGTATGCCGTGCACGAAACACAGCCCATCGATGCGCAGGCCTTGCAAGAAGAGCATGGGCTACAGGCCATTTATTTGGCGGGCGGCTGTTTTTGGGGCGTGGAAGAGTATATGTCGCGCATTGCCGGTGTGTATGATGCAACGTCCGGTTATGCAAACGGCACCACAGAAAACCCAACGTACAGCGAAGTTTTATCCGGAAACACAGGCCATGCCGAAACAGTGCGTGTTTTGTATAACCCGCAGCAGGTGGGGCTAGACGTTTTGCTGGAAAAATTCTTTAAAGTGGTGGACCCCACAACGCACAACCGGCAAGGCAATGATGTGGGCGCGTCGTACCGCTCGGGTGTTTATTACGTAAATGAGGAAGATTTGCCGGTTATCGAGGCACAAATTGAGAAATTGGACGAAGAGTATGAACAGCCCATCGTAACAGAAGTAATGCCGCTGCAAAATTTTGGAGAAGCCGAAGAATATCATCAAGATTACCTAAAAAATAACACAACGGGATATTGCCACATTGATTTGAGTGCAGTTGGCACCGTGAGCGAGATGATTGCCTCGCAAGAATATGCTGTGCCCTCCGACGAGGAGCTGCAACAAACGCTTACAGAGCTGCAATATGCGGTGACACAGGAAGACGGCACAGAACCTCCCTTTGACAACGAGTACGACACGAATAAAGACGTGGGCCTGTATGTGGATATTGTAACGGGCGAGCCGCTGTTTTTGTCTATCCATAAGTACGACTCGGGCACAGGCTGGCCCAGCTTTACGCGGCCGATTGTAGAGGATGCAGTAACAGAGCACGAAGACAGAGGCTTTGGTTCGGTGCGAACCGAAATTCGCAGCAGTGAAGGCGATTCTCATCTAGGGCATGTATTTACAGATGGCCCGGATGACAGAGGCGGTTTGCGCTACTGCATGAACAGTGCCGCCCTTCGGTTTGTGCCGTACAACGAGATGCCCCAGCAGGGGTATGGATATTTGCAGCACCTTCTTTTAGCAGAGCAAGAGACGTTTGCAAACTTGCTTTCGTAACAGAACGAAAACGCATAGCGTTGTTTTAATCACGTTTTCTGCAAAGGGCCATGCACGTGTGTGGCTTGACAGATTGTATAAAACCCACGTACAATGGTATAAGAATTCGTTCGGTGTGGTTGCACGGTGGCAGCGCTCTTTTTGCGGCATGGCCACGGCACCGGCAAACAAAACAGCACCAAACAAAGCGGAGGAGGATATCATGCAAAACACACAAAAAACGATGGAGGCCATCACGTCTTTGTGTCAGCGGCGTGGGTTCATATTTGCAGGCAGCGAAATTTACGGTGGTCTTTCGAACAGCTGGGATTACGGCCCACTTGGTGCCGAGTTTAAAAACAATGTGAAGCGTTGCTGGTGGAAAAAATTTGTACAAGAAAGCCCCACAAACGTTGGGCTAGACAGCGCCATTTTGATGAACCCGGACGTATGGGTGGCCACAGGGCACGTGGGTGGTTTTTCAGATCCCCTAATGGACTGCCGCAGCTGCAAAAGCCGTTTTCGTGCCGATAAGCTGATTGAGGACACAGGCGCAGACGTAGTTGGCATGAGCGAAAGCGACATGGCCCAGTACATTCAAGAAAAAGAAATTGCCTGCCCCAATTGCAGCGCACACGATTTTACCGACATTCGTAAATTCAACTTAATGTTTAAAACATTCATCGGTGTTACAGAAGATTCGAAGAATGAGGTGTATCTGCGGCCGGAAACGGCACAAGGCATTTTTGTGAATTTTGCCAATGTGCAGCGCGCCACGCGGCGCAAAATTCCGTTTGGCGTTTGCCAGGTGGGCAAAGCGTTCCGCAACGAAATTACACCGGGAAATTTTGTGTTCCGCACACGTGAGTTTGAGCAAATGGAGTGCGAGTTTTTCTGCAAGCCGGGCACAGACCTTGAGTGGTTTGCGTACTGGAAAGAGTTTTGCAATAATTGGCTTAATAGTCTTGGGCTAAAAGCAGAAAATTTGCGCCTTAGAGACCATGCGGCGGAAGAGCTTTCGTTTTACTCTCGCGCCACCACAGACATTGAGTATTTGTTCCCGTTTGGCTGGGGCGAACTGTGGGGCATTGCAGACCGCACAGATTACGACCTTGGCCGCCACAACGAGCACAGTGGTAAAACACAGGAATATTTTGACCAAGAGACGAATGAACATTACATTCCGTATGTTATTGAGCCGTCCCTTGGGGCCGACCGTGTGGCGCTTGCCTTTTTGGTGGATGCTTACGACGAGGAGGTGCTGCGCGACGATAAAGGCAAGGAAGATACACGCATTGTGATGCGTTTTCATCCGGCATTGGCCCCGTTCAAAGCGGCGGTGTTGCCTTTGTCTAAAAAATTGGCGCCGGCTGCGCTGGAACTGCACAAAACATTAAGTGCACACTTTATGGTGGATTACGATGAAAGTGGCTCGATTGGCAAACGATATCGCCGCCAAGACGAAGTGGGCACACCATACTGCATCACGTATGATTTTGAAAGCGAAACAGACGGTGCCGTTACCGTGCGAAACCGCGATACCATGGAGCAAGTTCGCCTGCCAATTTCGGAAGTAACAGCCTTTTTACAGGAGAAAATTGCATTTTAAACAAGCCATACGGATACAAAAAGGTTACGAAAGCCGCCTGTTTACAATTGGGCGGCTTTTTTGTATAATAAAATGAGTTGCATTCATGCATCATACAATATCCGGAAACGGTAAGAACATTGCCTATACAAGGTGCGGCTGAAGTGTTTTTTTAAGAGCCGAGAAAAAAGGAGTTTGTGAACGTATGAATTATGATAACCTAATTTCCAAAAGTGCCGGGAAAATGCGTCCGTCCGGCATTCGTAAATTTTTCGATATTGCAGCCGAGATGAAAGATTGCATCACACTTGGCGTGGGCGAGCCGGATTTTGATACGCCACTTGCCATTCGTGAGGCAGGCATAAAAAGTTTGCAAGATGGGCACACCTTTTACACGTCCAACACCGGGATGATGGAGTTGCGCGAGGAGATTTGCCGCTATTTACAGCGCCGTTTTTCTCTTTCGTACGAAGCGAAAACACAAACACTTGTTACCGTGGGCGGCAGCGAGGGCATCGATTTATGCATTCGTGCACTGGTAAACCCGGGCGATGAGGTCATTATTCCCGAGCCATGTTTTGTCAGTTATCATCCCATCACCACATTGGTGGGCGGTGTGCCGGTTCCCATTCCGCTTAAAAACGAAAATCGCTTTAAACTTACAGCAGAAGAGCTGAAAAAAGCCATTACACCGCGCACAAAATTGCTTGTGTTTCCATTCCCCAGCAACCCAACGGGCGGCGTGATGCGCAGAGAAGAAATGGAAGAAATTGCCGAGGTATTGCGCGGCACAGACATCACCGTGTTAAGTGATGAGATTTATGCGGAGCTTACTTATGGAGAGGCTGAACACGTCAGCATTGCACAGCTTCCCGGCATGATAGAGCGCACGGTATTGGTAAACGGCTTTTCAAAAGCGTATGCCATGACGGGCTGGCGCCTTGGATATGTGTGCGGGCCGGAGCGCCTGATAGCGGCCATGAACACCATTCACCAAGCGGCCATTATGTGCGCGCCCACCACAAGCCAGTATGCAGCCATTGTGGCCTTGCAAGAGGGACAAGACGACATTGCCAGAATGCGCGAAGAATACAACCGCCGTCGTTTGTTTTTAATGGGGCGTTTTGAAGAGCTTGGCTTGCCATGTTTTGAGCCGGAAGGTGCCTTTTACGTGTTCCCGGATATTCGCGACACCGGCCTTACCTCGGGCGAGTTTTGCGAGCGCCTGCTGCTGGAGTATAAGGTGGCTGTGGTGCCCGGCACTGCTTTTGGCGATTGTGGCGAGGGCTTTATTCGCATCAGTTATGCGTACTCACAAGAGCATCTTGAGGAGGCCTTTAAACGCATCGGCCAGTTTTTGCAAGTGTTGAAACAAGAAAGAGGCAAGGCTTGATTGAGCACGTTTTTATAGAAAATGTAACACCGAACGACAAACAAGCAGCTGCTCGTGCGATCGAGCGGCTGTTTTCGCAATTTCCGCCATCGGCACTGCCGCAGGCGGGGATGCATGTGCTGTTAAAGCCAAATCTTTTGGCAAAGCAC
Organism: uncultured Oscillospiraceae bacterium; assembly: GCA_964370195.1. Taxonomy (GTDB): domain Bacteria; phylum Bacillota; class Clostridia; order Oscillospirales; family Ruminococcaceae; genus JAAYCI01. Next base: position 15,418 of record CAYJIH010000031.1, read on the forward strand.
GCACCGGAAAAGGCGGTTACAACACATCCGGACGTATTGTACGGTGTGGTGAAAGCGCTGCACAAACGGAACGTAACAAACATCACCTTGGCAGATTCGCCCGGTGGCCCACACACGAAAGCCGGCATGCAGGCCATTTATCGTGGCTGCAGATTAGAGGCGCTGTGTAAGGAACTGGGTGTGCGCATGAATGTGAGTGCAGACGGCGGAAAACTCACGTGTGGCGAAGGGCGGCTTGTGCGTGAATTTACCGTGCTAGAGGCTGTTTTGCAGGCGGATTACATTCTCAATTTGCCAAAATTAAAAACACACGTGCTTACCGGCATGAGTGGCGCTTGTAAAAATTTGTTTGGATGCGTGCCGGGGCTTTTGAAAGCAGAGTTTCACATGCGCTTTCCTGAACGCGAACATTTTGGCGAGATGCTGGTGGATTTGTGCGAGGGGATAAAGCCCGGGTTGCATTTGATGGATGGGATTCTTGGCATGGAAGGGGACGGCCCGGCCGGTGGCACACCGCGCGAAACCGGGGTGCTTTTGGCGTCACAAAACGCGCATTTGCTAGATTTGAGTGTATGCCATTTAATGGGGCTTGCGCCGCAAACGGTGCCCACTTTGGCCGCGGCTATAGGGCGCGGGCTGTGTGCAAAAACACTGGAGCCACACGTTTTAAAGGCGAGCAGTGGGCAGGTGCCTGTGCCATTTGAACAGTTTTGTTTGCCGGCCAGCATGGCGCCTACCATGGATTTTTCGCGCAATGTACCGCCGTTTATGCGCCGTGCGGCCGCCTGGTTTGCCGCGTTTTCGGCGCCACACCCTGTTGTGAAGCGGGCCGAATGCATCCGTTGCAAAAAATGTATGGACATTTGCCCGGTTGATGCAATTGAGTTGAAAACCAAGGCGGTTAAAATTAGTAAAGCAAAGTGTATCCGCTGTTTTTGCTGCCACGAAATGTGCCCGGTGAAGGCGATTTCTGTAAAAACAGTACCGCTATATCGAATATGATCCATTGTAGAGGGAGACGAAAAGCACATGGCAAATGCACTGAAAAAAGTGGTGGTGCGCGTTCCGGCAAAGCTAAATTTGGCACTGGATATCGTGGGCCTTGCACCAAATGGGTATCATCTGCTGGATATGTTGATGCAAAGCATCAGCTTATACGAAACGGTGGAAATTACAAGGAGCATGGGGTATTCCCTGCGTTGCCCGGGCAGTAAAATTCCCACAGGCGAGCAAAACACAGCCACCATGGCCAGCCGTGTGTTTTTTACAGAGCTTGGTTTGCTGGGTGGGGCGGATGTTGTGGTGCACAAAACAACACCGGCACGCGCCGGCATGGGCGGTGGCAGTGCCGATGCTGCCGGTGTGCTGGTGGGCTTAAATGAGTTGTATGGGGCACGTTTAACAATAGCAGAATTGCAAGCGCTTGGCGTACAAGTGGGGGCCGATGTGCCTTTTGCACTGCAAGGCGGCACAGCGCGTGTGCAGGGAATTGGCGAGCAAATGCAGGCGGTAGCATCGTTGCCACCGTGTTACTTTGCAGTGGCGATGCCAACGAATGGTGTGTCCACACCAACGGCGTATAAGCGCTACGATGAAGTGGGCAGCAGTGTGCACCCGGATATGCCGGCAGTATTGCATGCGCTGCAAAGCGGCAATTTGCATGCATTTGCCGGCGAAATGAAAAATGCACTGGAAGAGGCAAACGGCGGCAGCATCACACCGAAAATTCGTGCCTGTTTGCAAACGCATGGCGCGCTTGGCTCTATGATGACGGGCAGTGGTGCGGCTGTATTTGGTTTGTTTGAAGAGGAAACAGCGGCACAAACAGCGGCGCGCGCCTTAAAACAGCTGGTGCCAAACACGTTTGTGGTAAGGCCTGTTGCACATGGCCCATGCGTTGTGGAAACGGCATAATTGTTTGATGTGGCAATAAATATAAATTTTTTATAAAAGAAGGATTGACAGACTTAAAAAAATATGCTATCCTATTATAGCGTCATAATGTGTGAAGCATGGAGGGTGTTTTGAGCTCCGCTGCACGGACGTAGCGTTTATAATGGTGTGGTGGGTATAGCTCAGATGGTTAGAGTGCCAGGTTGTGGCCCTGGAGGCCGTGGGTTCAAATCCCATTATCCACCCCATTTATAAAAGCGGGCGATTTGTTCGCTTTTATTATACTGGCCTGTCGGCAAGCGGTAAGCCACCAGACTTTGACTCTGGCATTCGTAGGTTCGAATCCTGCCAGGCCAACCAAGCTGCTGTGAACTTTATTGAGTTTACAGCAGCTTTTTTTTGTGAATAAGAACACCTTGCAATAAGGGCTGGAAAGGCACCGCTGGCAAAGTTGGATTTTGCAAAGATTTCGTTTGTTCATAGCACCGCTTGGTGTATCCGCTTGCACCCTTGTGGTGAAAACCGCCGAATGGCGTGCGTGCCATACAAAAGAGGGTTTATAAAAACAAAAATAGGAATATTGTTGAAAAAAATCGAATGGCGAAGTATAGTGGAAGAAGAGTGTGGAAAAAAGGTAAAGGGGCGAATTTATGCCAACACAAATAACAAATTATCAATGCCCGGCCTGCACAGGCCCTTTGCATTTTGAGGGGCAAAGCGGGACGCTAAAGTGCGAATATTGTGGTAGTTCATTTCAGGTGGGCGAAATAGAAGCTTTGTATGCAGAAAAAGAACAAAAGGCTGCAGCAGCATATGTGCAAGACGCAGAGAAACAGCCGGCTGCGGGCGGGCAGGTAGAACAACAGGAAAACGTGCCGCCAAAAGCAGAAAATGTGCAGGCGGCGTGGAGCACCCAGTTTTTACAAAGCGACTGGGGTGATGATACGGTGCATATGCAGGTGTATAGTTGCCCTTCGTGTGGGGCGGAAGTGATTTGCGACGACACAACCGCCGCCACGAGTTGCTTATATTGTGGAAACCCCACCGTGGTGCCGGGGCAGTTTGCCGGCGCGCTGAAGCCGGATTATGTAATTCCCTTTAAAGTGGACAAAGAAGCGGCAAAGAATGCTTTGAAAAACCATTGTAAAGGCAAATTTCTTTTGCCAAAATTCTTTTCTAAAGAAGTGCATATCGAGGAAATGAAAGGCGTCTATGTGCCGTTTTGGCTGTTCAGCGGCAGTGTATATGCCGATGTAACTTATAAGGCAACCACTTCCACCACAACAAGTTCTTCCTCGCATACCACCACCACCACACACCACTATAATGTGCGCAGAGCCGGCACGGTGGCGTTCCAGAATATTCCGGTGGATGCTTCCAGCAAGATGCCGAACGATTATATGGAGTCGATTGAACCATACGACTACAGTGAGCTAAAGCCTTTCTCCACGGCTTATATGCCGGGCTTTTTTGCTGATAAGTATGATGTGGCTGTGCAAGAGTGCACACCGCGTGCCGACGAGCGTGCCCAAAATTCGGCACTTCAAATTATGCGCAGACAAACAACTGCGTATACATCATGTGTAGAAAAAGCAAAAAATATACAATTGAGTAGAGGAAACGTGGCGTATGCTCTAGCGCCGGTATGGCTGCTTACAACACGTTGGAACAACAAGGTGTACTTTTTTGCGGTAAACGGGCAAACCGGCCGTTTTGCAGGCAATTTGCCTTGCTCAAAGGCAAGGTTTGCGGCGGCACTGGCAGGAATTACTGTGTTTGTGGCGGCTCTTTGTATGGCGGGATGGTATATATTTGCTTAGGAAGGGGATAACATGAAACAAAAAAGAGTGGTAGCGCTTTGTATGGCGCTGATGTGGATGCTGTTGCTCTCGCATTCTGTGATGGCTTCAGAGGGCGCGCCGGAAGCCGCAGTGTCCGGGCCGTCCTTTGTGCTTGACTATACAAACACGTTGTCTGATGACGAGACGGCGTATTTGGAAGGGCGTGCGACTGAAATAGAGAACAATCATGGTGTGGGCGCATATGTGGTGATTGTGGACGACTATACCAGCCAGAATGCGAATGAAGCGACACAAGCGGCAATCAATGAAGCCTCTTTGCAAGAGGGCGGTGCGCATGTTTTAACAATCGGCCTCAGTCAGGGCGATTATCTGTATACAAGCAGTGATGAAACCGCCGCCAACACGATACCCTCCATGTTGGATGCCAATTATGAAAAAACCTGGGGCGCAGGGGATTTATTCGCGTTTATTACCATGTACTATGCTGTGTGCGAAAAGGAGGCTACATCTGTTTCTTCGGCAACGGAAGGTGTGGTGGCCACATCCGATATCGTCGTAAGTGAAGTGATGGACACGGCAGATATTATTACAGACGAGGAAGAAGAAGTGCTTCGGCAAACAGCACAACGCATTGCCGAAGAGCAGGAAGTAGCAGTGTATATTTTGACGCTGGCAGATTACCAAAAAACATTTGGTGCGGGGGATATTTACTACGGTGCCACAGACTTTTATACTGAAAAAGGGCTGGGGTATGGCGAAGAGCAGAACGGCGTGCTTTTGGTGTTAAGCATGGCAGACCGAGATTATGCATATATTTCGTACGGAGACAGAGCAAACCGTATTTTTAGCGACAATGCCAAAATTGAGATTGAGGATGAATTTCTAAGTGAATTTGCCCAAAATGAATGGTATGATGGTTTTTCTGTTTTTTTAAGTGACACAGAATTCAAATTAGAATATCCGTGGCTGGATGGGCTTATTTTAATTGCCGTTATGTTGTTGGTGGGGCTTGTTGTAGCATTTTTTGTGGTGTTTGGCATGTATAAGCAGTTAAAAAACGTTAATAAAAGTCATGCTGCGGGCAACTATTTGCCAAGCGGTGGCGTGAATATACAGGTGAAAGAAGATGTGTATACCCACACAACGACACGCCGTGTGGCAAATGTAAAAAGCAGTGGCAGTGGCGGTGGTGGCGGTGGCCGCAGTTTCAGTGGCGGTGGATTTTCCGGAAGAAGTGGTAAATTCTAAATACATGGTTGTTTTGTATGTTATTCGTTGAAAAAAGACAGCTGTGTTTCGTGCTGTGGAAAATCCCATACGAACGGAAAAACATTTTTTTCACCATAGAGGATATCATTTTTGGCACAAAAGCGTCGTGTTTTTTGTGAAAGGGTTGCACTTTGTGGGCTTCTTAGGCCATAAGCGGAGCCAAAGCGGCGCATGTATGTTTGTTTGAGGCCGGGGAAGTGTGCGTCCAGTTGTTTATAAAAATATTCCCGATTGCCAAAGCGGAGTGTCATACCAAAGCCAAAGGTGACGATGCCCTTTACACCGGCTTGTTTGCAGTAGTCCAAAAGGCCCAGAAGATTTTCTTCATTGTCGTTGAGAAAGGGCAATGTGGGCGTTAGCCATACAATGGTGGGAATGCCGGCTTTTTGCAGTTCTTGTAACACCTCAAAACGGCGTTTGCTTGTGCAAACGTGTGGCTCCAGTGTTTTGCATAAGGCTTCATCAAAGGTGGTCAGCGTCATTTGCACCACGCACTTTGTTTGTGCATGTAGGCGCTGTAAAAGGTCAATGTCTCGCAAAATCAGGTCGGATTTTGTAAGCAAGGCAATACCAAATTCATGCTTTAAAATGGTTTCAAGGCATTTTCGAGTGATTTCCAGTTCTTTTTCAAGTGGAAGATAGGGGTCTGTCATAGCACCGGTGACAAGCATGGATTTTTTACGTTTTTTAGAAAGTTCCTTTTCTAAAAGTTCCACAGCATTTGTTTTTATTTCTACATCTTCGAAGGTATATGTTTTTCCATATATTTCACTGCGTGAATCGCAATAAATACATCCGTGTGTGCATCCACGATATACATTGAAAGAATTTTTGGCGGATAAAAGTGTTTTGGCGGTGATTTCTTGCACGTAAAGACCTCCAATTATTGTTGGCGAAAAAGCGACAGAGTGTGCGATTAAGGCGCCAATGTCTTTTGCTAGATTGAATAAATGCGTTAAAAAAATCATATCATATAGAAAATGTTTTTGCAAAAAGACAGAGCGTGTTTTAGTGCATGTGGGTGAGAAGGCTGGTGGACCTTGCATAAAATAGGCATTATAAGGAAATAGTTCTTGACAGTGAGCGTGAAAAACGGTATAATTTTTTATGCATTAGCTTTTGCGGAATTGTGTAATGGTAGCACGACAGACTCTGACTCTGTTTGTCTGGGTTCAAATCCTAGTTCCGCAACCAGAGCGGCAATTCTGCCGCGTATTTTTCGGGGTGTAGCGCAGTTGGTAGCGTGCTGCGTTCGGGACGCAGAGGCCG
>CAYJIH010000032.1:0-21546 GCA_964370195.1 uncultured Oscillospiraceae bacterium
GGCTACAACTGGCGACGAGGCTACAACTGGCGACGAGGCTACAACTGGCGACGAGACCACAACAGGCGACGAAGCCACAACTGGTGAAACTACAACCGACGAAGCCACAACTGACGCTGCCACAGAAACACCGGCCGTCACCCCTGTTGCCCCGGCTCCAGCCGCCCCAGTAGACTTAGCACTAACACTGCCTGAAACCTTGAATCTTGACGTACCGGAGGCACTTGTTCCGTTGGCTTCTGCCTTAGAAAATGCCGAACTGGAAATTGGTAGCACCACAGTACCTCTTGCTAGTTTTGATGGAAGCTGGGCCCTGTTAAACTTACTGCTTACAGTTGCAACCGCTCTTGGTTGTGCTGGTTTGTTCATCACTTATTTCATTCGTAAAAAGAACAACAACGAACACGCCGAACAGCAAGACGACAACAATGATACAAAACGTAAGCACAAAGGTTTGTTACGCATTTTAAGCATCCCTGTAGCGATCCTTTCCATCGTTCTGTTCATTCTTACGCAAGATATGAGCTTGCCCATGGCCCTCATGGACGAATGGACACTTTGGATGTTTGTCATTTTTGTAGCACAAATGGTTCTAACTGTTTTGTCCCATAAAAAACAGGCCAAACAAAAAGTAGAACCCCCAGCTCACGCACGTTAAACACTCTAGGATAAACATTTCATATTCTAATAGCAATATCTTTCATATTTACATCGAATAAAAGTCCCCTATCTATCCTAAATCGTGCTATTTATACTTACAACAAAAATCCCCTTTACGTCTGTGTTAAGACGTAAAGGGGATTTTAATTGTGAATACGGCTCCCACGGTGTCACCAAATGAAAAATAATAAAATCAGCTTTATCTACAGTGCCATCACCTAATCTCCCACACTTATGTACACCATAAGATTTTATGTTGCAGACATCCAATTTTCATAAATCACTTGTTTGCAAAACCATGTACTTCCGACGATTTTCTCTTTTTTCGGTCTTGGTAAATCTTTTTAAAAAGAAATACAAGCGTGAACAGAGCAAAAATAATAAGAAGCGCCGTTACCACAACCTGCGTACTTCCCGTAAGCATACCGCCCACATACGAATACACAAGGGTAGCTGGCAGCTGCCCCACGCCTGTTGCAACAAAGAAGGGAACAAAACCCATGGCCGTTAGCCCAGCAGCATAGCTTACATAATCGAATGAAACAAACGGTAGCAACCTGCAAATGAGAATGGTATGCTTCCCATATTGTTTAAAGTAGCCGTCCACACTGCTCATGGCAAATTTAGAGGTCAATTTTTCCACAGCTTCTCGGCCAGCAATCCGAGAGATATAAAAACACAATGCAGCCCCCACCATAGCACTGCTCCAAGACAAAATGGCTCCTTGCCACCAGCCAAAAACAGCAGCATTTGCAAACGTAATTAAAAAGGCCGGCAAAGGTGCTGCCACCGATTGAAAAACCATTAACAAAAAAGAGACTGCAACGGCCCAAACACCAAAAGAGCGAATAAACCCGATTACATTTTCAACACTGAGAGAACTAAAAATCATAAATACTCTATTAAGAGACGAATGGACACTTGGGACAAAAAAATAGCATGCCACACTGATTAAAAGAAGTGCCAGCAAGATAAGCCTTGCCCACTTTGTTGCGTTTCTACGGTTCATTTTTTTACACCTCCACTTCTTCTACAGCGCACCATCGATAATACGATTCATCGTAGTTTTGTGTGTTTTCATAACCCAACATTTCCAATACCAGTTGCATATAGGCCGAGCGAATTCCTGCTGTGCAATAAATAACAATTTCATCTTCTTTTGAAATCCCTGCTGCAGTAAACATTGCATCCAGCTCTTCGTTTGATTTTAAATTTCCATTTTCACTGAATAAATCTGCAAACTCGATATGAAGAGCCCCCGGTAAATGGCCGCCATTTGCTTCTCCATATAAGGTAGCACCTTCATACTCTTCTGCTGCGCGTACATCAATGATGGTCACATCTTCATACACTTCCAAAAGTTCGTCGGTATTAATAACATGCTCTTCATCAATTTCATCAATGGTTACCTCAATGGGGTCATAAACAGTTCCACTGCTTTGTGTTTCCAGCCCAGCGGCTCTCAACATATCAAAACCACCGTCTACAAGTTTCACATTGTCGTATCCGGCCGCCATCAGCTCCCAGGCAATACGCCCATCGTCTCCCCAACCATTTTGCGAAGAAGCAAACAACACAATTTCTTTTTCAGGGTCAATCCCACTTTCACTCAACCGCTCACTCAGGCGTTCTGTGTCCAAAATAACACCCCAGTTTTCGTCACCGGGGGCGCCATCTTCGCAAGTAGCAAGATATTGCCACGCCAAAATAGTTGCCCCTTCAATCGTTTCCCCTTCGGCCGCTTCACCGCGTGCGTCAATCAATACAATATCATCCAAATTCTCTTTTACATACTCTGCAGACACCATGTATTCCCCTTCAAACACTGGGGTAACGTATGTTGTGGCACCACCTGTGCTACAACTTGTGAACACAAACATCATAACCAATGCCAGCGCAATTGCAATTTTTTTCATAAACCGTTCAATGCCTCCTCAAATAATATAGGCCTCACGTCACTTATCATATCAAATAGGTGCTTGAACTACAAATTCGAAATTTGAATAGAGCCGTGCACCTCTATAGAAAAAATCAATAGGGGCGCACAGCTCTATTATATTTTAATATGATATGAACAATACCCATTTGGAACAATATTATTTCCATGTACAACGAATGCGGTTGTACAACGAGTGCCGAACATCAGCCTGTTCTTGCGTTTGCAGTATATCACTTAGCACATGATGCACCCCTGAAATATGATGTCGTGTAAAACTGCCAGCACAAGAGGCACAGTACACATAAATCTCATTGCAAGACTTTTTCTCTTTATAGTCGTTCATTTTTTGTGCAAGTTCTTTTGCAAATTGAGGCTCGCGCGATGCTGCAATGCCGCCAAGCCCACAGCACTGGATCTCTTGTATTTCACATATACCTTCGGGCAGAAAAGGAAGAATGGTTTTTAAAAATTCCCGATTTTTTCGATCGGGGCATGGCAAAAAGAGGTGTAGCCCCCCACCCTTCCCATTTATTTTTGCACCCATGCCAAATTCAGCCAGCTTTTCATAAATGGATACAATCGGAACTGCCACCTTGCCTGCTAAATAATCAAAGCAATTGGGGCATAGCACCACCATTTCTTCAATTCCATTTTCTTTAAGCCGATAATTTAATTGCGAAATGATCTGTTCGCTTTCTTTTTGTAGCCCAAGCTCGCCAATTGGCTTTCCACAGCAATCAAACACAACACCCATTCCCTGCGCCTGCACAAGAGACATTATTTTATCAAGTGTTTTTGGGAAAAACGAAGGATAATTACACCCAGCAAAAAGAATGCTTTTTTTCTTCCCATTCCTATAATTTTTAAATTTATAATTATTTTTCTCCAAACGCAACAATGTATAGCCCGATAAATTCCCGTCATTTTCTTGTACTTTTGTAGTGCGCATTTCCAAAAGACGCGCACGTCCGTCTATTTGAATGGGACAAACACGTGTGCACTCACCGCACAACATGCAATGGTACGCCAGGGAATTCAATGTATCTACCTGGCTAAAATCCAGCTCATATTTTGTTAAAAAAATACATTTTTGCGTACATTTTTTGCAAGAAATACACATTTTATCTTTTTCGTTTTTCATATCGCACCCTTTTGGCTATGGGCAAAGGCCAAATCGCCTACCCAGTATATTGTGCTGCTACTGTTTATTATATCTCAATTGTCAACAAAAGGCACCCGCCCTGTGCACATTTATGGTATTTACAGCGCTTTTCCTACTTTTATACTTATCATTTTTTAACCATCTATCCATTTCCCTCCTTGCATAAAAGGAAGAATCCGCTTGTGAAATTTAACAAAAATACCACATAATTTCCATTAAAAACACCTAAATATTAAAAAAACCTTGCAAATCAAAACACCATACGGTATGATATGTTCACGTGAACTTATTCTTTGTCTTACAAGACAAATCGATTAAGTTTAAAATTAAGTAAAATTTTTTGGGAGGAAAAGATTCATGAAGAAAAGAAGTTTGCTTGCTGCAGTTATGATGGTAGCTGCACTGGGCGCAAGCGTGTACGGCTGTGCTGCAGCTCCGGCAGAAGAGCCGGCAGAAAGTGCCGCATCTACATCGGCAGCAGCTGGTGCAGAAGGTGGAATCTCGGGCGACTTGAACATGGTGGTTACTTGGCAGGACTATGAAGCCAACGCCCTGCAAGATTTAGCCACTGCCTTTATGGAAAAATATCCAGATACCAACATTGTAGTAGAAAACCTTGCCTCAAACTCCGACGAAATCATCGCTTCGCGTGATGCCGCCGGCAACCTGCCCGACATTTTCCCCGTATTCAACCTTGGCCCTGATGCCCTTGGTTCTTGGGTAGATTCCGGCAAGATTGCCGATATCAGCTCCATGGATATGTTCCAAGCACTTCCCGAGGATGTAAAAACCTCCCTCACCGATGACAGTGGCGCCGCTTATGCCATGATGATGGACCTCACCGGCTATGTGCTGATGTGGAACACCGAGCTGTTTGAACAAGCCGGCATCACAGAGGCTCCCACCACCCTTTCCGCTGTAACCGACGCAGTAGAAAAACTCAACGCAGCTGGCATTCAGCCTTTCGCACTTGGCGCAAAAGACGGCTGGACCATCAGCAACTGCTTCTGGCGTCCAGGCCTTGACTATGCTTTCCCTGCAGAGTGGAATGCAGAGATGAACGCAGGCGAAGCTTCTTTCACTGATTATGGCTATGAGCTATTCCCCTTGATGGACCTTGTATTTGCCAACGCCGATGGTGAAGACCTGCTGGACGTTGACTCTGCCACTGCATACACACAATTTGGCACCGGCGAGGCCGCTATGATCGTGCAAGGCCCTTGGGCAATGGACTATGTAGTACAAAACATCGACCCTGAATTTGAAAGCAAAGTAGACTCTTGCCCAATTCCTTGGGGCGACGACATCGAAGCCAACAAACAGTTCCTCATGCAACGTACTGGCTTTGTGTTCAGCGCTGATGCCAACTTAGATCTTGCCAACGCTTTCCTTGATTTCTGGGCAAACGATCCTGAAGGCCAAGAGATCATGGCTCCTTACCTTGTGTCTGCCACTTACTATGAAAACTTGCCGGTTTCAGACGACCCAATTTCTGTAAACATGCAAGAAGAACTAGCAGCAGGCCACACCATATTTGACTTCCAAGACAACAACCGTTCTTCTGAGTGGTTCATGACTGACTGGACACTCTTGCAAGAGTATGCCGCAGGCCGCATGACCCAAGATGAAGTGTTGCAAGCCATGGACGATGCAATGGTAGAGTTTGCCACCATTGACAGCGCCGGTGCAGAAGAAGCCACTTCGGAAGCTGCTTCCGAAATGACTTCTGAGGCCACTTCCGAGGCCACCTCTGAGGTTGCTTCTGAAATGACTTCTGAGGCCGCTTCTGAGGCTGCATAAGCAAAAGTTTTTACAAACCATTACGAAAACCGTTTGAAAAAGCGGGCAGGACACTGTCCCTGCCCGTTTTTTCTTGCAATTCACCTCTAAAAAAGGAGACCATTTGATGTCTACATCCAATGCAACCACCACAAAACAAATTCCCAAACGCGGATTTTGGGATAAATATGGCCGCAATGCTGTATTGAACCTTTGCTTTTTGGGTCCCTGTTATATTTTGTTTACTGTCTTTTTTATCAATCCCATGATTCAATCCATCTATTTTTCGTTCACCAACTGGAATGCCATCGACCCCAGTTTTAGCATGGTAGGCCTGCAAAACTACATCAACATCTTCACTGTGGACACCGGCTTTTTGCCGGCACTTGGGCGCACATTCTTCTTCGCATTTTTCAACGTGCTGTTCACCAATGTGCTGGCCATGCTGTTTGGTGTGGCGCTCACCACAAAATTCCGCTTCAACAACATGTTCCGCTCGGCCATTTTCATTCCCAACGTCATCGCCATGGTGGTAACGGGTTTCATTTGGCAGTTTATGTTTTTGAATGTGTTTCCCACCGTGGCCGAAACCATGCCTATCCCCTTTGGTTTCCTCGATATCTCTTGGCTCAGCGACCCTTCCATTGTTATGTTCTCGGTGGTTATCGTCAGTGTGTGGCAGGGTGTTGGCTACATCATGACCATTTACATCGCAGGCCTTGTAACAGTGGATGAATCCATGCTAGAGGCCGCCACCATCGACGGAGCCAGCGGCTGGACCACCTTTTGGCGCATCAAATTGCCCGCCATTTTACCCACTGTTGGCGTAGGTGCGTTTTTAAATGTGGCCGGTAGCTTTAAAATTTTCGACATTGTGTACGCCCTTACTTCGGGTGGCCCCGGCGAATCTTCTACCGTTGCCATGCTGGACATCTTCCGTGAGGCCTATATGTTTAGAAACTTTGGCTATGCCAGTGCCAAGGCTGTCATCTTGTCTATCATCATCATCCTCATCACGCTGATTCAGTTTAAAATTACATCAAAAAGCGAGGTGGACTAACGATGAAACACACACGTATAAAAAATACAGTCGTAGGCATTTTAATGGGAATCATTTGCCTTCTTTGGCTCATTCCCATCTATTATTTGGTTATCAACTCGTTTAAACCACTCATCGATGTGGTGCAAAATGTGGCAGCCTTCCCCACCTCGTTTTACCTTGAGAGTTTTACTGAAGTTTGGAACCGCAACGATTTTCCCGTACTGTTTTTAAACAGTGTCATCATCACCGGTGGCTCTGTGGCACTCATTGTGCTCACCTGTGCCATGAGTGGCTATCGCTTGGCTCGCTCTGGCAAAAAGTGGGCTCCACTGGCACTTTTTTATCTACTCCTCGGCCTTGTTGTGCCTTTTCAGGCTGTAATGGTGCCACTGATGGGCATCATGGGCCAGTTTAACTTAGACGATAGCCGCATCGGCATTATTATTTTGTATGTAGCCTTACAAGCGCCCATGGGCACCTATCTGTACTTTGGTGCTGTGAAAGGCATTCCCAACTCGCTGGAAGAATCGGCCACCATCGACGGCGCAGGCCCCTTCCGCACCTTTTTTAGCATCATTTTCCCGCTTTTGGGGCCCACCACCGTCACCTTAATTATTTTAAGTGCCCTTTGGATTTGGAACGATTTCCTCATCCCGCTGATTTTACTGGTAGACCCTGCCAAACGCACCATTCCCACCGGCACGGCCGCCATGCTGTTTGGCCAATATGCCACACGCTGGGATCTTGGCATTGCTGCCATTTTGATGGCCTCCATTCCAATGATTATTTTCTACCTGGCCTTACAAAAACACATTGTAAAAGGCATCACAGACGGCGCTGTAAAAGGCTAAATTGAAAATTTAAGTAAAAGCGAGGACGGTTCTTTTGCCGTAAAGCAATTCTTATGGGAAAAATTACACAAGCAGAAATTGCAAAACAATTGAATATTTCTCGCACCACGGTGGCACGTGCGCTGTACAACCGTGGTTATGTAAGCGATGAACTAAAAGCGGAAATAAAAAATCTTGCCGAGCATTCCGGCTATACACCAAACAGCTTGGCTCGCAGTTTGGTGCGCAAACATTCGCTGCGCGTGCTATGCTTTTTGGTGTCTTACGAGCGCCAGTTTGCAAAACAAATGGAAGACGGCATTCGCGTGGCCGAAAAGGAATTTGCAGACTATGGTCTTTCAGCCAAGGTGTACCATCATACACCGAATAACCCAAAAGGCCAATTGACTGATTTTGAAAATGCACTGCAAAGTGGCAAGGCCGATGCCATTCTTATGGCACCAATGGATGCGGCATCTATGTGCGAGGCACTTTCGCGGCACGATAAAAGCCACTTGCCGCTTGCTGCCTTAAACTTACAAATGCCACAATCCGATTGCCTCTATTATGTGGGCACAAACGACCGTCAAAGCGGCGAGATTGCCGCTGATATGATGGCAAAATTGGTTGGTGGCAAAGGGCGCGTTTTATACGTAAGTAACTATGGGGCACACCGCGCACTAGAAGATAGAACGCTTGGTTTTGCACAGTATTTGCAGGCGTATCCAAACATCCGCTTGCACGTGGAAAACAACTGGAGCGACCCTGCGTGCCACTACGAAAACACAAAAGCTGCCCTACAAGAAATGCCCGATTTAGCCGGTATCTGCTCAAACACCAGCATCAGTGGCATCGACAAAGCATTAAGAGACAGTGGCCGCCAAGACATTAAGCTTATTGGCAATGACTGGACCGAAGCGGAAAGCACTTACTTTAAAGATGATTCTCTTGATTGCATTGTGTGCCAGCGCCCCACCTTACAAGGATACCTTGGGCTTAAATACATGGCCAAATATCTTTTAAATGGAATTCCTCCCAAAAAGAAAGATACGTACGTTGGCTTTGATTTAATTACAAAAGCAAATTACAACACAGAAGATTATTTTCATCTATTATAAAAAAGGAGCATATGGCGATGACAATAAACGAACTGGCAAAACAATTTGAGGCTGTGATGGGCACAAACGCCCCCAAAATGCACGGTGACGAAACGATAACCCGTGCACAGGCTGCTGCACATTTGTGCCGTGCCATGTGCCTTGGCCCAATGCCTGCTATGGCAGAAGAATGCAAAGACGCAAACGAGATGACTGCCGAAGAAAAAAACAGTGTGGGCATGGCCCTTTATTATCAATACTTAACATGCAACGAGCAAGGCTACTTTTTGCCAAAAGAACCTTTAAGTGACACCGATTGTGAAATGATGCTACGCCTTGCAAAACCCGGCCGCAGCGGCGTGCGTGCCTTTACAAAAGAATTGGTTCGCCTAAAACAGCCCCTAGAGGTATTAGAACGTGTATACCGCCTAAATAACGAGGCAGATTTAAACACATTTGTAAAGCAAGACGCTGCCAGCGATACCCGTTGCGCTATGAGCTTCGGCGCAAGTGCACAAAAACTGGTGTGGCACAGCAAAGTGGATGTGACACGCGCCTGCACCGTTTTGTATGCACAAGAAGACAATATGCAAGCTTTTATGCAAAACACCCCGCCTGTGCACGGTGCTACAATGGAAACATGTGAAAATGCATACAGGCTTATTGCCTATGTGCTTGACCACGACATGTTACCGGAAAAACAGCTAAACACAGTCCAGTTCACCACACCTCCTGCAGTGGAAGAACTTCGTTTCAAATTGGCCGATGTTTCTTTGGTAGACAAATGGATGCAATGCGACCAAGATATTTGGACAGAAGTGCTTTCTCGCAACGAAGGATTTTATGGCAAAGAAGTATGGCAAAGCAAACAGGATCCCTGCCTTTTAAAAACGGTTATCTATTGGCGCACGCGCCAAGATTGGCTTAACTTCGACCACGACTTATTAGCGCCTGTGGACGCTCAAATGGAAAAAGCCATGGGTGAAGGCAACTGCACGTTTTACGATGCCCAGCACGAACAAAACGAATATTACTTAAGCCATGGTACCCTGTAAAACATGACAAATAAAATGAACGTAGTGGTGCTCTATTCCACGGGCACAAAAACAGAAAAAAGCAACACGTTGTTTGTGGTGCACCGCTTTTTGGCAGCGTTAGGGTGTAAAACAGCCACATATTTTAATGCACACACCATGCGTTTTACAGCATGCAGCAACTGCAGTTTTTGCCACAGCCACCCGCACTGCTGTAAAAAAGACGACATGAGCGCTGTATACACTGCCTTACAAACAGCCGATTTGGTAGTGGTGGCCTCTCCCATGGTGTTTGGCACGCTGGATGGCGATTTATTGCGTTTGTTCAGCCGCCTTGCCATTTTATATGGGCACCATTTACAGGGGCTTCGCCATCCTTTTTGTGAAAAACAGGCAACCTTTATTGTAACAGCTGGCCAAGATTGGCTAAATATGTTTTTACCGTGTGAGGCTACCTTCCCCATTATGCTGAACCATTTAAACGCAGTGGAAAGTGGCCGCTTATACGCGCGAAAAACAAATTTCACGCATATCAGCGAGCAACACGATGCCCTGCCCCTGCTAGAACAGCATTGCAAAGAAGCAGCGCATTTGGTGCAGACACGATATGCAGAAGAACTTAGAAAGAGAGAATCTTATGGCTAAAATCTTATTCATCAGCGGCAGCCCACGTAAGGCAGCCACAAACCGTGTGGTAGAGCTTGCCATGGAAGCTGTGCAAAATATCCCCGGCATCGAAGTAGATTTTCTTTCTTTAAAAGGGAAAAAAATCGCCCCATGTATCGATTGCCAATATTGTAAAAAACATAAAGCACCGTGTGTTTTAAAAGATGATATGGACGATGCAATGGTGCAACAGTTTATTGATGCCGACGCATATTTTGTAGCTTCGCCCGTGTACATGATGTGCCCCACACCACAAATTTTGGCATACTTTAGCCGGTTGCGTCCTATGGCTATTATGTACGACCGCATCACACGCAACCGTTTGGGCTGTGCTGTGGCTGTGGGCGGCACACGCAACGGTGGGCAAGAGCTCACAGTATATGCACTGCAAAGTTGCCTTTCTACGTATCTCATAAACATTGTCACAGGCGATTTAGGTGCCTACCACGGTGGCAAGATATGGTCGCAGGACGGGGGAGCTGCCGGTGTAGACGGCGATGAACTGGGCCTTTTCACAGTACTTCCTATGGCAAAAAAATTAGCTGAAAGCGCCCTGATAGCAGAAGCCGGAAAAAAAACACTGGCCGAAATTACCAAACAGTAAAATACCTTATACACAACACAAAAACAGAACAACGATAAAGCGAGGGTTTTATTATGACAGGCAGAGAAAGATTGAACGCCACCTTACGTCACGAAACAACCGACCGACCGCCGCTAGACATCGGCGCCACCGCCATCACAGGTATTTCGGCCGTTGCTTTGGCAGATTTACGCGATGCGCTCGGCCTTGAGAAACGCACAGTAAAAATCCACGAGCCATTCCAACTGCTGGGTGATGTGGAAGAAGATATGCGCCAAGCACTGGGCGTAGATGTGGTGGGCATTTGGAACCGAAACAATATGTTTGGCTTCGAAAATAAAAACTGGAAACCATGGACAATGCCAAGTGGCCTGCCTGTGCAAGTGGGTGGCGATTTTGTGCTTAGTGAAGACACAAATGGAGACTACCTAATCCACCCGTGTGGAGACAAAACTGCCGCACCTTCCGGCCGTTTGCCCAAAAACGGCTATTACTTTGACAACATCACACGCACCGACGGTGCCGACCCCGATGAAAGCAGTGGACGCGAAGATTTTGCCGCCGACTATCAAGTGCTTACCGAAGAAGATTTAGATTTCATCGGCAAACAAGTGGAAACATTATACACACAAACAGAATACGGCCTTGTTGGCAATTTAGGCCCCTTAGGCCTTGCCGATTCTGCCTTAATTCCGGGCCCCGGCATTAAAGCACCTAAAGGTATGCGCGACATTGAGGAATGGTTGATGGGATATTATATCCACGAGGATTATATTCGCGAAGTGTTCGATTTACATTTTGAAGTAGCAATGGAAAACATCAAGCGCTATCACAGTGTGGTGGGCGAGCGCATTTCTGCGGTCACCATCAGTGGCACCGATTTCGGCACGCAACGCAGCGAGTTTTTAAGCCCTGATTTATTCCGTAGTTTCTTTAAACCCTACTACAAAAAAATGAACGACTGGGTACACGAAAACACCACTTGGAAAACTTTCTACCACAGCTGTGGCTCCATTGTACGCCTTTTGGACGATTTTGTGGAAATGGGTGTGGATATTTTAAACCCGGTACAATGCTCGGCTGAAGGCATGGACGCCGAGATGCTAAAAAGCAAATACGGTGATAAACTAACATTTTGGGGCGGTGCTGTAAACACACAACAAACCTTGCCATTTGGCACACCGGAAGAAGTGTATGCCGAAGCGAGCGAGCGCCTGCGTGTATTTGCGCCAAACGGTGGCTTTGTGTTTAACGCCGTGCACAACATCCAAGCTGGCACGCCGGCTGCCAACATGATGGCATTTTATAAAGCTTTACAGGACTACCAAAAATAACTATAGATAAGGAAATCATAAATGGGATATTATTCACTTAGGCTCGATTTTCCGGCAGAAAAGCTGCAACTGCAGTCCATTTACGAAAACCCAAAACTAAAAGAATTTCAAAACGTATTGCTTCGTAGCGACAAAGTGCGCGGTGTTTTTGGCAACGATTTACATTTTGCCAACACACACAGTGACCGCCCTTGGTTGCTTGGCTCTTTTGTGCAAAGCGTTGATGGACGCATCACATTCCCTGACGACCCCTCCGGCCCGCTTGTGGCGCAGAAAAACGCATATGATCCAGAAGGTGGCCTTTTGGACTTTTGGATTTTGAATGTCCTGCGTGCCTCGTGCGATGGTACCATCAGCAGTGCTGCCGGCTGGACGTTAGACCGTGAAAGCTCCGACAATTACGACGATGTAGGAGCCGATTTAGAAGGCGAAGGCATGATTTTTGACGAAGAGCTAGAAAAAGACCGCATCGCCATGGGTCGCTCCCCCATTCCAGACATTGTACCGGTGTCGCTAAACTGCCAAGAGATCGATTTCCGTCATCCTTTGTGGAACAACGAGGATTCCGTGCGCATGACCTTATGCACTAGCCCTGACGGCTACGAGCATTTTTCTGCCAATTGTAAAGGCACGTTTTATCGTGTAGACGAAGAAACGGCTGCCGAGCGCAAAGAAGGCGTTGCCGTGGTTGTAACGGGTGAAGGCAGTGCACCGGATGCCGCACACACCATGCGCATTTTGAAAAAAATGGGTTACGAGAGATTGCTTGTGGAAACACCCACTTATACAAACCACCTTCTTGTGAACGGAATGATGGATGAATTGTTTTTAAACACCTCGGGCGTGTATGTAGGCGGCAGCGGCCTAGCATTAGGGCAAGGCGGACAAAGTGCCACCGTGCAAAACCACCCCCATGCCGAATTGTTGTCTATGCACAGCCATAGCCCATTTTTCTTTTATTATCGTTATTTGTTTCACCACAAAAAACCCTAACTTACAACATAAAATTAAATGAAAAGAGGAACTAAACATGGCAGAATTCTTCCCGAACGTTTCTAGCATTGCCTTCGAAGGGCCAAAATCGCAAAATCCGCTGGCGTTTAAATACTATGACGCAAACCGCATCATCATGGGTAAACCCATGAAAGAGCACCTGCCATTTGCCATGGCTTGGTGGCACAATTTATGCGCAGAAGGTGCCGATATGTTTGGCGCAGGCACAGCAAACAAAAGCTTTGGTGCACAAAAAGGAACCATGGAACATGCAAAAGCAAAAGTGGATGCCGGCTTTGAGTTCATGCAAAAATTAGGCATTGAATACTATTGCTTCCACGATATCGACATCATTCCCGAAGGGGCTACAATTGCCGAAACAAACGCACGCCTTGATGAAATTGCCGATTATTTGCTGAAGAAAATGAACGAAACTGGCATCAAGTTGCTTTGGGGCACAGCCAATATGTTCTCGAACCCGCGCTTCATGAATGGCGCTGGCTCCTCAAACTCGGCCGATGTATTTGCAGCAGCGGCAGCTCAGGTAAAAAAAGTGCTGGATATCGTTGTAAAGCTGGGTGGCAAGGGCTATGTGTTCTGGGGCGGACGCGAAGGCTATGAAACCCTTTTGAACACCGACATGAAATTTGAGCAAGAAAACATTGCACGCCTCATGCGCATGGCAGTGGAGTATGGCCGTAAAATTGGCTTTACAGGCGATTTTTACATCGAGCCAAAGCCAAAAGAACCAATGAAACACCAATACGATTTCGATGCAGCCACCGCCATCGGTTTCTTGCGCCAATACGGCCTAGACAAAGACTTTAAAATGAACATCGAGGCAAACCATGCCACGTTGGCCGGCCATACCTTCCAACACGATTTGCGTGTAAGCGCTATGAACAACATGCTCGGTTCCATCGATGCAAACCAAGGCGATTTACTTCTTGGCTGGGACACAGATGAGTTCCCTACAGATGTATACAGTGCCACATACTGCATGTACGAAGTTCTAAAAGCAGGCGGCATCACAGGCGGCTTTAACTTCGACAGCAAAAACCGCAGGGCCAGCTACACCACAGAAGATATGTTTTATGGTTATATCCATGGCATGGACACCTTTGCTTTGGGTCTCATCAACGCCGCTAAAATCATTGAGGACGGCCGTGTAGACGAGTTTGTAAAACAACGCTACGAAAGCTACAACAGTGGCATCGGTGCCAAAATTGTGGCCGGTGAAACCAGCTTGGAAGAGCTGGCACAGTATGCGGAAGGTTTAGGCGCACCACAGCTACCGGGCAGTGGCCGCCAAGAACGACTGGAAAGCGTTGTAAACGCCATCTTGTTTGAATAAGAAAGGTGCAAGGCCTTATGCGATACGTATTGGGAATCGACCTTGGAACTTCCGGCACGAAAACGGTTTTGTTTGATGAAGCCGGCAATAAAATTTCCAGCAGCACGGTAGAATATGAACTTATTCAACCACACAATGGCTGGGCAGAACAGCGCCCAGAAGATTGGTGGAACGCCACTATTCTTACCATAAAACAATGCCTTGCACAAAGCGATGTACAACCGAACGACATTGTGGGGCTAGGTATTTCCGGCCAGATGCATGGACTTGTGATGGTAGACAAAGACGGACAGGTTCTGCGCAATGCCATCCTTTGGTGCGACGGCAGAACTGGCAAGCAATGTGCTGAAATCACCGAAAAGGTGGGCGCACAGAAACTTATCGACATCACAGCTAACCCGGCACTTACCGGCTTTACTGCCGGAAAAGTGCTATGGGTGCGCGAAAACGAGCCAGAGTTATACGCAAAATGCCACCAAATTCTTTTGCCAAAAGACTATGTTCGCTACCGTTTAACAGGCTTATTTGGTACCGAAGCATCCGATGCATCTGGCACAAACTTGTTCGATGTAAAAAACAGAACATGGTCTTTGGAAGTGATGCAGCTTCTAGACATTGACGCACAATTATTCCCACCATGCAAAGAGGCCGTGGACGTAGCAGGCACGGTTAGCGAGCAAGCATCCCTTGCAACAGGCCTTAGCCAAAGCACAAAAGTGTGTTTTGGCGGTGCCGACAATGCGTGTGCCGCCGTGGGCACCGGCGTTGTAAGTGAGGGAAAAGCTTTTACAACGCTTGGCACTTCAGGTGTTGTGTTTGCCCATAGCGATAAGCCGCAAATCGATTCTGCCGGCCGTGTACACACATTTTGTGCTGCTGTACCAAATGCATATACTGTGATGAGCTGCACTTTGGCTGCCGGGTTTTCTTTGAAATGGTTCAGAGATACCTTGTGTGTAAGTGAACAAGAGGTGGCCGGCCTTCTGCATTGCGACAGCTATGATTTACTAAATCAGGGCGTGGCATCCATTGAAATTGGCGCCAACAAATTGTTGTTTTTGCCCTATTTGATGGGCGAGCGTAGCCCCATTTTAGACGAAAAAGCACGCGGTGTATTTTTTGGTTTGTCTGGTGTGCACACAAAATACCACATGGTGCGCGCCATTATGGAAGGCGTGATGTACTCTCAGCGCCAGTGCCTTGATGTAATCAACGAGATGGGCGTATTTCCAAATGAAATGTATGCCTGTGGCGGTGGCGGAAAAAGCGAGCTTTGGCGCCAGATGATGGCCGATGTGTATGAAAATGAAGTGATTATGGCCGAAAGTTCGGATGGTGCAGCACTTGGTGCAGCTATTTTGGCGGCTGTGGCGTGTGGCATATACAGCAGTGTGCCCAAAGCATGTGAAACACTTGTTGTGGAGAAAGGGCGTCAAAAACCCATCCCTCAAAACACCGAACAATATCGCCCCTATTATAAACTATATAAAACACTTTATCCCGCATTAAAAGAACCGTTCCATCGTTTGCATGCATTGTAAATCAGCAAATATATAAAGAGCCCCTTGGCCGTTGGCCAAGGGGCTCTTTATAGAAAAGGCAGAAACCCAATTTGGCTGGATTTCTGCCTATAAATAAACTTATCAATGTCTATTTAATGTGTAAGCAAGAAGGTAAGTGCGAATAAAACACCCACAACCCATGTTGTAATGCTGATTTTTTTGCCTTCGCCCGAGAAGAGTGTGATAAAAATCCAAGAGAGAATGCCAAACCCAATACCAAACGAGATGTTATAAGTAAACGACATCATCGCCACTGTAAGGAAAGCCGGCACTGCCACTTCAATTTTTCCCCACTGTACATCTAAAACACCATTCATCATCAAAACACCTACGTAAATGAGAGCCGCAGCTGTTGCATAAGTTGGGATCAATTGTGCTACCGGTGCCAAGAACATTGCAATACCAAAAAATAGTGCAGTAAACATGGACGACAAGCCTGTTTTGCCACCTGCCACAACGCCGGCAGAGCTTTCAACGAAGCTTGTTACTGTAGAGGTACCTAAGATAGCTCCGGAAGTAGTTGCAATGGCGTCTGAAAGCATTGCACGGTTCATGTTGGGCACTTCGCCGTCTTTTGTAAGCAAGTCTCCACGGGCACATGCGCCGTAAAGGGTTCCCAGTGTGTCAAACATATCCACCATGCAAAAAGATAGCGCCGTTGTAGCAAACATAATGGCAAAGCCTGTAATACCATGCATCTCAATAAACGGTGCAAAATTAAAGCCCTCTGTAAACACTTTACCAAATGCCTGTGTAGAAAAATCCGAAAATGCAACGAATGGATTTAAACCAATGGTGCTTGCAAACCCATCATAGAAACCGGGCACTGTAAAGCCCAGCAAATAATACGCTGCGGTTCCGCCAAAAATGCCCCAAAGCACACTGCCCTTCACGTTTTTATACGTTAACACAGCAATCAAAATCACAGAGAAAATGGTAACAAGCATTGGCATAACATCTCCCCAAACCACAGGAATGGGCATACCGTCTGCATCAAATCCGCTGATGCCGCTGTACAAATTCATAGACCCCATTTTTACTTTTGTGGCGGCATCGCCTATAACAATACCTGCATTTTGCAAACCAATAAATGCGATAAATAAGCCAATACCGGCAGGAATAGCCTTTCGCACTGCATCTGGGATGGCTTTGAATATCAATTTACGCAAACCGGTAATCGTTAAAATAATAAAGATAATACCGTCGGCCAACACCAGCACCAATGCATTTGCATATGTAAGACCAAGGCCAACACATACGGTATATACAAAAAATGCATTCAACCCCATGCCTGGCGCTTGTGCCAGCGGCAAATTTGCCAAAAGCCCAATCAAAACTGTGCCAATAACAGCTGCAAGCGCTGTGGTAACATACATAGCACCAAAGCTTACACCCAGTACATCCGTACCATCACCGAATGGATTTGAAAACATACCGGCGTTCACCATCAGTATGTAGGCCATCGCCATGAATGTAGTAAGACCCGCAATAAATTCCGTTTTTACATTTGTGCCATGTTCCTTCAACTTAAAATACTTTTCCATTCATTGTTCCCCCTAGAATAGTTTTATGGTGAAAGGCACAGCCCATCCATGCCTTTATCCATCGAATCATCCATTGCACCCTATAGAAATCATTTTAATAACAATATCTATCGCACTCGAAGAGACTACCGTACATTTTATGGCATCATTTCGCATTACATGCCGGCATGAACAATAAAAAAACCCACAAAAAAGACACTGAGGCCTTTCTTCGTAGGTGGGATTTAGGCTCCCAGTAGAGACCCTCATGCCATAAAATATGAGGCTATACGAATAAAATATTGTAATTATTTTGTTTATTATATACTAAAAAATGTATTTTTGTCAAGAAAAACAGTAAGTAGACGGAATTCTGTTTACTGGAGTAAAAGAAGACTGCAACAATGCATAGGCTTCCTGCCGCATTGCTACAACATCTTACCCCAACCCTGCACAGACACCATCCCCCGAAACATTCAACTTGAAATCGGCCCTTCATTTATCCATCGAAAAAGCCCCCGAGGGGGCTCTATAATCGACCATCGTGCCATCACAGCTCCAGCGGCCCTTCAAATACAGGTCGCGTACCGCCGTCTAAAATATTTTCTTCCTCACCAACAAGTGTGCATGTGCCATCTTCCTGCACCTCGAATGTATAGGTAGCCTCATACGCTTTCTCACCGCCCTCCCACGGACGCTCAAGCACAAATGTCACACGCACATCCCCTGCTTGCTGTGGTACAAGCGTGTACCGAATCATCTGTCCTGCACCAACCACCATTTCCGAAGAAGATGTGGCGGAAACACCGTCCATTTCTTCACGCTGAATATCCATGCTGCCACTTCCCTCTTGGCTCACTTGCCATGTATAACCTGTGGTGGCATTTTCTTCCATTTCAAAAACGGCCTGCTGCACCCCCTCATCACCAGAACATCCGCTAAAAACAAACAGCATCAAGCCTACACATAATAAACCAAACATACTTTTTTTCACATTCCCCGCTCCTTTCGTCTGTCTATTTTGATTATTATATCACACTTTATATATAAGAATATATCCATCTTACCTAGCCATGAAAACATTTCATGTTTAACGCTTCCCTATGCACCTTTTGACGCTTTTGTATGAAGCCGTATCGATACAATCTTTTCCTCTTTCTTTATTATCATCGTATACATTTCCAATGCTCATACTTCATGACCCCCCCTTATCTGAGAGAAAATTGCTCAGCATCATTATGGTGCACTTCGTAAAGATACCGCCAAAGAGAATCATATTTCACGAAATATAATATATGCTAAATTATTATATGTAATTATTAAATATATAATATCATCATAAATAAAAAATAAATTTTAATCTTGTTTCAAAGGTTCCATTTGATCTCCCCCTTCCTTTCCCACGTTCTATTGTTTTTTATAAATTTCGACCATGCACACCATTCAACATGGCTATTATCCTTTTCACAGAGGTCCCACATAAAATATCCAACCATATTGACAATATTCTCTATATTTAATACAAATGTATTGATATCATACTGTATAAGAAATATAATATATGTAGAGCAACCTTAATAAAGTAGCATAAAATGAACAATATTGAAAACGAAGGCTGTGACTGAATGAAAACTAAACATGGAAAAGCTAGCATTGTTATCCTACTTCTTATCATCGTCGTTTTAAATATCCTCGCCGTTGTTTGGTTTAACAACCTTGTGTTCCGTGAACTTGAATCTTCTGCGCAATCATCCCTTGAAGATATGGCCAGTGAACAAAGCCGCGCCATCTCACTCATTGTCACGAACAAGCAAGACAATGTAAAAGGCATTGTGGATGTCATCACATACATCGGCAACGACCCGGAAACCTTATTTTCCTCAATGGAAATATGGATAGAGGAATATGAAATTGAAACCCTTATTATAACGGATACCAACGGCCATGGAATTACTTCTACCGGCAGAACAGCCGATATTTCAAGCGAGCCCTATGTCGCGGCAGTAACACAAGGTGAAATTGTTTTAACAGATGTATACACGTCAAATTTCACCGGAAGCACTGTTCTTGCTGTAACAGCGCCCATTTATTATGAAGGTCGTGTGCAAGGCATAATTGTGGCCGAATATGATGTATATGAGCTAGCAAACTTACTGATAAGCACAACAGATAGCCGCGGCTCGTCTATGATTGTTAATTCGCATGGGGATATTTTGGTTCATACATATCCATTCCCCATCTCATTTGAAAATTTTAGAACGGCATCGTTCGAAGACGGCCTAACATACGAAGACATTTTAAGCGACTTTGAAAATGGAACCCCTGGCGAAGTTGAATTTTCTATTTCGGGCGACAAAAAGATGGGCAGATACATCCCTCTTGGAATCGAGGATTGGTCCTTATTTTTTGAAATATCCGAAGCTTCTTTAAACAACAGCGGGAATACAATTACCATTGGCATGCTCATCATCAGTGTTAGCTTGCTTTTGGCATTTACGGTGCTTATTTTTTATATTTTGAAGCTTCGAAGCAAATCCATAAAAGAAATAGAAAAAACGGCCTACTACGATGAACTAACCGGTGTTTCAAACCTTGTTAAATTTAAAATGGATTTAGAAAAAATTCTAAAACAAAAAGATTTTAATAGCAGCAACTACTGCCTGGTTAAAGGTGATGTGGAGAATTTTAAGGTAATCAACGAGGTTTATGGCATTAAAGTGGGGGACAAGGTGATTTGTGAAATCGCCCGCTTGGCAAAGCGCATCGGTGGCGAGCCACTTGAAATTGCCCGAACCGGCTCGGATGAATTTCTTGTGTTCGCAGACAAAGACAAGGTAAATGAGTTCTTTATGAAACGGCAACAATATAGCGATGCCATCAAAACAGCCGTTCCCGAAATAAAGAAACATGTATTAAAATACAGGTACGGCCGCTATTTCTTAAGCTCTGCGGAAACCGATGTGGATGATATGATCAATAAAGTAAGTATTGCCCATAGTTATGCCCGCTCAAAATCCGGTTGGGCTTTGTGGAATTATGATGAAAAGTTTACAAGCCATATGCTACGTATGACAGAGCTTACAAACAAAATGGAAGACGCTCTTAAACACAATGAATTCAAAATGTTTTTACAGCCAAAATACGCCCCCAAAACAGGCGAACTTGTAGGGGCAGAAGCACTTGTGCGCTGGTTTGAACGCAACGGAAGCGTAATTTATCCGGGCGAGTTTATTCCTCTATTTGAGAAAAACGAATTTATCATAACATTAGACGAATTCATCTTCGATTCGGCCTGTTCATTTATTGCAAAACACCTACAAGAAAGAAAAAAATGCATTCCTATATCGGTAAATTTCTCAAGACGTCATTTACAAAACCCAAAATTTGTGGAAAGGTTATGTGAAATTGCACAGCGCCACAATACCCCCACAAGCTATCTTGAAATAGAGCTTACAGAGACAACCGTTATAGAAAATATGGATATTTTAAGCCAAGTTGTTCACGATTTACACAGTGCAGGCTTTCATGTATCCATTGACGACTTTGGCTCTGGCTATTCATCTCTTGGAATGCTTAAACACTCGCAATTTGATATCGTAAAATTAGATAGAAGCTTCTTTATTTATGAAGATGAAAAAGAAAGAGCAGCCGCCGAAACAGTGCTGCGAGGCATAATCAATCTCGTTACAAGTGTAGGATCTCGTATCGTGGCAGAAGGCAT
Source organism: uncultured Oscillospiraceae bacterium (assembly GCA_964370195.1). GTDB lineage: Bacteria > Bacillota > Clostridia > Oscillospirales > Ruminococcaceae > JAAYCI01. Next base: position 21,280 of record CAYJIH010000032.1, read on the forward strand.
CGAACTTGAGGAACAAGTAGAATTCTTACGTACAGTCGATTGTTACTCTATCCAAGGTTACTATTATGCAAAACCTATGTGCACGGATGACTTTGAACATTTGCTGAATACATAAATATAAAAGCCTCCCTTGACCTATTGTCAAGAGAGGCTTTTATATTATGCAGTCAAACACGATAAAAAATTATACAAAACAGAATTGTAGCATTTTAAAAACGGTAGTTACCCAGCTATAAAATCGACCATACAATGATGCTCATTTTATGC
>CAYJIH010000033.1:0-21369 GCA_964370195.1 uncultured Oscillospiraceae bacterium
TATAAATTCATGGAACTATTTACGGTGGCCGGCAAGGTAACCACCGCGCCATCAACGCCATCAAGCCATACACTGCCGGCGTAATCGGCAGGGAAGGCATCCCCGTCGTTCACAACCACCGGCTCGCCGCTTTGCGCGCCTTGTGCGTCGTAAAATGTTAAAGTGTGTGTGGTGCCGGCGGCCTCAATTCCACTGCCTTCCGGTGTTGGCTCTACCGTGCTGGCAAATGTTGTTAAGGGCAGGCCGGCCATAAAAACAATGGCCAAAATGCCACTGCATATACGCCACAATTTTGTCTTTGCTGTTGTTTGCATTATTTGTGCTCTCCTTTATGTTGTGTTTGTCTCTTGTTGTGCTCTTGTTTTTATCGTTGGGAGCGGTGCAACTTATGTCCTATTCCGTTTATTTAATCACCACTATTTCTAGGTTAGTACTATGGTTTTTTACGAATGAACTCGTTTTTATTCCATTGTTTTGATATTATATCAAAAAAAAATGAGTGGGGCAAGCTGTTTTTAATGAAATCATTTTTATGCTAAATATGAATTTTTTTACTGTTCTGTTAAACAAAAACGAAAGCAGAAGCGGCGAGCCTAAATGGGCAGGAAGCACCTGCTTTGTTACCCGAAAAAAATCCGCTGCTGCTTTGTATTACACATACGTAGCAGTAGCGGATTTGTGCTTTAATTTACACGTAATATTGCCATTACCATTCGCCCGAAAGGGCCATGGCAGCGGCCAATGTGGCAACCGGGGCGGTCTCACAGCGCAGAATGCGTGGGCCAAGGGCCACAATGTGGCAACCGGCGGCCGTTGCTGTGGCCACCTCTTCGTCTGTAAAGCCGCCTTCCGGCCCTGTGATGAGCGAGAGCGTTTGTACGCGGCCAAGGGCGGTGGTAAGGCCGTTTTCTCCACCGGGGTGGAAGAGCAAGGCGCGCTCGTTTTGGCATGCGGTTTGCAGCATCTCGTTAAAAGATAGCAGTGGCGAAATGGTGGGAAGCACCCCGCGCCCACTTTGTTTTGCCGCTTCTTCGGCAATGCGTAAAAATCGCTCTTGTTTGTCGTTCTTTGGACGCGATACACAGCGGTGTGCCAAAAACGGAACAATGGAAGCCGCACCAAGCTCCACCGCTTTTTGCACCACCCAGTCCATTTTATCGCCCTTGCCAAACGCCACGCACAATGTGGTGCGCAAGGTTGCCTCACTTGTGTTTTTTATGCGCTCTTGCACGGTGCAAACAATTTGCTTTGCAGACACTTCCTGCACGATGGCGGTGTAATCGTAACCGGCACCATCACAAAGGCAAAGTGTATCGTTTGGTTTTGTGCGCAGAACTTTTGCAAGGTGCGCAGCGTCCGAGCCGGCAATGACGGCGGTGTCTCCTTCTATGTTTTGTACAAAATAACGGTTGGCCATGGTTATTCCTCCGCTTTTGGCATGCGGGCCAAGATGGCCACCCAGTCGTTTTTCTGAAGGATGCGTGGCTCAACAAGGCCTACATTTTGCAAGGCGGTGCAAACTTCGCTGGCGCGCTGTGTTAAAACGCCGCTTGCCACAAACAGGCCGTCTTCTTGTAAAAGAGAGGGCAAAGCGGGGGCAAGGCGTATAATGGCATCGGCCACGATGTTGGCGGTGATGAGCGGGAAGCGGCCTGTTACTTCGCTGGCCAAATCGCCACAGATGAGCTGCAAACGGTCTTGCACGCCGTTACACTCGGCATTTTCGCGCGCGGTGCGCACACAAAGCGGGTCGATATCAATGCCAACGGCGTGTTGTGCACCAAGCAATAAGGCGGCCACGGCCAAAATGCCACTGCCGGTGCCAATGTCCAAAAGGGTTTCGCCGCCACGAATTTCTTTTTCCAGTGTTTCAAGGCAAAGCAACGTGGTTTCGTGCGTGCCTGTGCCAAAAGCCATGCCGGGGTCTAGTTGCAGTTGAATGCGTGTGCTTTCGCAATGTTCCCAAGAGGGCACCACCACCAGTTTTTCGCCAATTTCTATGGGGTGGTAATGCTGTTTCCATGCATTTTCCCAGTCTTCTTGGCGCACACTGTTTAAAACAATTCGATGAGGTATATTCATGGCGGAAAACAGCCCTTGGATATGCTCGGCAATGGGGGCCGGTGCTTCTTCGGGCGAAAGGTATACATGGATGAGAACGAGGTCTTTCGGTTTTTGTAAAAGGGTGTCTTCGATAAGGTCGATGTGGGCAATTTCCAAAACATCTTGCTCTAAATGGGCATAATCTTCTATATACAGCCCGCCTTCCGATAGGCCGGTTAAAATATCGGTTGCCACTTCGTTGTGTTCTTGGGTTACTTCCACAATGAGGTCTGTCCAGTTCATGTGTTGCCTCCTTTTGGCTATTGCTATGTTTGTATTATAGCATGTGTCTGCCCTTTGGGGCAAAGAAAAACCCACAGAAACTTTTTCTGTGGGTATGGTGCTGTACTTAAGGGTTTACATTGCTAAACACCGGCACTTCTACGCCTTCGCTTTCGAACAACAGTTGGCCGTTTTTGCTATAAAATTGAAGCAAAATGCCAATGGATTCAAGCGATTCAATGCCTGTGGGGCGAATGTCTTCGTTTAAAACAAGCAGTGTTTGCTCGTTGTATGTGCCGGCCGGCACCGAAAGTTCAAAATAACCGGGGTTGCGTGTGGCTTGGCCATTTATTAAGGTATAGTTGCATCGCACCAGCACGTCTTCCTCTAAAAAGTTATGCACACCCACAGGCAGATGCAGGCCCGTTGCGCTTACGCCAAGGCTATAAAGGCCGATGGTGTATTGCCCCTCTTTTGTAAATTGAGCGGCGGTGATGTGCGAAGTAGGGTAAGGGCTCATGTCGCTTTCTGTCATCACGATATCAGCGATGTGGCCGTCTTGTACAAGCAGCTCCAAATCATGGCGAAAGATGGTGTGGGCTTGGCGGAACTGGTTTTCTTCCAGTGCGCGTTGCACAAGGGTGGGCTCGTGAATCACCTCACCGTCGATTTCATAAAGAGAAACGACGGCACGATGCGTCGATGTGGCAAGGCCGCTTTCTTCATACGCTTCATAATCTTCATACAACACAGAGGTTGTTTCGTCGGTTGTTTCGTAAATATCCACCGGAATATCCATGTAAAGCTGTTGGATGCGCTCTACGCTATCGCCAAGTGATAACCCTCGAATGGTAGAAATGGTTTGTGCATCTAAACGGTTGTTTTCTGCGTTGTGGGCAAACGAGAATGTCCAAAAGGTGACATCGGCCGGGTTGAGCACAGCCCTGCCGTCTTGGCACACTAAAAAGTCTTGCAATTCCAGTGGCTGTGGTTCTATCGTTTGCTCTTCAAGGGGGATGCTGGTGCTTTGCGGTGCCACACTGCTTGGTGCGGCAGACGCTGTTTCTGTGGAAATAGAAATGGAGGCAGAAGAGCTTGCCGGCGGCTGTGATGTGCATGCCGCTAAACACGAAACGGCAAGAAAAGCACAAACAAAACGAGACAAAGATCGTCTATGTAGCAATGGCCGCCTCCTTTCTTTGCATTATACTGCCTGCGGCGAAAACAAAAAGCCCTCATTTCGTATCACGCGTCTACAAAAGAGGGCTGATGGTTTGCCTTGGGTGGTTTTATACAAAAATGTGTTGGTTAAATTTCGATGTCGAACTCCGGTTCGTCCACAACGATGTTTTCGTTTTGTGCATTTGTGATGGCGATATCACCTTTGAGCATAGCGCCTTCGTCGATGATGACGGTGCCGGCCACAAGGTTGCCCACCAAGGTGGCGGAGGGCTTGAGATGGCCGCGCTCGAGCACGGTGAGATTGCCTTTGATTTTTCCGTTTGTGCAAGCATTTTTTGCGGAAATGTCGCCCACCACAACGGTGTGGTCATCCATAGAGAACTCAGAGGCAACCGTTACATTTCCTTTGATGCTAGAGCGGATGACTTCCACTTCTTGTGCGTCTACATCGCCAATGATGCGGCCTTCCAAAATGAGCTTCTTGGCCACTTTTACGTCGCCTTTAACGTCGCCGTTCATGGTGAGGCTGCCCAGTGTGCTTATGTTGCCCACAATGGTGGTGCCCGGGGCAATTACGGTTACAGCGTCGGTGGAAGGGGTGGCAGGCGTTGTGTCTTGTGGGGCGGCAGGGCTTGTGTAAGCCGGTGCCGACACTTGCGGTGCCGCTTCTTCGGCGGCCACTTCTTCTACAGCAGGTGCTGCAGTTTCTTCTTCGATGGTTTCAACAGCCACAGCCGTTTCTTCTTCAGCAGGTTCTTCTACGATGGAAGCCGACAAACTGCCACTTCCAAAAACAGATTCGTGCCGCTCGGGTGCGGGCGCTTTTGGCGGACGGGCGTCCGGTGTGCTAAAGGAAGAAAAAGAGCCTGGTGCACGCCCTTCGTCTGCGGAGATAGGGCCTTCACCCTCGCCGGAATTTAACAGTTCTTTCATTGCCTGAGCAAAATTATCTTTTGCACTCATGAAGTTTCGCTCCTCTTTTTTCAATAAATTTATATTTCTGTATTGTTCACACTGAGAGCCTATTGGTAAAATACAATGGGTTCTACGGTGTTGTCCAGTGCTTTTAGTTGAAAACCGCGCTCGCGATAGTCCTCGATGAGGGTTTGTAGGGCTGTCACGGTAGACGTGTTTTCTGTGTGGTCGTGCATCAGCACAACAAGGCGCGTTTGCCCCGCGGCGCTACTTTGCACGTTGTTTACCACTTCTGCGCTGCTTAAAACGCCTGCCACGGCATCTTGTGCGGAAGCGTTCCAGTCGAAATAAACGAAGCCACGCCGGCTAAGCTCGGCCACCAATTGGATGTAAATGGGCTGGCTGTGCGCGTTTACACTGCCGCCGGGAAACCGAAAAATTTCGGGCGCAACGCCTGTAAGCTCTAAAATCAAGCTGTACGTTTTTTCGAAATCGGAAAGGTAAGCCTCTACCGAAGAGTAAATAATGTCGTAATCGTGGGTATAAGTGTGAATGCCAATGGTGTGCCCTGCCTCGGCAATGGCCCGAAGCGTGTCTGGATATTGGCGGCATTGCTCGCCTGAAACAAAAAATGTGGCCTGCACATTTTGTTCCTGCAATACCTCTAAAACAGCAGGCGTTAGGGAAGTAGGGCCGTCGTCAAATGTGAAGTAAACCGTGTTGTTTTCAACGGTTTGCACAAGCGGCCTGTTTGAATAAAGATGAGGATACAGCACCTGATAGGGAAACGAGGCTGTTTCGTTTGTGGGGCTTAGTAGGCCATCGATGTTGCTTAGCACTAAGGAGGTATCGCCCTCGGCTGCTTGGGTCGCCTGTAAAATTTGTGTCAATTCGGCCAAAGTGGCGTCTTGCAAAGCATCTGCCCTATTTTTTTGTTGTACATAAAGAAACCCCAGCACAACTGCTGCCACCAATGGCACCAAAATAAGCAGGAGGTAGCCAGCCAAAATTAAGCGTTTGTAAAATTGAACAGATCCAAACTTCATGTTTGCCAGGCACCGCGTGCAGTGCTTGCCCCCATCTTTTCTTTTCAGACTTACCCATTATATCAAAAAAAAGAATGAATTGCAATGAAAAAAACTGCCGCAATTTGTGGCAGTTTTGTCATAAAAAGTATAAAAAGAAGACTACAAAACAATGCAAATCTTGCAGTGGATGGTTTATGGTGTGAAAAGTGTGCTTTTGCTAGTCTTTTGGGTTTATGATATCGCGCCAGTCAAGGTCGCCTCTGGCAAGGCCATGAATGAGCACCTCGGCTGTAGCAATGTTTGTGGCCATGGGAATGCTGTACATATCACACAGGTGAAGCAGCTCTACTTCACTTGGTTTTGCATAAACGTGGCCAATTGGATCGCGGAAAAAGAGAAGCAAATCTATTTCGTCGCACGCGATGCGTGCTGCAATTTGCTGTGCACCGCCATGAACGCCGGAAAGAAAGCGATGAACACTAAGGCCTGTGGCTTCTGCTACCAATTTTCCGGTGGTGCCGGTAGCCACAAGGTTGTGTTTGCCCAGTGTGTGGATATACGCTGTGCAAAACTGAACCATCAATTCTTTTTTGGAGTCATGAGCAGTTAATGCAATATTCATAAAGATTCTCCTATATATATGAATTCGACTCTCTAAATCTGAGTTATTTATATTGTAGCGGCACGTTTTCCCCCAGCATGCGGCGGGCAATTGCCTCGAATATGCGCATTTCCGGCTGGTTATTTTGTAAAACGGCGCCACCGGTGGTGGCCACTTGTATTGTGGCAGAATCCGGAACGAGGCCCAAAAGCTGCACAGCAGCAAGGTCTATGGCCTCGTCTAAATCTTGTAAAACGCCCGGTGCCAGTGCCCGCTGTGGAATAAAGCGGTTTAAAATCATGCGGCAGGGAAGATGCTCTAGCTCTGGTTGGTCGGCCAATAAATAGCCGATGCGCAAAGCGGCGGGGTCTGCCGTTAGCACCAAAATGGCGCGGTTTGCAGCTTCTGTGGCCAAAGCGAACTCTTCGCCAAGGCCGGCGGCACTGTCTAGTAAGATATAATCATAGGCACCTTGACATTGGTGCAACAAGGCAGTGATTTCCTTTTTGCCGAAAACGCCATCTTCATAAGGCGCAAACAACAAATAAAACCCTGGTTGCCGAGGGTGCTCTAAAATTGCTTTTTCTAAGGGACAACGGCCTTGCATTACATCGGCCATGTCGTACACAACTTGTTTTGCCATGCCGGCAATTAAATCGGCCGTGCGCAGTGCAAACTTAAGTTCTATATATAGAACACGTTTTCCAAGCGAAGCAAGGGCTTGCCCTGTAAACACACAAGTTGTGCTGTTGCCTGTTCCACCCTTGCCCGATACGAAAGCGATGATATCCGTAGTCATGACTGATGCTACCCTCCGGTTTTGAAATAGAAATAAAAAACCCAAATGACGATAAGCATCGAAAGTGTACAGTGAACTCATTGTCATTATAGCAGAAATGTTTATACAAGACAAGTGATTATTGTATTGAATACATAAAAAATCAACATTTTTGGCAAAATACAGTAAAAAGTGACTAAATTTTTGGGCACTTATGAATGCTTACAAGAGGTTTTCTTGGCATAGCAGGTGGTAAAGCGCAGCCAAAGGCAGGCCCATTACATTGTAATAGCACCCTTCAACGCGCGAGATGTGGCGTGCCGCCCAGCCCTGGATGCCATAGGCGCCTGCCTTATCGTACGGTTCGGGCGTTTTGGCAACCGCCAAAATTTCGTGTTTTGGAATTTTGTTAAAAAATACGCGTGTTGTTTCTGTAAAGTGGTGGGTTTGGCCACCGGGTTGTTTGAGGCAAACGCCGGTGTGCACAAGGTGCTTTTGGCCACTGAGCGCCGAAAGCATCTCAATGGCATGCGCTTCGTCTTTTGGTTTGCCCAGCACTTGCCCGTTTAAATCAACCACGGTGTCGCATGCAAGCACAGGCGAGGCACCGTCTGTTAAAAAAACAGCTTGTGCTTTTTCTGTGGCCAATATTTCGGCCAAAAGGGCCGGCGTGTGTGCAGAAAAGGCATCCTCATCCACTTTGGCTGCCAAAACAGTGAAGTTTGTGGTGAGTTGTGCTAAAAGTGCTTTGCGGCGAGGGCTTTTTGAGGCTAAAATAATGGGCATACAATCCTCCGATTCACTTAAAGGCCGGATGATACACGCACTGAAAAGAAAAAGCGATTTTGCCAAAGAAGAAAGCACATGGCAACACTATTTGGAAAACGGGGCTTTGTCGCATCGCCAAGTGTAACCCATGGGGGGCACCTCTACCGTTTCGTTAAGAAGCGTTACCATGGCGCTGTGGCTGGAACAATTGACGGCAATAGCCGCTATAAATTGGCTGTTTTTACGCTCGTAGCAAAGCACGCCGGGCGAGCAATGCGTAAAGTGCAAACGGCCATCGGCAAACACCGGGCACGTGCTACGCAAGCCCGAAAGTGCCACGGTAAGCTCGATAAGGCGCGTTTCGCTACTGTGCCAGTCGAAATAGGCACGGTTGAAGGGGTCTTTGTAGCCTTGCATACCCACTTCATCTCCGTAGTAAAGGCACGGGATGCCCGGCATGGTGAATTGTAGCACAAAGGCCAGCTGCATCAGTTGGATGCCGTACTCGTAGCCGGATTGGTTCAAACGGCGGCCGCTTTGCCAGTTGCGGTCGTGCCAACCGGTGGGCTCGTCTGCCAAAACAGTGATGGCACGTTCTGTATCGTGGGTAGAAAGGTGTGTGGTGCAAGCCGACAAGGCGGGCGGTGGATAGTGCTCGCAAATGGTCATCACACTGTGTGCAAACTGAGAGGCATCTTTGTCATGTAGGAAACGCAAAATGGCGTTGCGGAACGGATAGTTCATCACGCCGTCAAGTTCGTTGCCCAAAAAGTATTTTCTGCGCACGCCATACGCCTCTTTGTTCGAGGCATCCTCCCACACTTCACCAATTAGAAGTTTGTCGTTGCCACAGCGTTTTACGGCCGCACGAATCTCTTCTATGAAGTCATCGGGCAATTCGTCTGCCACATCCAGCCGAAAGCCGGAGGCACCAAGGCGAAGCCAATGCTCGATAACGCCGCCCTCGCCGCAGATAAAACGCCGGAATTCCGGGTTTTGCTTATTGCACGCGGGCAATGTGTCGAACCCCCACCAGCTGTCGTACGTGCCGTCTGCGTGGAATTTATACCAGTTTCGGTACGGGCTTTTTAGCCCTTGCCAAGCGCCGGTGGTGGGGTAGCGGCCTTCACGGTTAAAGTAAAGAGAATCGGACCCGGTGTGGCTAAATACACCGTCTAGCAGCACATACATGCCCATTTCGTTTGCTTTTTTACAAAGGCGCGCAAAATCTGCATTTGTGCCAAGGTAGGGGTCGATTTTCATGTAATCGGCCGTGTTATAGCGGTGGTTTGCATGCGCCTCAAAAATGGGGTTCAAATAAATCCACGTAACACCAAGAGTTTTTAAATAAGAGAGGCGCTGCTCGATGCCTAGCAAATCGCCGCCAAAATAATCCATCGTCAAATGGCCGTGTGCCATTTCAAGCGGCCAGAAATACGGTTCACGCCGCTTGTCTTTTCGGTAGATACGGTCGTTAAACTGATGGGGTTTTGTGGCGTTCCCCTCGCGAAAGCGGTCTGGGAAAATTTGGTACATCATGCCGCCGGGGGCCTGCTTTGGCACGGTGAATTTTGGGTCGTATACCGTAAGTTGATACGCGGCACCATCGCCGGTGGTCATGAAAGATTGCCCCAGCATGCCGGCGTATAACTTGCGATATTCTGTGTATAAATCGAACCAGTAAAAGTATACCCCGGCATCTTGTAAGCGCAGCGATATGCGAAACAAATCGCATCCGTTTTCTGTGCCGGCCGGTTGCAACAAAAGTTGCTTTGCCTCACAGCCGTCTGGCTGTAAGAACAAATACGGTGTTTTGCAAAAAAAGCTTTGGGGCACGCGCAGTGTAAACGTGACCTCCTCGTTTGTTTTGACAGCTCCAAATGGGGTTTTATACGCCTCATCTTGGCTGTTGTAAATGGCAGACATGATGTGTTCCCTCCAAACTCTTCCGTTGACAAACGGCCAAAAAGGGCGGGTGTATTACCATTTAACGGGGGCGGTGTTCCAAATATTTTTTGAGTATTCCAGCACGGCGCGGTCGGCGGCGAAAATGCCACTGCCGGCAATGTTGCAAAGGCTCATTTGCATAAATTTCTTGCGGTTTCGATACAAACTGGACACATGCGCCTGCGCTTTGCGGTAGTCTACAAAGTCGGCCATAACCATGTAAGTGTCTTGCGTGCGTAAATTTTCTGCTATTTCTTGGAAGTTTTCGCCATTCCAGCCACGCGCCAAGAAGTCAAGCACCTCATCGGCCACATCGTCGTTTGCAATGTAGGCGGCGGGGTTGTATCCTGCTTGTTTCAGCTTGTTTACCTCATCGCTTAACATGCCAAACTGGATAAAGTTTTCATGGCCGGCCGCTTCGGCAATTTCGATGTTGGCGCCATCCAGTGTACCAAGTGTCAGCGCGCCGTTCATCATAAACTTCATGTTGCCGGTGCCCGAGGCTTCGGTGCCGGCCAAGCTGATTTGCTCGGAAATTTCGCTGGCAGGCATTAGAAGTTCGCTTGTGGTTACGTTATAATCCACCAAGTAAACGATGCGCAATTTTTGGCGGATCACAGGGTCTGCATCAATCAGCTCGCCCAATTGCCAAATGAGGCGAATCATTTGTTTTGCCATGTAATAGCCGCTGGCGGCCTTTGCTGCAAAGATGTATGTTTTTGGAATAAAATCTGCATTGGGGTTTGCTTTTAAATGCAAATATTCCGCTACAATGTTCAGTGCATTTAAGTGCTGGCGCTTATATTCGTGCATGCGCTTTACCTGGCAGTCAAAAATACTGTCTGGGTCGAGCGTAAGGCCGGATAACTTGTTCAGCCTGTTTGAAAAAATCACTTTATTCTGACGTTTTACTTCATCCAGCCGTGCAAGCACCGCACTGTCTTTTTTATACGTAAACAGCTTCGAAAGCTCAGAGGCATCTGTTTTGAAACCGTCGCCAATCACTTCTTCCAAATAAGCCGTGAGGGTTGGGTTTCCTTGCAGCAACCAGCGCCGATAAGCAATGCCGTTTGTTACGTTTGTAAATTTCTCGGGGCAGAAAAGGAAATAGTCGTGAAAAACGGTTTCTTTAATGATTTCGCTGTGCAGTTTCGACACACCGTTGATGGAATGGGAAGCGTAGCAACAAATATTTGCCATGCGAATTTCGCCACCGTGAATCATGGCCATATAGTCTACTTTGCCTGGGTCGTTTGGGAACACCTCGGTAAATTCGATGCGCGCACGGCGGTCCATTTCTTGTAAAATTTGGTAAATGCGCGGCAACACACGTTTAAACAAATCGCATGGCCATTTTTCCAGCGCTTCGCTCATTACTGTGTGGTTTGTGTAGGCAAAGGTTCGTTTTGTAATATCAAACGACACCTCCCAGCTAAAGCCACAATTATCGAGCAAAATACGAAGAAGCTCTGGAATGGCAAGTGTTGGGTGGGTGTCGTTGATGTGAATGGCTACTTTATCGGGTAAATTATCGATGGTGCCGTATTGCTCTAAATGTTGCTGCACAATATCGCCAATAGAAGCGCACGATAAGAAGTATTGCTGGCGCAAACGCAAAATTTTGCCTTCGATGTGGTTGTCGTTGGGATAAAGTACTTTGGAAATCAGCTCCACATTGGCGTTTTGTGTCATGGCATCGTAATAATCGCCGGCGTTGAATGCCTGCATGTCAAAACCCGGTGCCTTTGCTTTCCAAAGGCGAAGCTTCGAAACACCGTCGGAGCCATAGCCGGAAATGTACATATCGTATGGCACCGCTTTTACCACGGTGCAATTTTTATGAATCACATGGTGAAAGTTGCCGTCCCAGCTTTCTTCTACTTCGCCGTCAAAGCGCACGTCAATGGTGGCATCTTGGTGTTGTTTAAACCAAACCGAGCCACTGGGCAGCCAATCGTCGGCCATTTCTTGCTGCCAGCCGTCTACAATTTGTTGTTTAAAAATGCCATATTCGTACATGATGGAATAGCCTTGCCCGGGAATTTGTGTGGTGGCCATGCCGTCTAAATAACAGGCAGCCAAGCGCCCAAGGCCACCGTTGCCAAGGCCGGCGTCGGGCTCTTCTTCATACAAAGAGTCCAGTTTTAGCTCATGGTCGGCCAAAACTTGGCGTGCTTTTTCTTCTAGCCCTAAGTTCGACAAATTGTCGCGCAAGCTGCGCCCCAGCAAAAATTCCATACATAAGTAATACACTTGTTTGCCATTTGAGCCATACGTGTGGGCCATGAATTGTTTGCGTCCGTCGCTTAATACTTTGCGTGCCACACGTGCCAGCGCGCGGTAAATTTGCTCCATGCTGGCCGATTCTAAATCGGTGCTATATTCGCTGAATAAGTATCCCTGAATGCGCTCTTCCAGTTCGTGTTTATCTATACATTGACCAAGCTTCTGTTTCACAGACTGCCTCCGTTTCTCGGGGGGTGTTTTGCGTATAATGCAATGCGGCCAATCAATTGAAATGCTATAAAGGGGGGCCTTTAAAAAGCCCGTATGTTTCGAGACATTTTGATTATACCCCATTCGAGGCATCTACGCAAGCTAGGTAGGAAATAGTATAATGTGTTATAACGCTGTTTTATGGAAATGGACGAAAAAGTTTGTGCACCTTTTTTAGTAGATATGCGCAGTTTTTTGTCAAAAAATGAAAATAAACCACTCAAAATTTGACCAATTGTGCTTCAAAAAGCACAAAAATTGCAGCACAAACAAAAAAGGGCTTTTCAAATAGGATGGTTTTGTATTATACTGTGAAGGATAAGGAAGTAGAAAAATACGTTTGCACTGAAAACATGCAAAAGCAAAACCGGCTGTGCAACGGGCGGTTGTTTTGAGAAAATAAAAAGGAAAGAGGGTTTGAGAAAATGCCGTCCCAAAGAGTGAAACTGGAAATTTGCGGCGCGAGCTATCTCGTATCCACAAACGACTCGGCTGAGTATCTTGTCGGGCTGGCGGAGAAATTGGATGCGGATATGAACCAAGTGATGATTGACACGCCAAATGCCTCTGTGGCAGCCGCCGCTGTGATTACAGCATTGGGTTATTTGGACGATGCGGAAAAAAATGCATTTGGTGCCGACAATATGCGTGTGCAAATTCAAGATTATTTAGAGGATGCCGCCAAGGCACGTATGGCCGCGGAAGAAGCACGAGTGGAAGTGGAGCGGCTGCGCAACGAACTGGCCCATTATGAGGGCAAAGGGCAAAAGGGCCAGCGTGTAAGCGCAGCGGCCAGCAAAGCAGACGCCCTAGCCGACCAAATGAACCTTGAGGATTTATAGGTGAAGGCCGAGCACAATATAGAAATTTTGGCACCCGCCGGGGATGCACATATGCTTCGCGCCGCTGTTTTTAGCGGCGCGGATTGTGTTTATTTGGGCCTTTCTGGGTTTAATGCACGCCGCAGCGCTGCAAATTTTGATGAAGACGGCTTGGCACAGGCCGTTGCCTTTTGCCATGCACGCAATTGTAAAGTGTATGTGGCGCTGAATACATTGGTGTTTGCCGGGGCAGAAGATGCCTTTTGCCGTGCGTTGTCGGTGGCACAGCATGTGGGGTGCGATGCGGCCATTGTGCAAGATTTGGCCGTGGTGCCGCTGGCGAAAAAAGTAGCACCGAAGCTGGCGCTGCATGCATCTACCCAAATGAGTGTACATTCGTTAAGTGGTGTGCAAAAGCTGGCACAACTTGGGTTTTCGCGCGTGGTGTTGGCACGCGAATTGCGGGAAGAAGAAATAGCGTGCATTGCCGCACATGCCCCGATAGAATTAGAGGTGTTTGTGCATGGGGCGCTGTGTTTGTCTGTATCGGGGCAATGTTATTTTAGTGCGTTTTTAGGTGGGCGAAGTGGGAACCGCGGCGGATGTGCCGCGCCATGTCGCTTGCCATTTTGCACGGAAAAAAACAAAGCGGATGAGGCGCAATATGCGCTTTCTTTAAAGGATTTATCGCTTTTAAAAGCGTTGCCAAGGCTGCGGGAAATGGGCGTTTCTTCGGCAAAGATAGAAGGCCGTTTGCGCACACCGGAATATTGTGCCGCCGTGGTAAATGCTGCGGCGCAAGCGCGCGAAGGCCTGCCGTATGACGAGGGATTTTTGCGCGAGGTGTTTAGCCGTGGCGCGTTTACGCGTGGGTGGTATGGCGGTGGCACAGGGCAGGAACTGTTTGGGTTTCGCAGTGAAGAGGAAGTGGCACAGACGAAAAAAGCGTTGCCAAAAGCACGCGAACTTTACCGCCGAGAGCGTGCGCGTGTACCGGTGTCCTTTTTTCTTTCCCTTTCGGAAAGTGGCCTTACACTAGCTGTAAGCGACGGCACAAACACCATTGAAAAAAAGGAAATGTTGCCACTTTCTGTGGCACAGCAAGCGCCTTTGTACGAGCAAGCGCTGGGCAAAACAGGTGGCACACCTTTTTATGTACAAGAGGTGTGCGTGCAAAATGAGGGGGATTATTTTGCGCCGGCGGCGGTTGTAAACCGTTTGCGGCGCGATGCACTGGAAGAATTGCTGGCTGTGCGCGAGCAATTGCCAAAGCACAAGTTGCCTGCCACCGTGCGTGTACCGAACACGAAAGCAGGTGTGAAACGAAGTGTGTGTGGCTTTACGGCACGGTTTTCTTCGTTTGCCAAGGTGCCGCCCGAAGCGGTTTCCTTGTGTGAAGTGATCGCCTTGCCGCTGAGCGAAGCGTGTGCAGTGCCGGAAGAATGGCGCAAGAAAACACGCCTTGTGTTGCCACGGTTTGTGCCACAGGCACGGGAAAAAGCCATACAAAACATGGTGCAAGAGGCAAAAAACCAGGGCTTTTTGGGTTTTGAAGTGCACGGCCTTGGGCAGTGGAACATGTGCGAAGGGGCGGCATTGTTTGGTGGTTTTGGGCTGAATGTGGCCAATGCCACAGCGGCAAATTTTTTGCACGAACAGGGGTTTTCGTCACTGACAGTGTCGCCGGAGGTAAGCGCGGTTCAGCTGGCGTCGTTATCGGCTCAGTGCGAAGAATCGCTTATACTGGAGGTGCCGGCGTATGGGCATTTCCCCTTGATGTTGACACGCGCTTGCCCGTTGCGCAAGCAGAAAAAAACGTGTGCCACATGCAGTGGCGGCTTTGTGTACGACCGAAAAGGGGCAACGTTTACCATTGGTTGCGAAAACGGCGTGCGCAGTTTGTATAACCCGGTGCCACTGTGGCTGGGCGACCGTTTGCCGCAGTGCGAGGCCAACAGGGCGCTTTTGTATTTTACAGAAGAAACGCCAGAGGAAGTGCGCGAGGTGCTGGTGGCATTTAGCGAAGGAAAAGCAGCGAAAAATGCGTTCACACGTGGGCTATTTGAGCGCGGAACACAGAAATAACAAACAGAGCGAGGAGCGCGAAGCGATGGAAGTGAAACTGCAACAGCTACGAGATACAGCCAAATGGCCAAAATATGCCAGTGAGGGTGCCGCCGGGGCCGATTTCTGCGCGTGTTTAGAGCAGGACACACTTCGCCTTGCGCCATTGCAGCGCGCTTTGGTGCCCACGGGGTTTGCCATGCAGTTGCCCGGTGCCGATTATGTGGGCCTTTTGTATGCCAGAAGTGGCCTTGCGTCGCGTCTTGGGCTGGCTCTTTCCAACGGGGTTGGCGTAATCGATAGCGACTACCGTGGTGAAATTTGTGTGGCGCTTACAAATTTTTCAAACGAAGTGGTGGAGATAAAAAATGGCGAGCGCATTGCCCAGCTGCTTGTGATGCCCGTGATACAAGCTAATTTTGTGCCGTGCGAGGCACTGGAGGAAACACAGCGCTCTGCGGGCGGCTTTGGCTCCACAGGGCGTGTGTAGGGAAGCTTGCTGTGTTGCTTTATGTGTGCAGAATTTTTTGAAGCGGCCGCTTTTGTTAAAAGGGCCGCTTTTGCTAAACTGTAAACTGATGATCCTTATTGTATAGGGTTTTATATCCGAAATTTAGGGATAAAAACACCGCCAGCGACACAACGGCCGCCAAACAAATGTTGATGGAAATTTGATATAAAATGGCGGTTGTGGGCGCTTCGCCAGACAGTATTTGCCCTGTCATCATGCCGGGAAGAGACACAATTCCCATGCCAAGCATGGAATTGACGGTTGGCAAAAGGGCTGTTTCAAGCGCTGTGTTAACAAAAGGTTTTAAAATGTTTTTCGGTTTTGCGCCTTGGTTGAGTAACACCTCAATTTGCAGCCTTGCATTTTTTACGTTTTCCATAAAGGTTCGCACACCAAGCGTGATGCCGGTCATGGCGTTTCCAATAATCATACCGCTGATGGGGATGGTGTATTGTGGGTTGAAAAAACTTTCGCCAATAACGGCGCAGATAAAAAAGGAAATTACAAAAATAGATGACATACTGATGGCGCCTGCAATGATTAGCTGAAAGGCTGTGTGCAGGCCCTTGTTTACAGATAAAATTCGGTGCACGGCAAATAGGCTCATAATTACGATGTAGGCACAAACAAAAAGGGGCGAGGGGTTTTCTAAAATATACATCAAAATATAGCCGGCAAGGGTAAGCTGCACGGTCATGCGAAGGCTGGCAATCAGGAGCAGTTTTGTTTGTGATATATGGCTGATTTTCATGATGATGCCAACGATGAGCAAGAGCAAGTAGATGAGCGCGAAATTAAAAATACCAATTTGTACAGTATCATTCATTGTTTTTTTCCTCCGTGCAAGGGAATGATGTTTTCTGCGAATTGCGTGATAAGCGCTTGGCTGTGGCTAATGGCAACAAGGGTTTTATCGTGCTTTTTGGCGTACGAAACAATGTTGGCAAACACCTTTACAGACAAATCAAAATCAAGCGCCGATGTGGGCTCGTCCAGCAAGATGGTTTCGGCATCCATCGAAAGGCAAATGGCGAGGTAAACCCGTTGCTTTTCGCCGCCGGAAAGGTGGTTGCACAAAGTGTTTGGTGGAAAAGGGGCCTCTGTTAAAGAAAGAAAAAATTTCATGCACTCTTCGGTAATTGCCGTTGTTTCGCAGTAATGGTAGAAAAGTGCGAAATTTTCCTCGATGGTTCCGTTAAAAAGAAACGGTGTTTGAGAAATGAGCTTCACCTCTTTGCGAAGTGCAATGCTATCCATTTTGTGTAAGGGCTGGTTTTTGTAAAAAATTTCCCCGCCGGAAAAATTTTCGGTGCGGTTTAGTAATTTTAGCAGTGTGCTTTTTCCACAGCCGCTTTCGCCTGTTACAAAGTTGATTTTAGATTTTATAATGTGGAGGTCATTGTAAGAAATAAAATCTTTAAACGTGAGGTTTTTTGTTTTAAACATAAGGAAGCTCCTTGATTTCTGCTGCAATGAAGCGTATACTATTAATATCGAAACAAGATAACGAATATCAATATCGAATATCGATATAAACACAATAGCACAGGGGAGACAAAAATGCAAGACCCTATTTTAAGAAAGCTATTTTTAGGTTTTATTCAAATTCATATTTTGCACCACGCAAAAAAAGAGCCTATTTTCGGCTCTTTTATGATAGAAGAATTGAAATCTCATGGATACGATATCAGCCCCGGCACCTTGTATCCCATTTTCCACAATTTGGAAAAAGCGGAACTTTTAAGCGTGGAAAGCGTCACGGTAGAGGGGAAAGTGAGAAAATATTATTCGATAACTGAAAAAGGGGAAGAAGTTTTGGCGCAAGCGCGCATAAAAGCAAACGAACTTGTGGCAGAGCTTTAAAGAAGCGTGCCGCACACTTTTGTTTTGCATGCATGCTTATAAACAGCATTGCACGGCACAGCGCACCAAATTGTCCATTGTATGGCGCAAATCTTCTTTGGCACGCGGCTTTGCCTTCGAAAAGGGGATGGCCAAGCGGTTGATGCTGAAAATGCCGGTGATGCCATGCTCGTACACCGCGTGTGCATCGTCTGCAATATCGCCCACAATGGCAAACACAGGGATGTTGTGTGGTTTGCAGCGTTTGCCAACGCCCACCACCACCTTGCCACCAAGGCTTTGCCCATCAATGCGGCCTTCCCCGGTAAAAACAGCGGTGGTGCCCGTTAAAAGGGAATCAAACTTCACCGTGTCCAAAATGGTGTTGATGCCACTGCAAAGTGTTGCGCCAAAAAAGGCGTGCAAACCGCCACCCATGCCACCGGCAGCGCCGGAGCCGGCAAGGCTAAAAACATCTACCCCCATTTGGTTTTTAAAACACGTTCCCAAATGGAAAAGCCCTGCATCTAAAAGGGACACTGTTTTTTCATCGGCCCCTTTTTGTGGGCCAAATACGGCAGCGGCACCACGTTTTCCGCAAAGCGGGTTGTCGATATCGCACATCACCACCATGCGAATGTTTTGCAAGTGCGCCTTGGCCGGCGCACAGTCGATGTGCGAAATTTCATGCAGTGTTTCGCCGGTTGGCACAAATGTTTCGTTGGCTTTATTGTAAAAACGAACACCCAAAGCCGCGGCAGCGCCGGCGCCACCGTCGTTTGTGGCACTGCCGCCCAGCCCGATGATAAGCGTTTTTGCGCCGTTTTGTAAAGAGGCTTGCATCAGCTGGCCAACGCCGTATGTGCTGGCACGCAGTGGGTTTCTTCTGTTTGCAACAAGCGGCAAGCCGGCAGCGGCGGCCATTTCAACCACGGCCACATCGCCTATTTTTCCATAAAAGGCGTCTATTTCTTCGCCAAAGGGGTTTTGCACACGCACCGTTTCTTTTGTGCCACCCAGTGCCGACAAAAAAGCATCCACCGTGCCCTCTCCGCCATCGGCAACGGGAATGGATATGATTTCTGCGTTTGGAAAACCTTGCAGTAAGGCGCTCTTCATAATTTCGCAAATTTCCAGCGAGGTTATGGTGCCTTTAAAAGAGTCTGGAATTAAAATAAATTTTTTCATAGCGCCCCCCTTTGGTTTGCAATCTATTTCATAGTATAGCAAAGGCAGCGGGCAAATGCACGCATGCCAACTTGCAAAGAAGGGCAGGGGCATGTGTATGAAACAAAGGAAGAGGGCGTGAAGAGAGCCTATGTGTGCGGCGGTGTAAAGGGGAAAAATTCCATGTAATACGCAGAAAAAATCTCTTGAATCACAACAGCGTGCATGATACAATAAAAAGATGAGTTAGACGAAGAAAGGATGATTTGGGAAGATGAAAAATGTAATGGTTGCGCAATCGGGGGGGCCATCACCGGCCATCAATGCTTCTTTGTCTGGCGTGGTGCAACGTGCCATGGCAGCTGATGATATTGGAACAGTATACGGGGCTTTGCATGGCCTTGAAGGAATGTTGCAAAAAAAGATTATCGATATTTCAAGCCAGATGTGCAAGGAAAAATATTTTGAACTTCTGATGCATACACCGGCTATGGCACTTGGTTCTTGCCGTTTTAAATTGTCGCCCGATGCAAAAGATTTGTACGAGCAAGTGCTGCAAATTATGCGTGCGTACAACATTGGTTACTTTTTCTACAACGGCGGCAACGATTCGATGGACACCATTGCACGCCTTTCCGCTTTCTTTCGCGAAAATGGAGAGGATATTAAGTGTATTGGTATCCCAAAAACAGTAGACAACGATTTGATGGTAACCGACCACACACCCGGCTTTGGCTCGGCAGCACGTTTTGTGGCGGCCAGTTTTTCCGAGGTGATGATTGACACCGCAGTGTATCCCATTCCACAGGTGACGATTGTGGAAGTGATGGGGCGCAATGCCGGTTGGCTTACGGCATCCTCTGTGTTAGCGCGTGCCCATGGCTTTACCGGCCCGCACCTGATTTATTTGCCCGAAGTGCCGTTTGACCCAGAGAAGTTTGTGCAAAATGTAGAACGCAAATTGCATGAGGAAAACAGCGTTCTGGTGGCGGTGAGCGAAGGTGTGCGTTTGGCAAATGGCAATTATGTGGCACAGGCCAACAGTGGCGCAGTGGATATGTTTGGCCACACGGCGCTTGGTGGCGTTGCCGACGCACTTGGCAACATGGTGCAGGCAAACTTAAGCGAAAAATTTGCCGGTTTAAAAGTGCGCAGTGTAGACCCAAGCGTGTTGCAACGTGTGGCCATGCATTTGGCTTCCGGTGTGGATTTGGAAGAAGCGAGAATGTGTGGTGTGCGCGCGGTAGAAGCTGCTTTGCGTGGTGAAAGCGACAAAATGGTATACATCAAGCGTGTATCGAACCACCCATACCTTGTGCGTTATGAATTAACCGACCTTGGAAATGTGGCAAACCATGAGAAAAAGGTGCCGCTGGAGTGGATTTGCGACGATGGCACGAATGTAACACAGGATATGGTGGAATACTTGTTGCCGCTGTTCCGTGGAAAAACAGATGTTTGCTACGAAGATGGGTTGCCACGTTTCTTCCAGTTCGACAAAACAAAGCTAGTGGAAAAATAAGTGCACGACAAAGAAAGGGTAGTTTGGGACAATGAGAGAATATGTAATTTTCACAGATTCCAGCGCAGATTTATCACCGGAACGTTATGAAGAATATGACGTAGCATGCTTGCCGCTTCGTTTTACAATTGAAGGGGAAACATACGAAAACTTGCCCGATTGGAGCAATTTCAGCGCAGATGCGTTTTACGGAAAGTTGCGCGCGGGCGAAATGTCTGTAACAAGTCAGTTGAATGTGCACGATTTTGTACAGCCGTTTCGTAAGGTGCTGGACGAGGGAAAAGACATTGTGTACATCGGGTTTTCTACGGGGCTTTCGGGCACCACAAATTCTGCACGTATTGCAGTGAAAGAGTTGCGCGAAGAATATCCACAAGCGCATATTGCTGTGGTGGACACCCTTGCAGCAAGTTTGGGCCAGGGTCTTTTGGTGCATTTGGCTGTGCAGAAAAAACGCGAAGGCCTTAGTGCAGACGAACTTGTACAATGGCTGAATGCAAACCGCCTGAACATAGCACATTGGTTTACAGTGGATGATTTGAACCATTTGAAACGTGGTGGGCGTGTTTCGGCCGCAACAGCCATGGTGGGTACCATGCTAAACATAAAACCTGTTTTGCATGTAGATAATGAAGGCCATCTTGTTTCGGTAGAGAAAGTGCGCGGGCGTCGCCAAAGCTTAGATACGCTGGTAAACCGCGTGGGAAAAACAGCCATTCAACCAAACGAGCAAACCGTGTTTATTTCGCATGGCGATTGTTTGGCCGACGCACAGTATGTGGAAGAGCAAGTGAAGGAAAAGTTTGGCGTAAAAGACGTGTATATCAACCATGTGGGCCCTGTTATAGGCAGCCATGCCGGCCCCGGTGTTGTGGCACTTTTCTTTTTAGCAACAGAGCGCTAGTGATTTATAATATATAACTTAAACCCCCGGCCATAAACCGGGGGTTCAGCGCGTCAAAAAAGTAGTTGCACCAGGTAGAGGAAAGACCTTGGGGCGCTGCCTCTTTGCTGAAGACCTTGGGGCGCTGCCCCAAACCCCGCCACTTTAAAAAGTGGACAAACTTTTTTCTAAAGGACACGCACAGCGCGAGCGGACTCAAACCAAAAGCCAAAGGGCAATATTTTATTAAAATCACACGCCGCAGGGCAGCGAGGCTCCGTGCTGCACCCACGCGTAACGAGTTACCATCCAAAAAACAAGAAGCTGTGCTTGTTAACGCAAGCACAGCTTCTATTTTAGTGTGACCATAGCGGTGCAAACGGGGGTGCAACACGAAACCTTGCTGCCCTGTGTGGCATGACCTTTTAAAAAACCGCCCTAATGCTTTCCTTTTGTGCGTGCTTGTGTTCTACACGCCCTTTAGAAAAAGCTTTTGCCCCTGCTTTTCTCGAAAAGCAG
>CAYJIH010000034.1:0-20027 GCA_964370195.1 uncultured Oscillospiraceae bacterium
TGGAGCAACAAGGCCGTACCGTGGAAGACCTCAACGACCAATGGTACGATCAAGACAAAGCATTCATCAGCGTACAAAATCAAGCCGACCAAATCGACGAGCTCATCAACGAGTTCAACGAAGCAACCGGCGTGCTGAAAGCCCTGTAAGCCATTTAATAAGCGCCTCGTCATTTAGACGGGGCGCTTTTCTTTTGCGCTTCAAAGGCCGCTGGGCCCTGCCCCGCACCCCGCAATTTTTTACAAAAAATTGAGTAAAACTTTTTTACAAAGGCGCCTTTCACGCAGGATGTTGCAAAACACCCACGGTTCTTCGTGCAAAAACCGCACGAAGAACGGTTTGAAAAACGCCTAAAAAATAATTATAAAAACACAACATGGCATAAAACGAACCCGAGAGAGCCAAGCTCTCTCGGGTTCGTTTTTTCCTTTTCTCTACTTTGGGCATATACAAGCAAACACTGTACACCTTTTAAACGCGCCAAAAGAAACCCTTTGCACACGCCAAAACAGGCGGAGGTCTCTCCGCCTGTTTCTTTACACAGCCAAGTTCCCACACGGTGGACTGCACACACTGCGCTGCCGCCACTTTGCATGCCAAATCGCAAAGAAATCCGTTTGGAAGGGCACCTTTCAAACATTCTTCGTGCGGCCTTTTGCACGAAGAAACGCCCACCGCCTGCAAAAGCCCCCTTCAACGTGCCCTTTCAAAAAAGTTTTGTACACTTTTTTAAAAGTGTCGGGGTGCGGGGCAGAGCCCTGCGACCTTTGGCAAAGTACGAGACCTATGAGGCAGAGCCCATAAAAAAGAAGAGCGCCTTTCCACGAGGGAAGGCGCTCTTGCTTTTTTGTTAAAAACTGCTATGTTCTGTTGTGCCGGCTATTAGGCGCCTTGTGGTTTCACGTCGTCGTTTTGCACATTTTTCTTACGAGAAAGAATGGCAAGCACGAATTGCACAAGAAGGATAACGGCCATAATCAGTGTCCATTGGTCAAGCAGGGCCATTGGTAAGCTCATATCTTGTGTTAAGATGAAGAGCACGGCCGAGAGGATTGCCATTGGTGCGCTGAGAATTCTGAACAGACCTTTGCGTTTTGTGGTAGTTGTTTCATCGTCGTCGTCGTTTTTCTTGCCTTTGAAGTATCCTACGAGCAGGAATACAGAAGAAAGAAGTGTTACGATTGCGATGAGCAAGTTCATTAGAGCCCAGCTACCTTCTGCAGCGGCCAGAGGAATCTCTGTGTCGCCAATTTCCACTTGCACGTCTTCTAAGTCAGGAGCGTCTGCCAGCGGAACAACTGCGTCGGGTAGATCAATCGTTAGAGCTGCCGGAACGAGCGGTGCTACTACGGGGGCTACCGGAGCTACTGCAGCAGGTGCAGGTGCCGGAGCCGGTGCAGGAGCAGGTGTTGTGTCGGTTGTTGTGTCGTCACCATCGTCGATAATTGGTGCGGCACTGATGGTGAATGTACCATCTACTACGGTTACATTGTAGTTCGGGTTTGCAGTGAAGGTTGCTGTGATGGGATATGCGCCCACATCTTCACCGGCTGTGCGGCTTACTGTGTAGTCGAGCGTATCGGTGCCTTCCATGCCGCTTACTGTGGCTGTGAAAGTTGCCGGGTCGTCTGCGCCTACGGTTTTGCCGGTGCTTGCCACTGTGATGGTGGCGTCTGCCGGGGTGATGGTAGCAGTGTATGTACCTTCTACTGCGTCGTAGTTATCTGCTTCGGCACGAACGGTAATTTCGTATGTGCCTGCGTTTGTAAGCTGTGGTGCGGTGGCGCTAAAGGGTCCGCCGTCCACGCTGTAGGTGAAGGTGGCATTTGCTACATTGCTTGTTACGTTTACAATACCATCGTGATCATCGGCGTCGTATGTGCCGTTGTACGGTGCTGCGGAAGAGATTAAGAAATCTTCGCTGTTGTTTACGATTTCAAGCGTACCATCTGTTGTGCTTAATGTGTAGTTTGCCGGGTTTGTTAGAATTTGTTCATTCTCAATGGTTACGGGATAGTCGCCTACCTGAGAATCCAGCTGTGCTGTTGTTTCAACATCATAAGACAAGATGTTTGCAGCATTTGCTTCGTCGTTGTATTTCCAGCCGGTTACCACAGGATTAAAGGCTGGGTTTGCTACGTTGTACTGTCTTGCGTAGTTTCCAACAGAAATGTTCATTGCTGCCGGTGCAACTTGGAAATCAGCTGTTGCTGTGCTTGGAATTGCCACTGTATAGTTTTCGCTGTTATCCACGCCTTCTTCTGCGTAAGCAGTTTGTGTGGCATCGCTAAGCAATACAGAATATGTTCCAACATTGCGGTTGTTCTCGTCTGCTGTGTTGTAGGCGGTTGTGTAGTTTGCTGCGGTTGGTGCTGTTGCAAGGCTTAAGTGAGAAAGCACATTGCCGGCAGCATCTTGGAACTGATAGCCAAAGATTCCTTCATCGCCATATGTGATGTTTTGTGCTGTGGCAACGAGGTTGGCGTTTGCCGGTGTGATTTCGAATGTGAAGCTGCCCTCTAACTCGCCATCATAACCGGGAACGGTTGCCGTTACATCTACAGTAAGCTGTCCTTCGCTTACGTGTGTCAGTTGGTCGGCTGGGTTTGCGTTCGGCGAGTATGTAATGCTGGCAGATACACCTTGTGGCATGCCTGTTACGGCTGCGTTTCTTTCAAACGTTTGCGGTGTGCGGTTGTACATTTTTGTTTGTGCCGCTGCGCCCACGTTCAGCGTCAATTCGCTGATGTTTCGGTTTTCAACGGTAAGTACGCCATTGTTTGTTGCTACGATTTCGTAGTTGCCACCCATAATTTCAGTGCCTACTACGCCAGCTGCAAATTCAACATCATGCGTGCCTGCTGTTGTGTTATCCGGTGTGCCGTTTGCGTAAGATAGTACATCGCCAATTGCAGTTTTCAAGCTAGCTTCCGTATCACCGGTTTGCACTTCGTTTGTACCAAAGTTGTAGCTTGGGGCCGGAACTGTATCGTATGTTTTGATTGTAGAGGACACTGCAGTTAAGTTCAGCGGTGCAGCGGTTAAGCTGTAAGTCACTGTGCCTGTTACACTGCCAAAGCCCTGTACATTTGCTGTAACGGTTACAGTGATGGGGCCATCCGCTACATTTTCAAGTTGTCCACTTGTGTTGCTATAACTAAATGTGTAGTTAATCGCTGGGGTAATGCCTGCCGGGATACCGTTAACAGATAATGCGGTGCGTGCTTGTGCTTCATCGAAGCTTTGCAAAGAACCATTGTATCTGTCGGTTTGGCTTACACCTTCTACATCCAGTGTTAGGCCTTCAACACCACGGTCGTTGATGGTGAGTGTGCCGTTCGTAACGGATGCGATTTTGTAGTTACCGCTTAACAACACGGAATCTTCTGCTACGCCACTATTAAACAAAACACTGTAGCGGCCTGCTGTTGTATTGTCGGGTGTTTCGTTGTAGCTCAACACTTCTGTTCCTGCACCCACCAAGCCTTCAATGGCTGTGCGCAAGGCAGTTTCATCGTCTGCATCAAGGTTGCCGGTCATTGTGTATGCCGTTGGTGGCACGGGGTCATATGTGTTGATTGTTTCAGAAGCTGCGGTTAACGCTAAGTTTAACGGGTTGATTGTAGCTGCGTAAGAAACGGCAGCAGATGGGCTGTAGCCCGGTGCGGTTGCTCTTACCCAAAGAGTTGTTGAATCGTTACCGTTTGTAAGCTGTGGCACAGCACTGCTGTATGTACCATTTTGGCTGGTGCTGTATTCAAGCTCTACAGTAACACCTTCCGGTGCATCGTTCACACTGGCATCGCCATCAAACTCTTGTGCTGTTTTGTTGTAATCAAACGCTTGATCTGCAGCACTTACCGAGAAGGTTGCCGCTTGGTTTTCAAGTGTCAAATCACCAGGGGTGAATGTTGTAAGCAGGTAGTTTCTGTTTACAATAACACTGGTAGCGTTTGCAAAAACAATTTCGTCTGCGTGTGTTGCCGCCACTGTGTTGTCGATAGTAGCCGCATTTGCAACGCTTAGGGTATGGGCCTCAATGGCAGTGCGAATGGTTGCAATCTCGTCTGCTTTTGCATCCCCTTTGCTGTTGTCTACCACACGGTCTTCGGTAAAGGTAAAGCCGTTTAACGTTGCTGTTGCTAGGTTTGTGTAAGTAGGCAATGTTACATCGTTTGCTGTTGCTGTAATTTCAATGGGGTTCACTGTGGTTTCAAAGGTGTACTCTCTTGGTAGGAACCCATCGATGGTTGCCCTTACGGTAAAGCTTTTGCTAACCACTTCGTTGGCATCGTTTAGCTGTACCTGTGTTATGGTTGGCTTGCCATCAATCCATGTTACTGTTGTATCCTCTGTAGCAATGTAATCCCATGTGATGCTGTGTTGAGCGCCATCAATGGTTACACTGTCTGGCATGGAGCCTGCTGCAAAGGCATCTCGTTGTGTGCCATTGTACGTTAGTGTTGTGCCCGCAGGATTCAATACGTCATCAGGAATTTGCGGAATTTCTTCCCACTGGGCGTACAATGTAATTGTTGTTTCGCCTTCTGCCATAAGAGCGATAAGGCTTGCAACACTATTGCTACCAACCGCTACTGCGGTTCCGCCGGTTGCTTCTGTTCTCCAACCAGTCCAGCGTTGGTTTGTTGGTGCTGTAAAACCATTTCCGCTTACTGTAACATTGGTATCTGTAATGTCAAACTCTACGGATTCCATGTTGCCGTTGCCACCGTTTGCATCATAGGCTAGGGTGTAGGTGGTAACGGACCACACAGCATAGTAAGTAACATCTCTTGCTGCTGTGTTAAGCTCTTGTGCTGTTGTTGCGGAAGCGCTTGTGTTCCAGCCTACAAAGTCATAGCCTGAGCGTGTTGGCTCATCAATGTCGCTAAAATCAAACGGTGTAGTGCCTGTGGTTGTTCTGGTTTGGTCGGCTGTTTCGCCGCCGTTTGAATCGAACGTTGCGGTGTAGTCGTTGGCTGTCCATTGGGCTTCGAATGTCACATTTCGTGCACTCTTATCTAATGCGTTAGTAGCCTGTGGAGTACCTGTTGCACCTGCTTCAAGCCAACCTGCAAAGGTATAATTGGCACGTGTCGGGTTATCAATTTCATCGAAACTGAAATCTGTAGTGCCTGTGGTTCTTGCTGTTTGGTTGGCTGTTTCGCCGCCGTTTGAATCGAAGGTTGCAGTGTATTCGTTGGCGGACCACACAGCATACAAGGTTACCCTATCGTTTACTGTGACAATGCCCTCTGCAGGAATTTCAAATTGGGCGCCATCGGTGTATGCAACATTGCCACCGTAGGATGTTGCCCAGCCTGCAAATGTATGGTTTGTATTCGTATATTCATTTGTTGTAAGCGACTGTGCCACAGCGTATGTGAAACTTTGGTTGTTCATTGTTTCAGTGCCGTCTGCACCACCTTTATTAAATACAACTTCATACGTTTTTGCTGTCCACACAGCGTAGTAAGTAACATCTCTTGCTGCTGTGTTAAGCTCTTGTGCTGTTGTTTCGGAAGCGCTTGTGTTCCAGCCTACAAAGTTATAGCCTAAACGGGTTGGCTCAGCAATGCCGCCAAAATTAAACGGTGTAGTGCCTGTGGTTGTTACGGTTTGTGCTTCTTCTGGTTCGCCGCCGTTTGAATCGAACGTGGCGGTGTAGGTGTTGGCTGTCCACTGGGCATACAGATTCAGGTTTTCTGTTAAAGTAACAGCTTGCCTATTTGTATACTCGTCACCATTGCCGTTTGCGGCGGTGTTCCAGCCTGCAAATTCGTAGCCATCGCGGGTGAATTCGTTTGCATCCAATGCAGTTTCAACGTTATGTGGAACCGATTGCGGTTCCATGCTGCCTTCGCCGCCGTTTGCGTTGAAGGTAACGGTAACATCATTGGCACTCCAAACGGCATAGTATGTTACATTGCCATCTGCAGTTGTAGAAAGCTGGGCAAGAGGCTTTGCATCCTCTACGGATGTACCACTTGTTGTTCCCCAACCTTCAAAGGTGTAGTTCTCTTTTGTGGGCTCTGAGATGCTACCGAAGTTAAACGGATTTTCTATGTTACCCGATGCAAATCGCTGGGCTTCATTCCCACCGTTTGAATCAAATGTTGCGGTGTATTGTACTTTTCTCCATATAGCATCTACCTGTACACCTTGGCCTAAATTCACCACTTCGTTCGGTTGATAAGACGGAACTGTGCCCGTTCCCCAACCGGAGAAAGTGTAGTGACTTACATCATGGGTGGCATGAGGTGTCATACCTACATCACTTGGCGCTAAGAATGTATACGAGCCAACCGGTACCTCATAGCTACGGGTGTCACCAACGCCATTACCCTTTGTGTAAATAACCGTTATGTTTTTAGCCGTCAAGGTTAAGTTGATGGTGGTATTTTCTCCAAACACAGGTGTTCCTGCACGGTCTAGGGATGCTGTGTAGTTGTCAAGTTCAACCCCCTGCAGTGCAGATGCAACAGCTGCATTTGCCATCACACTTTCTGTAGTAAGCCCGCCTGTTGTAGTCCAGCGCTGTGTGCTGGCATCGGCCGGTACTAGAACGGTTTCATTTACTGTGCCATCTGAGGAAGTGATTTTTACAGTATAACCCACAGCATAGTCATTTTTTGTGTAAGTAAACGTTGTTTGCATCTCGCTTGGTGCACTTAGTTGTACACTGCCCGAGCCGCTTGTTAGCGTGTAGCCTTGAATATGCGGTGCATAGACTGTGATGATGCTTTTGGCAACAGCATATGTTTTGCTTGCCGACGTTGCATCGCCTTCTACTGCTGGCAGTGGATCGCCGTTTTCATCCACATAGTTTACTACAAATGTATTTACTTGGCCTGCATTTTGGTTGTAGTCGAATGTAATCGAGTTATCTGCCTCGGCTACTGTAATGCTTTGTGAACCTTGTGTGGAAACATAGAAAACAGGATCCCACCCTTGTGCAATCAGCTGTGTGGTGCTTAACGGATAAAGTGTTACGTTATCGCCCACAATAAAGCCAACGCGTTCTTCTTGATACGTTGTTCCTGTTGGGTTTCCATCTTCACCCAGCAAGCGGTGATTGATGGTGATAGAAGCCATGTTCAC
Organism: uncultured Oscillospiraceae bacterium; assembly: GCA_964370195.1. Classification (GTDB taxonomy): domain Bacteria; phylum Bacillota; class Clostridia; order Oscillospirales; family Ruminococcaceae; genus JAAYCI01. Next base: position 7,102 of record CAYJIH010000034.1, read on the forward strand.
ATCTGTTTGAATCCAGCGGGCATACAAATCGATGTTGCTGGTTATCGCTGCATCAAAAGTGTATTTTTCGCCGTTCGGTGTAAGAGACCAACCATCTTGAACATAGCCAACATTTACTGCTGTGTATGGCTCGGGTGTATAGATACGCACCGGAGATTTTTCTTCCACAGAGTAGCTAGCTACTTCAGTGCCTTCAATTGGGTTGCCCTCTTCATCCAGTTGCACCAATTGGCCGCCATTTGGATGGAACGTAATGGTATTTGCTTCCCATTTTGCAAAAACAGTGTAGGTGTAGTTACCGGTGCTGTCTTTTACTGTGATGTTCGGGATGGTAGCATCATCTGCAAGTACCTCGTTGCCACCTTCGTCCACATACCAGCCTACAAATTCGTAGCCCAGTGGATGCGTAAATGTGCCTGCAGGGCTATAATTTGAAATAGATTCTCCAAATAGGGTGCTTCCATTTCGGATATCACTAGAGGAGCCATTATAGCTTCCGCCGTTTAAGTCGAACACAAGGTCGATTTGTCTGCGTTCGTATAGGAAGTTTCGTCCGTCTTCAACGCCAGCTTCCATGCCTTCGATATCTTTTGCAACCATGGAGCTCGTTGGAAGCGATTGGGTGTACGCATCTTGCAACATATACGTGATGCCACGCTCGGTTATGGAGTTGGCACTTGTTGGTGTTGGGTCACCCTCAATCCGCTCAAAGTAATATCTGTAGGTATAAAGCCTAGAATTTGTTGTATTCATTGAAACATTAGAAGATACACCATCTCCTGGGATAAATTCTTCTGTCAAGCTATACACCTTACTCATTACACTGTAAGATACGCCCGGTACATTCCAGCTACTGAATGTTCTAGAACCACTTAATGTAACATCTCCAGCAGTTGGAAGTGTGCTGCTCACATCGTCCCCATATTTTGCAGTTAAGACATATGGGTTGCTAGCGGTATAGTTGCTGCCCTTATAGGTCATTGTGTAATTATCCCAATGCCCACCAAAGAAGCCACTGTCCCATTCTCTTGGATAAAAGTTGAATGTATACACATCTCTTGTATAGTATACATTCACCACTGTGTTGCCATGTTCGTCTATGGTGTGGTTTGCAGCATCTGTATGGCTATAACTGGCATATTTGGTGCCATCGGCTGTTGTAACAGCAATCTGGTTTGCTGTAATCAAATCTTCACGCACAGTTTGGCCAGCGTTTTGGCCGTTGATGTCGCCCGATACGCTAAGCAACATGTAGCTAGAAGGGTCGTTTAATAAAGTAGGGTTGCTGCTTAAAGATTGTCCCGGAAGAAGGTTTGGCTTTTCTACCCAGTAAGCAATTCTAAACGGTGCAGCCTCGCCTTCCCACTTGGCTGTGTAGGTTACGCTTACAGCCGGCATTGTGCTTGGGAAGTTGTTTAAATTCTTATTGATCGTGCTGCCATCACTGCCTTCAAAACCTTGGAAGGTGTAATTTTCCCTTGTGGGTGCATCCGGTGCAGAAATTGACGCACCAAACTTAGCCTCTATTGTGCTGACAGGTGTGCCACCCACAGTATTAAAGGTTAGATAATAAATGTTTCTTGTAAACTTCACTTCCAACACGTTGTTATCTGCATTGGATGTTAAGGTAAGCGGGCTTCCCGGCTCGAAAGAGAAACCTTCCGGTGCTGTAACCCCTTCAGACGCTGCGTTTGGAATTGTAGCTCCTATTGCGTCTGTTTTGGATTCATCAGGATAGTCACTTCTTTGCTCAAAATCACCGTCTACAGTTTCAAACAAATATCTTACGGTGTAGCCTATATCGCCTTGGCTTTGTACATAGTAAACCGTTGTATCACCGGTTACTGTTACTTGGCCGTTGGCAATGGTTAACCCTGCATTCAAAGTAGCATCTAGCTCTGCACCGATAGAGGGCAAAGCAACCTGGGCACTTTCGCCCTCTGCCAGTTGCACGGTCTCGGCAGGATATGCATCCGGATAGGTGCCATCCTCACTTTGTGTGTTGTATTTAAAGGAAACGGTATAATCTGTGGCGTCGTTTTGCTCATACACGGCTGTAAGTGTGTATGTTTGGCCTGCCACAGGGGAAAGAGCAGAAATTGCAGTAACGATGGTTGTTCCGCCGTCATTGCTCCAGCCTTTAAATGTATATCCATCTTTGTTCAAGGATTGTGTTGTTGTAACTGTGCCGTCTGCGGCAGTAAATCCATTTTCAGGATAAGCAATGGTTGTGTCATTGGTGTAGAAAGGCACAGCTTCTTGCGATGAGCCTGCTTCACCAATACCATTAAATGTGATGTAGAACAAACTACCGACTACTTCACCACCGCTGCCAAGTAGGTTCATTGGCATCATGCCGTACATTGTCCTCACGGAAGCAACGGTAAGGCCGCCTGTGGTTTCGCTAGAAGAATCATCTTCCTCTTCTGGCTCCGAGGTGGGTGGTGTGGTTTGCACGGGGGCATCGCCCTGTGTTGTGCTTCCACTTGTCGTACCTTGTGATTGGCTAGAGCTTGAGCTTGAATTCGGGTCCACCACTGGAGGTTGTGATGTGCCCGGATCTGATGTAGCCGGTGTCGACGTTGGTGTCGACGTTGGTGTCGACGTTGGCGTCGGCTGTGGTGTTGGCTCCGGTGTTGGTGTCGACGTTGGCGCCGGCTGCGGTGTCGACGTTGGTGCCGGCTCCGGTGTTGGCTCCGGCGTTGGTGCCGGTGTTGGTTCTGGCGTTGGTGCCGGTGTTGGTTCCGGTGTTGGCGGAAGCGCTGATAATTGCTCCGTACCTTGTGCTGGTACGCTTGTGCCAAAGGCAGTAAGCGGCAAGCTTACTAAAAAGATTACTGCCATGAACCCACTTAAAACACGCCGCAATTTCGGTGATACATTTTTCATTTGATACATCCTCTCTTTCTCTTATTGTTTAAAGCAATTTCTTCTTTTTGACCACAATTTTTCGGTACCCTCCAAGTTTATGTTTCCCATTATATCACACAAAGGTTACATCTAGGTTACACGTTTCGTTGTTTTTTGGATATAAACGACTTTTTTGAATCATTTATACTTGTTTTTACGTCTCAATCACCCAAGTGTTAGGTTATAATCAATAATATGCTATAAGCGAAATATTTTGAACACCAGTTACCTCGTGTAACAACGTGTTTTATACATCCTCCCTTGTTATGCACTAGTATATCAGATATACGGTCTCAACTACGGTCTCAAGTTCAAGAAAACCACGCTTATTTTTGTATTTTCAAAAAAATATCATTTTTTTATCATCTTTGAAATAAAGTGCAACTCATGTGCTATCGCCCTCTATTTATAGTCCTATCCACACAAAACCAACTTATTATATAGGAATGTTTTTATCAAAAAAACTGCGTGCAATTTGCAACGCAGTTTTCGCTGTATTCAGAACCCTTTACGGCTGGCTAGGCAGGATACCCGCCCGCTGGTTTTCAATGTGACGAGCCATTTCCTGAGCAGAAATATGCTGAAATTCCAGCCGCAAGTTCCCCATATTTCGAATTTTATAAAAACGCGAACGCACACGCTGGGCAATAACATCACAATGTTCGTCGCTAAGGTCGGTTAATAGAAATACATATTGCGCCGCACTATAGCGCGCAAACACATCTTCGCGGCGCAGCGTAGCGCGCACCACCTCTCGCAAAGCGGTTGTCAACTCTTTCAAACGCTTACTCGCTTTTGGCATTTCACCGTCATGCTCGCGCAATGTGCATAGCATCAAATACACCGTACGCCTCGTGCGTTCCATGCTGCGCACCATCACCTGGTAAATGTGCGAAAACTCATGCAATGCACACTCATAAGCACCATCGTCATACTCTTCCTCCAGCACCGGAAACACGTCGTGCACTTCTGCCGCTGCATCACCCCACCCTGAAAACAGGGTTTCCACAAAATCCACAAGCGATTGCGGCGGCGCCAACCCCAGCTCATTGTATAATGCTTCGCATGTGTTTTGATACACCTGCATCGCGTCGTTGTATCTTTTCCTTTTATATAAGGTATAAAGGTAACGCATATAAACCGTTTCCTCGTAGGGGTACATTGCATACGCTCGTGCAAATTGCGCGGCCACCTCATCGCCAATACTCGGGCATTTTTCAAAACAATCACCCAGCATTTCAAGCGTATCAAAATATATTTTTTTGTTTTGGGTCAGCTGCTCACTCGCCCAAAACTCTGAAAGCAGCCCCCCTAAAAAATCTCCCTGATACAATTGCAATGCCTGTATACAAAAACGGGCGCATTCTTCTTCGTTCTGCGCTTTCTCTGCATGTCGCAGCGCATTTTTCATATCATCCACATCACTGCCACACGAAAAATGAAGCGTATACATGCTATTTTCATAGCTTACGGTGTTTCTGCAAACCTCTTCATCGCAAAGCTCTTTGTCCTTTAGCAGTTTTCGCAAGCGGTATGCCAAGTTTTTATACACAGACTTTGGTGTCTCCGTGGCTTGATCGGTTAAACGGCTGTCGATCAAACGCTCTACTGTAATGCTGTGGTTTTCTTGACACAATAAGAGCACCATCAATTGCAATGGCTTGTTGTTTTTAAGCTTTGCTGCGTTAAATACAACACGCTTGCCCACACGCAACTGAAATTCTCCCAGCAACTGCACATACACACGATTGTTTGCCATGTTCCCACTTACTCCCTACCGGTGCCATCACCGGCCTACAAATGTCACTTTGCCGTTTTTGCCCGCATCACTTTCAAAAATACCACGCCACACGCTGCTAGCGCCGAAACGCCAACAATGTAACATCATCACGCTGTTCTTCATTGCCTTTGTGCTCGTCAAATGCGTTTTCAACCGCCTCAAACAAAGGCCCAAGGGGCTGTGTTCCACTTTCTTTCAGCAATTTTTCTGTGCGGCGAAGCCCAAATGGCAACCCATTTTTTTCGCCGATTTGGTCAGAAAATCCATCACTTAACACAAAATATAAATATCCATCGTCTTGTTCCAGCGTATGTACCTTAATAACGTCGTCCTCGCAAAGCGAGCCGTCGCCAAGGTGCAGCCGCTGGCCTTTATAGCGGGTTACCTCCCCTTCTTTGCACGTGATTACACGCACACCACCAACCAAAAGAAAACTTGCCCCACCGTTGCTTTTTAAGAAAATAAGGGCCAAATCCACACCGTCGCTGATTTGCGTGCTGGCATTCCATCCACTGTCGGACGCTTTTTGCTGTGTGGCAAGGGCCCGGCTAAGCTGTGCGTCCATTGCACGCATCACACCGGCCACATCACTGTGGCTTTTTTCCGTTACCACGGCGTCGAGCGCTGAAATAACAAGCATTGTAAGCAAAGCCCCCGGCGTGCCATGGCCGGTGCAGTCTCCCACGCATAAAAGCGTACCATCGTAAAACGTCTTCAGCCAATACAAGTCGCCACCCACAATGTCTTTAGGAATCCACCGAAGGCGATACTCTGGAAAAGCGAACATCATATCTTGCTCGCTGGGCAACAGGCTACGCTGAATTTTGCTGGCATAGCGCAGGCTATCCAATATGCTTTCGTTTTTCTCAAGCAATTCCTCTGCCTGTTCATCCAAACGGTGACGCATATAGGTAACACAGTTCGATATATGGTTTTGCCCAAGTGCCACGGCTCTGGCAAATTTCCAGCAACTGCCATAACCGCAGGAATAACAATTTCGGCTACGTTCTTCCTCTGTGATTTTCCCAAGGGAAATAAATGCATTTTCTAACATTTCATCGCTAAGTACAGGCTGTTCATCACTGCGTATTGTATAGCCGCGCGAAAAAGCATCCACATTTAATTTTTCGTCAAAACTGCGAAAAAGCTCTTTTGTCTTTTGTGAATCCAGCTCTTTTTTCCGGCGATTCGTCTCAAAATCGATGTCATCCAAATGCAATTTTTTCTCTGTGGCCGAACCGTTGTTACACCCTTGTTTGCAGCTAAGTAAATCCACCACAAGCGGCACAGGCAAGCCTTTTTCAAGCCGCTGTGCATATTGGTGTAAATACACTTTTATTTCGTTCATGCCCTCCATTTGGCGTACCCAAATGTCATCACCCATGTACGAACGCAAATTCTCTGTAAGGCCACCCGGACGTGGGAGTGTAAACCCAAACCCACCCGGTGGGCTGTCAAAATCCGCCTCCGGCGCTTTGCTCAAATCCACACCGTTTTTTTCCAGTTGCTTCATAAGCCCGCTATATGTAACGCTAAATTGTACAAAATCGCCGGTTTCCCCGTCTTCAAACTCCATTTTTTTTGCGATACACGGCGAAAGAAACGCATAGTACGTATTGATGCCCATCACATGGCTCATGTAGATCGCTGTGCACATGGCCGGGCTATGCACCGGCGCAAGGCGTGGCAACAATTGTGGCAGAAATTTCTCGATATAGCGCACCACAACGGGACATGGCTGCGCAATCAACGGCCCTTTTCCCGCCTCAAGCGCACGCACATACCCCCAGCTACTGATGTCGGCACCAAATGAGACATCGTAAATAAGCTGCACACCTTGCTGTTTTAAGTACCCCAGCAAACGGCGATACTCGGGTATATTCATGCGCACCGATGGCGCCACAAGCAGCGAAAATGGTTCGCCCATTTTTAAGGCAAGCAAAAACGCCTCGCTGTCATCTTGGTTCCAGCGTGCTTTTGTGTCGCATTTATCAACGCAGTATCCGCAATTTATACATAGTTTTGGCTGCGCATGTATAACATTTCTGCCTTTTTCCAATTTAGCATCGTTTGCATACACCGGACAAACCGAAATGCATTTGTTGCATCCAACGCACTTCTGAGTATTCGTTCTCACGTCTACCTCCTACCTTCTGTTGCCGAAAAGCACGCCCTCATCCGCACAATCGTTTGCGCCATCTTTGGCATTGTTCTTTTTTATAAAATTGCTTGCCAACACCTTATGGTTTTGCATGAAAGCGCAAAGCCATAAAAGCCGGCAAGCAACGTGTTTTACGCAAAACCGCACACTGTCTGTCTTCGGCCTACGTTTCTACAATATTAAAGGTTACATTTTCCACTTCTTCGGCAAAATCCTCGCCAAACTCCAGCATAATGTCGTTCTCGCTGCTGGCAATCCAGTTTACCACCACTTCTTTGTCTGTGTCTGCAATGGCATCGTCCATTTCAAGCAGCATATTCATAAGCAATTTCGACGTAGAACTGTTAAAATAACTAAGCTCGCAATCAAACTTAAAACTGGTAAAATCGCTATACATATGTTCGCTAAGCAATTTATCCAGCTCTGCGTAAAAATCCGCCACATTTTCGTGAAAAGATTCGCCCTCAAAGCGCATATAATTTTCGTCTGTATCCAGTAAAATATACGGCGTAGAACGTGTTTTTTCTTTTTCTAGTCGCACAGTTGTACCTCCTAGCCAATGGTTACATACATGGTGAAAAAAGAATGCTCTTCATCGCATGGCTCAAATTTATACTCAATTTTAGAGCTTGCACGCCTTGCAATTTCAATAAGGCCAAGGCCTGCCCCTTTGCTTTCCTCGTTGTCATCGTCCATGCGCAGCCGTTCTTTATAATATTTGCGAAGCTGCGTTTTATCCAGTGAATTTAAATGCTCCACTCGCTCGCGAACCAGCTCCACCTTATCGTTTTTCATCATGTTGCCTGTTTGCAAATAATAGCTTTTGCCACGCGTGCCTAAAATGAACACCCCACTCGATGCCAAATTGGCCTCACTATCCCCGTCTGCACCTAAAATAGGTTCTTTTACGGAATACATCTTTACATTGTTCATTTGCTCTACAAACACTGAGAACACCGCCATCGAAGCCGACATTGGCATGTCGTCTACTTCCATGCGTTTTTTTAGCATATCCCCCACGCTCTCAATGCCCTCGGCCCACACCGGGCCGCTGTAAATTAAGTTGATATTTTGCTGTTTTAAAAACTGATAAAATGCCAACATACTGGGAAACATATGCTATTCCTCCTCTACCGCAAGATACACGTAACGGTCTCGTCCACCTTGTTTCGCCTGATACAACGCCACATCTGCACGTTGCAAATACATAAGCGGTGTATGGTCGGCCTCTACAACAGCCGATGTTACCCCAATAGAAACCGTTACACAATCGGCCACTGTGCTGCCCTCGTGTGTTAAGGCAAGCCCCTTCACAATCTCCAAAATACACGACGCAATCACACGCGCCCCACTTTCATCCGTGCTGGGCAGCACCACTGTAAACTCTTCTCCACCGTATCGCGCCACATAATCGCCCCGGCGCCCCACACGGCTTGCAATGGCACCGGCCACCTTTTTAAGGCAATCGTCGCCGGCGCTGTGCCCATATCGATCGTTGTATTTTTTGAAAAAATCCACGTCAATCATCAAAACACTTAGCACATCGCCATTTACACACGCATTTTCCATCACTTCCGGCAAGCTTGCTTCCAAATATCTCCTGTTGTAAATGCCCGTCATTGCATCATAGTTCACCTCGTCCATCAACTGCAACCGATCTGTGTTCAGTTGGTCGGTTGTGCGGTCCGTCAGTTTTGTTACGCGGCGCAACTGCCGCAGCAAACGGCCATACTCGCGTGTTAGTTCGGCATATTTTTCGTGCACATCCACCTGTTCTTCACGCGTGGTTTTGCAGTATGCCTTTGCCTCTTCCAACACTTTTGCTTCTCTTTCAAATAAATCCGACACGCTCCGCCCCCCTTACTCCCTGTCATTTTTCGCAGCCCTTAGAACACAATTTCCGTCAATATAGCGCATTCTTCTTATCCCCTATTGCAGGATTATTATACAAAATAAAAATGTAGAAAACAAGAACAACGCCCCGATAAACATCTTTTTTATATTATACCAAATTCATAGGCTCGCTACAAATAAAATTTTCAAGCCTTTACCGATTTTGCACCGATGCCAAACCGTATGTTGACACCCCCTCCCCCGCTATGATATGATTATTTGCGAATGATTCGCAAATTGACCGGGAGGGGTTTTATGTCAGCTTATCAAACACAACAACGAAAACTACTGCTTGATTTCTTAAATGAACATCCACACGAGGAGTTTAGTGCGCGCCATTTAGCAAACCGCCTGCCAAGCGGCAAAATTAGCCAGAGTGCGGTTTATCGCAATTTAAACGCCCTAGAACAAGATGGTTTTGTACGTAGAATTGTAAAAAATGGCTGCCGAGATGCTTACTATCAGTACACACAAGCATCGCAATGCCACCAGCTTTTGCACACAACTTGCCTGCAATGCGGCCAAACAGAACACAGTTCTCATGCCGTACTGGAAAACCTTTCCGGGCAACTTTTACACGAAAACAGCTTTACGGTGGCCGCCGACAAATCTATTTTATATGGGTATTGCGGGCTATGTTCGAAAAATATCCGCGGATAAAGGTTCGCAAAAAAGGAGTTCTTATGAAAAAAACGTATTTTACCACCGCCCTACTTGTTGCACTCAGCCTACTGTTCACAGCATGCACCGCAAGCACCCCTTCGTCGCAAGGCGCTTCCCCTTCGTCGGCATCCGCCTCGGGCGACGCCTTAAACATTGTATGCACCACGTATCCTGTATATGACTGGACGCGCGAAGTGCTTGGCGAACGTTTTGAGGAAGCAAACGTTACATTGCTGTACGACAATGGCGTTGATATGCATAGTTTCCAGCCCTCTGTAGACGACATGCTTACCATTACAGAAAGCGACCTTTTCCTTTATGTTGGTGGTGAATCGGAGCAATGGGTGGAAGAAGTGCTGGCCGAAAACGGCGACAATGGCACACATGTTGTAAAACTAATGGATGTTATAGAGGATCGGTTACTTCCAGACGGCCTTTTAGACGGCATGCAGGCCCACGACCATGACCACGACACCAGCGTGGCAGACGACCACGACCATGACACCAGCACAACAGACGATGCTCACGACCACGAGGGATTGATGGATGAGCACATCTGGTTGTCTTTAACAAATGCGGAAATTCTAACGCAAAACATTGCCGATACCCTTGGCGAACTAGACAGTGCCAACGCACAGGAATACCAAGATAACGCCGCCGCTTACATCGATTCCTTGCACGCACTCGATGAAGAATACATCACCATGGTAAACGAAGCAGAGCTTGACACCATTTTATTTGCAGACCGCTTCCCCTTCCGTTATCTCTGCAACGATTACGGCATCATCCCCTATGCTGCTTTCCCCGGCTGCTCTGCCGAAACAGAAGCCAGTTTTGAAACCGTGGCCTCTTTGTCGGATTCGTTAAGCGAACACGCACTGCCCTATATTCTGCTTGCAGACGATGGAGACGATGCGCTTGCCTTCACATTAATGGACAACACCGGCCTTGAATGCGAAATTTTGCGCTTGAATTCAATGCAAAATGTAAGCGATGATTTTGCCGAAAGTGATGCAAATTATCTAACCATTATGCAAGAAAACTTAGAAGTTTTACGCACAGCGCTCAATGTAAAGGAGTAACATGCCACAACTTAAATGCGAAAACCTGGCCGTTGGTTATGAGGCAAAAACAGTTGCCAGCGGCATCTCTTTTGAAGTAAACGCAGGCGATTACGTTTGCATTGTGGGCGAAAATGGGTGCGGAAAAAGCACCCTGATGAAAACCATTTTGGGCCTACAGCCGGCCTTATCGGGCAAGCTGCAGTTTGGCGATGGCCTGCGCCCAAATGAAATTGGTTATCTGCCACAACAAACAGACATTCAGCGCGATTTTCCCGCTTCCGTGCTTGAAATTGTGCTGTCCGGCTGTTTAAACCGCATGGCATTGCGCCCGTTTTATTCCTCGGCCGAAAAAAAGCTTGCCCGCGAAAACATAGAAAAAATGGGCATTGCCCCACTAAAAAACCGCTGTTACCGCGAGCTTTCCGGCGGACAACAGCAACGCGTTTTGCTAGCGCGCGCCCTTTGCGCCACACGCAAAATGTTGCTGCTGGACGAACCCGTAGCCGGCCTTGACCCCACCACCACAAGCGAATTATATACACTTTTAGCGCGGCTTTGCCACGAAGACGGTGTTAGCATCGTGATGATTTCGCACGATGTGGCCGGCGCTTTGCCCGAAGCCAGCCACGTTTTACACCTTCAGTCTACACATTATTTTGGCCCGTGTGCGCAGTATGCCCCGTTTCAAGAACAACAAGAAAGGCGGGCTTAGCGTATGTTGCAAACCTTATACGATTACTTGCAGTATCCTTTTGTGCAATACGCCCTTGTGGTTGGTGTTTTAATTGCATTGTGCGCCTCTTTGCTTGGTGTAACGCTCGTTCTAAAGCGGTTTTCATACATCGGAGACGGGCTTTCGCATGTGGCGTTTGGCACCATGGCCGTGGGCACCATGATTGGCCTTGGCGATAACATGTTGTTTGTGTTGCCTGCCACCGTTTTATGTGCCATCTTTTTGCTGCGCAGCAACATGCACGCAAAAGTGCGCGGAGATGCCGCCATCGCCATGCTCTCTGTGGGGTCGATGGGTGTTGGCTACCTTTTGTTCAGCATTTTTTCGCCCACATCAAACCTTGCGGCCGACGTATGCAGCACTTTGTTCGGCTCCACATCCATTCTAACGCTTACGCAAGTGGACGTTATCGTAAGCATTGTGCTTGCCATTGTGGTAATTGGCCTATTTCTATTGTTCTATCATAAAATATTTGCCGTTACATTCGATGCTTCGTTTATGAATGCCACCGGAGTAAAAGCCGATTTTTATAATTTGCTCATCGCCATCATCATTGCTGTCATCATCGTTTTGGCAATGAATTTGGTTGGCACACTTCTCATTTCCGCTCTTGTTATTTTCCCCGCACTTTCGGCCATGCGCATCTTCGGCAGCTTCCGCGCCGTTACCATCTTTTCGGCCATCTTTTCTGTAACATGCGCATTGCTGGGGCTGCTAGCTTCTATTCTCATCGGCTCGCCCGTGGGGTCTACCATTGTTTGTGTAGACATTCTCGGTTTTCTGCTTTGCTACCTCATTGGAAAAGTGAAAGGGGCGCTTGCATGAACATCAACCGCTTTATCATTGTTTTGGTTTGTTTGCTGCTCTCTTGCATTTTGCTGGTTGTGGTTGCCACCGCCTGCAACAAAAACAATGAAGATATCCCGCCCGAGCCCACCGTGGCAACAAATCGCGCCACACCCTCTGTTTCTGCCCCCAGCACCACCGCCACGCCCGATGTAGACCTTACCACCCTAAGCAGCACCATGGTGTATGCCGAAGTGGCCAACATGATGGTGAACCCCGAACAATACGTTGGGAAAACCATTAAAGTGCGTGGCGAGTTTAACACAATCGATAACCCCGATACGGGTGATACACATTATATGATTGTGATTCGCGATGCACTGGCCTGCTGCGCACAAGGCCTTGAATTTTTCCCAACCAGCGGCCAACAATTCCCCGGCGATTTCCCCTCTTATTCTACGGAAATTGAACTCACCGGCATCTATACATCTTACCTAGAAGGCGACACGACGTTTTATCAAATTGTATGCCGGGATTTTACGATTTTAGAATAACCGCCAGAAGGCCGCAGGGCGCTGCCCCGCACCCCGCAATTTTTTAAAAAAATTGCGTAAACGATTTGGGCAAGGGCACGCTTTACGCCGGGCATTTGCAGGCGGGCAACATTTCTTTTAAACAGAGTCAATGGCAACAGGCTATTAAAAACAAAAAAGCGGAAACATAACAAGAAACAAACCCGAGAGAGCAAAGCTCTCTCGGGTTTGTTGGCTTTTAGTTTAAGCCCGCCTGCTGCTCACGTGCTGAAGACCTTGGGGCGCCGCCCCAAACCCCGCCTGCTTTTCGAGAAAAGCAGGGGCAAAAGCTTTTTCTAAAGGGCACGTTAGAACACGAGCGCACACAAAGGGAAAGCGTTAGGGCGGTTTTTTTAAGGTCACG
>CAYJIH010000035.1:0-19448 GCA_964370195.1 uncultured Oscillospiraceae bacterium
CCCCGCACTTTGTGGCTGCCTTACTCATTTTTGCTTTATTAGGTATTTATGCGTTTTCGCTTTGTTTTGGTGTTTCTGCAAACAAAATGGACACTTCTGTTTCTGCGTCGAACAAGTGCAGTTTTTTCGTGTTGATACCCACATGCACGCTAGCGCCTGTTTTGCTTTGGGTGGTGGGCTCTACACGGGCAGTTAATTGGATGCCTTCGTAATTTAGGTACAAGTACACTTCGCTGCCCATCAGCTCGCTCACTTCCACCGAGGTTTTCAGCAGGCTGCCTGGGTTTTCGCGCAAGAAATCATCATCATCATGAATGTCTTCGGGGCGAATGCCCACTTTGATGGTTTTGCCCACATAGGCAGCCAAGGCATCGCCGGAGGCTTCTGCCGGCAGGCTTAAGGTGTCGCCGGATGGCAATTGAATGCTGTATTGGCCGTTTTCGTGCAACAAGGTGCCATCTAAGAAGTTCATTTGTGGTGTGCCAATAAAGCCGGCCACAAACATATTGCACGGATAATCGTACAAGTTTTGTGGTGTGTCCACTTGTTGAATCAAACCGTCTTTCATAACCACAATGCGGTCGCCCATGGTCATGGCCTCGGTTTGGTCGTGTGTAACATACACAAATGTGGTGCCAAGGCGCTGGTGCAGCTTGATAAGTTGGGTGCGCATGGAAGCACGCAGTTTTGCATCTAAGTTGGAAAGTGGTTCGTCTAGCAAAAACACGGCTGGGTTGCGCACCATGGCACGGCCCAAGGCCACACGTTGGCGTTGCCCACCGGAAAGCGCCTTCGGTTTACGCTCAAGCAAATGCTCAATGTCCAAAATTTTGGCGGCTTCTTGCACACGGCGTTTAATTTCGTCTTTCGGTGTTTTGCGCAGTTCCAGGCCAAAAGCCATGTTTTTAAACACAGTCATGTGTGGGTAAAGCGCATAGTTTTGGAACACCATGGCAATGTCTCTGTCTTTTGGTGGCACATCGTTCACAAGGCGCTCGCCAATATGCAATTCGCCTTTGCTTATCTCCTCAAGACCTGCAATCATGCGCAGCGTTGTGGATTTTCCGCAGCCGGAAGGCCCTACCAAAATAATAAACTCTTTGTCTGTTACCTCTAAGTTGAAATCACGCACGGCGGTAACATCACCGGGGTAAATTTTATAAATGTTTCTTAGGGAAATGCTGGCCATTTTGTTCTCCTTTTTTCTTGGATACCATGATAATTTTGTAAAAAAAATTGCAAAAAGGTTGAATTGTGCTTTACACTGCGTTATGATGTGTTATGTATTCAAAACCTTACACACATGATAACACAGAAATCATGTGCATGTTATAGCATTTTATAGACTTGAGGTGTCACAATAATGAGTTTTTCCGTTGCAAATTACTGCAGGCGTGGGTCGGTTTTACACCATGAAGGAGACGAAAGTTTTGTTTTGGGGGAGATGGACGGCCTAAATATTTTCTTGTTGCAAGAGGGAATGGTGGCGCTGGAGGAAGACACACGGTATCTTCCGTCGGGCAGTTTGGTGGCAACAACCATGCCGCAAACATTCTTTCCTGCCGGCAAATGTCTTGTTACCGGTGTGGTGCTGCATGGCGAGGCTGCGCGTCACTTTGCACTGGAGATGAACCAACGGCACACCATTTTACCCGGTGTAACCGCAAAGCCGGTGGAAATTATGCATCGCCTAAGAAAAGAAACAAACCCGGCAGAAAACTGTGCGTTGTCGTTTTCTTTGTTGTGCGCAATGGTAGAAACACCGCGCCGCCAGCAAAAACTGCCGACGCTTGTTGTGTCGGCCCTTGAGGAAATACACAACCATTATGGAGAATGGTATGGCATAGAAGATTTGGCAGACGAGCTGCACGTGAGCAAAGCGCACCTGATACGGCGCTTTAAGGCCACAATGGGCATGCCGCCCGGGCGCTATTTAAGCCTTGTGCGTGTAGAGGCCGCAAAACGCCTGCTTTTAGAGGGCATGCAGCTGGAGGCTGTGGCAGGCCTGTGCGGGTTTTCGGGCTCAAACTATCTTTGCCGTGTGTTTAAAAAGGAAGTAGGGCAAAGCCCGGCGGCGTGGCAAGAGGAAAATACGCCGTTTGTGAATGTGGAAAAGGGGCAAAAAACGTCTGCCACAAAACTGGAAAACAACGTGTACTTATAAACGTTGTGTAGCAAAACGAAGAGAGGGCACAAAAGACGGCGGGGCACACGGGCATAGAAAACAAGCCGGGAGGGTTTGCCATGGTTGTGTTGCATAAAGCAGAAAAACGATGTTTCGTTTGCGAAACAGAAAAAGGCGAAGAAATAGGCCGCCTAGACTACAAAATAGGCACAAAAGGGCGTGTTTTTTCTGTGCATACAGAGGTGTTGCCCCAGCACCGCGGGCAGGGGCTTGCCGTGCAAATGTTTGATGCATTTGTAACGTGGGTGCGCGAAAGTGGGGGCAAAGTGGTGCCCGTTTGCGCGTTTACGAAAAAAATGTTCGAAGCATACCCGCAGCGCTATGGCGATGTGTTGTATACAGAAAACGAAAAAATGGACGAATAAAATTTTTTTTATCCGTTCAATAACCTCTTGCAATATGAAAAACAGAGGTGTATGATAAAGACAAAGCAAAGCCGCTTTGCACGCATAAAACGGCGTGCAGGGCTTTTTTTTGTAATTTATAACATGGCCAAGGCCTAAAATAACTGTGGAGCGCGTAAAACTTGGTTCATCACAGAAAAATAACAGCATGGGTGGCGGTGAAATGAAACAACAAAGCGGTGGCAACACACGGCTGGTGGAAGAGCTGAACTTGGTAATCCAAACGGATCGAGAAGCCGTGGAAATGGTGCAAAAGGCTTACAAAACAAAGCAATCTGTGGAGAAAAAAACAGCAGCAGAGCGTTTAGAAATTTTGCAAGAGGCCGAAGAGATGCGATGCGTGCTGGAACAACGCGTGGCGGATGAGCAAAAAGCAGAGATCAAAGCCCGCCAAGAGCAAGCGCGCTGCGATTGCGATAGCGCCCGTGTTGCTTTGCGCGAGGAAATGCAAACGAATAAAGAAAGCTGGGTGGAAGAAATGTACAGCAGCATTCTTCGCCCGCCGCGGGAGTAGCCTTATGTCGTATGCGATGCAGGCCATGATACCAAAAGCGCGCGGCATGTATGCCAAAGCGCTTAGCAATGCCGATTATTTGGAGATGATGCGCCGGCGCAGTGTGCCGGAGCTTGCGGCTTTTTTGCGCCGCCATCCCTATTTTGAAAAAAGCCTTTCTGCTTTGGCCAGCAACCCGCATCGTGGCCAGCTGGAGGAACTGCTGGACAAAGATACGTTTGGAAAATACGAACAGTTGCGCCATTATTATTTCGAAAAGGACGATTTTTCGTATTTTTATGCAGACGAGCGCGAGCTGGAAATTTTGCTGCAAAAGGCGTATCAGCTCAATGTGGGCATCACGGGCAAAAGCACAACGTTGTGCCCGGCGCATCTTTTGGGCAAAACATACACCGATTTATTTGCCCTTAGCACAACCAAAAGTTTGCAAGATATGAAACGTGTGCTAAAAAAAGGGCACAGCCCGTATGTGCGCATTTTTTCCGATCACCTTGAAGAAGACCCACAGTTAAAAAATTTTCCCGGTTTAGAAGCGCAGATGTGGCGAGAGTACTATCGCCGCCTTTTCCTGCGCATAGACGAATCTTTTGAGGGACGAGAGCGCGAAAATGTGCGCCGCTTGTTTTTGCAACAAGTAGAAAACTTCAATATTCGTGTTATATATCGCATCAAATGCTCTTTTAACGATGTGTTTGATGAAGCGGGCATACGCAGCAAGTTGTTGCCCATGAAAACGCGTTTAACGCGCAGCCAGCTGGACGCGCTGGTGCGTGCAAAAAACAGAGATGAATTTTTGCAGGTGTATCGCAAAATTCCGTTCATTCCAAAAGATGTGCCCGAAGAGCCGGAGCAGTTTTCTATTATGGGCGATCGAGAATTGCTTTTGCTGGCCCAGCAAATACTGCATATGTCCACATCGCCTGCAGCCGTGATGGCGGCGTTTACAGAGCTAGCGCGCCTGCAAAAGGAAAATGTGGTTAACATTATAGAAGGGGTGCGCTATGGCATGAAGCCCGAACAAATGGAATTGCTGTTGTGCCGTTAAACAGGCGCTGTAAAGGTTTGCTGTGTCATCAACATAAAGTTTGTATTTCAAGCGGTGTGTAAGAAGAGAGCGCACCGGGAAAGGTAGGAACAATGGCCGTTGCACCGATGAAATATTTGAACGTTTACGGCCCGGAGGCAAAGCTGGCAAAAACATTAGGGGTGCTTGCCCGCAGCGAGCTATTTGCGCCGGAGGAAGACGAGGCCATCCACTCGGCCTTAAAAGAGAGCCAAAATGAGTACGAGCCGCTGCTTACAAAGGCGAAAGGCCTTTTAAAGGACATTGGGCGCAGTTCTCTTGCGGCCGATTATATGGGCGGCGAGGATGTGTACACCACCGAATATGCAGCCGAATATCTTGAAAAATATGCCTTAGAGGTGGCAGAGCTTAGCCGCCGCAAAACGGACATTGAAAACCGTTTGGAGTTGCAGGAAAAAACCGTGGGTTTGCTTAGCCACATGAAAACACTGGATATCGACATTGATGATGTGTTTGGCCTGCAATATCTAAAGGTGCGTGTGGGCCGCCTGCCCAAAGACAGCTATCCGCGTCTCACATATTACGTGGATAAAGGGTTTAACTTCGCTGTTTATTTTAATTTTATCGTATACGATTTCGACGGAGACTACTACTGGGGGCTTTATTTTGCCCCGCGCGAAGCCGCCGACGAAATCGACGACATTTTCCGGTCTTTGTACTTTGAGCGCATTTGGGTGCCGGAATTTGTGCACGGGCGGCCGGAAGTGGCGCTGGAGGCAATCCGCGCCGAGGAGGAAAGTTTGCGCCGCGAACTTTCGGAAATCATCAAGCCCGAAGGCGTTGCCGAGCGCGAGCAAGTGGCAGAAATCGAAAACATCACGGCGTGGCTTTCGTACATGAACCAGCTGCACGAGATGAACAAATACGCCACGGTGTTCAACCACACGTTTTACATCAGCGGCTTTGTGCTCGAAGAAGATTACGAGAAACTGGAGCACTTGCTTTTGGCGGTGGGTTCGATACAAATTAAAGAAGCAGGTGCCGGCCAAGAGCTGCCCGCAAAACCACCTGTTGTGGTTAAAAACCGCATTTTTTCACAGCCGTACGAAATGTTTACAGAAATGTACGGCCTGCCCGGCGCACGCGAGCTAGACCCAACGCTGATGATTAGCATTGTGTACTCTATGGCGTACGGCCTAATGTTTGCCGATTTGGGGCAGGGGCTTGTGCTGGGGCTCATCGCATACTTTATAATGTGGAAAAAATACAAAATGCCCATGGGGCGCATTTTGGTTCGATGCTCCATTTTCTGTTGCTTCTTTGGCTTTTTGTTCGGCAGTATCTTCGGTTTCGAGCATGCGCTCGACCCGTTTTGGCATCTGTTCGGGCTAGAGGAAAAGCCCATCGAGGTGATGCACCCAGACAGCATTCAATCCATTCTCATTGTTTCGCTTGGGTTTGGGGCACTCGTTGTTGTCATCAGCATTGTTACGAACATTGTGCAACAGTTGCGCACGGGGCACCGCGGCAATGCGCTTGTAAGCAAAAATGGTGCGGCCGGCCTTGTATTCTACGTTTGTGTGTTGCTTTTGGCGCTAGATATGCTGGTGCTGCACATTGGGTTTGCAACACATCCGCTGTATATTGTTTTTTGCCTTGTGTTGCCACTGCTGCTCATTTGGGTTTCCGAGCCGCTGGCAGAGGTAATCGATGGGCATGGCCTGCACATGGGAAGCCCGGTAGAAACGTTGGTAAGTGGCTTTTTCGAATTGTTCGAGGCCCTGCTTGGGTATTTGTCGAACACCGTAAGTTTCTTGCGTGTGGGTGGGCTTATCTTGGTACATGCCGGCATGATGCTGGTGGTGATGACCCTTGCCGAAATGATGACATCCACCGGAACGTACTTGTTGGTGGTGGTGCTGGGCAATGTGTTTGTTATTGCGCTAGAGGGCCTGATTGTGGGCATACAGGCGCTGCGTTTAAATTATTATGAGGTGTTTAGCCGTTTTTATGCACCCACAGGGAAAAAGTTTGTGCCGCTAAAATTACAATCTGACTCTACGCAGATTTAAGATGAATTGGGAGGGACTTGTATGAAAAATCGTAAACTGTTCAAATTGGTGTTCATGGTACTTTGCGTCGCGCTTCTCACGTGCCTTTTGGGCGTAACCGCCTTCGCATCCGAAGCAGAGCCCGCCGCAGTGGAAGCTGCGGAAACGGCCGATTGGGGCTTTTCTGCCGGCATGGCGTACCTTGGGGCGGCTTTATCTACAGGCATTGCAGCCATTGGCGGCGGCATTGCGGTGGGTGCCGGCGCACCTGCGGCCATTGGCGCTTTAACCGAAGACCCAAAAAGCTTCGGCAAAAGCCTTATCTTTGTGGCGCTGGGCGAGGGCATTGCCCTGTATGGCATGCTTGTGGGCATTCTTATTTTAAACAGTGTGTGATGCCGTATGAGGATGTTTTTGCTTAGTGATAATACAGACACCCTTGTGGGCTTGCGCACCGTGGGCGTAGATGGCGTGGTGGTGCACACCGCCAGCGAGGTGAAAGAGGCGTTTGAAAAAGCCATTGCCGACGAAACCATAGGCCTTGTGTTGTTTACGGCAAAACTTGTGGCCGAAAACCGAGAGCTGGTGTTTCAGCATAAGCTCAACGCACCAAGGCCCTTGGTGGTAGAAATTCCCGATAGGCACGGTGGCGACAATGTGGCCGCCGGCATTAAGCAGTACATTGCCGAAGTTGTGGGCATTAAGTTGTAAGTTTGCAGCACAAAGGAGACCAGTATGACAGATTTTGATCGTTTGCAAACAAGCCAAGGCCTTATGTTTAAAGAGGCCGTGCTGACGCTTGCCGAAACGAAAAGCCGTGCCATCATTGCAGAGGCAGGGCAAAAACGCGCCGATATGCTTGAAGAGGCGTATAAACAAACCGAACACACAGATTATGCCACGGTGAAAAGGCAGTACCTGAAAGACAACGAGCATGCGTACATGTCTGTGGCCACCGAAGCGCGCCGCGAACTGCTAAAGGAGCGCGGTGCCTTGGTGCAAGATATGTTCGACGAAGTGGAACAAAAGCTTGTGGCATTTACAAAAAGCACGTCCTATGCGGCGTTTCTTACGTCGCTGCTACAAACAGGCGCAAGCGACATGGGCCACGATGTGCCACAGGGGGCGGCAGGGCGCATCACCGGCTTTTTAAACGATTTGTTAACGCGTGTTTCAAAACAAGAAGCCGACAAAAAACCAACACTCACCGTGCGCTTGCGCCCGGAGGACAGGCGCTTCGTTTTGGCCTTGCAAGATATTTTGCCTTCGGCACAATTTATAGATGATAAATCCATTCGCATCGGTGGCTTAAAAGTGGACGATGGCCATGTTATGTTCGATGAAACGCTAGATAAGCGTTTTGCAGATGCAAAGGAACGTTTTTTTGAAAGTGGGCGTATGTGCGTGAATAGCGGGCAAGGTGCGTAAGGCACCGTGCCATCCATTGTAGAAAGAACAGAGGCAACCCGTTGCAAAGCAATGCGTTTTATCACACAAGTTTCGGTGGCTGTTTTCGCTTGCAATACGCGAATCCATGGTGGGTTGTTGCAGCATGCTGTTTTGGTTTTGTGTGCCCATTTGCATAAAACGTGCCATAAGGGGTTTCTTTTTGGCACGGCTGGCACGCATGCGCCAAAAAGATGCCTGCCTGTGCTTTGCTGGCAAAATATGCCGCATTCAAAACGCTTTATGCAATTTTTTACACAGGGCAGGGGTTTTAGTGCCCATAAAGCGTGCACCCACGTCACGATTTTCAAGCACACAATCGCTTTTATAATAAAAGAGAGGTGTATTTTTTGAGTAAGCAAGATGTCATTTTCTCCATCAACGGGCCGGTTATCACGGTAAAGGAAACAAGTTCCTTTCAGATGCTGGAGATGGTATTTGTAGGAAACGCAGGCCTCATTGCGGAAGTAATTTCCGTTAGCGATGCGTTAACAACGATACAAGTATACGAAGATACGAGCGGTTTGTGCATTGACGAGCCTGTGCGCGGCAGTGGCGCGCCTTTATCGGTTACCTTGGGGCCGGGCATCATGCAAAACATTTTCGACGGCATTCAGCGCCCGCTTCGCGAGATGGAAGGGATAAGCGGTGCCTTCATTCGCACAGGGCTTGCTGTGCAAAACCTAGACGAAGAAAAAACATGGGATGTTACCATGCTGGCCAATGTGGGCGACGTGCTGCAAAGCGGCACTATTTTTGCCACATGCCCGGAAACGCCCGTTATTACGCATAAAAGTATGATACCACCCACCCTTTCGGGCGAGGTGACATGGGTGGCCGAAAGTGGCGCATACACCATTAAGCAACCCCTGCTTCGCCTAAAAGACGAGGACGGCGAGGAGCACGAGGTATGCCTTGCGCAGCGCTGGCCCGTTAAAACACCGCGCCCTGTGCGCAAGCGCGAAAGCATTGGCCGCCCGCTCATCACAGGCCAGCGTGTAATCGACACCTTGTTCCCCATCGCAAAAGGTGGCACGTGTGCCATCCCGGGTGGCTTTGGCACGGGAAAAACCATGACACAACATCAGTTTGCCAAATGGAGTGATGCCGACATCGTGGTGTATGTGGGCTGTGGCGAGCGTGGAAACGAAATGACGCAGGTGCTGGACGAATTTGGCAGCCTGGTGGACCCAAAAACCGGAAAACTGATGACAGACCGCACGGTTTTAATTGCAAATACATCCAATATGCCGGTGGCTGCACGCGAAGCATCCATTTACACAGGCGTTACCTTGGCCGAATATTACAGGGACATGGGCTACGATGTGGCCATGATGGCCGATTCCTCTTCGCGTTGGGCCGAGGCACTGCGTGAAATTTCCGGTCGCCTTGAAGAAATGCCGGCCGAGGAAGGCTTCCCGGCGTATTTGCCCAGCCGCCTGGCCGGTTTTTACGAGCGCGCAGGCACGGTGGAAGGCCTTAATGGCACAAACGGCAGCGTCACCATCATTGGTGCCGTAAGCCCGCAAGGTGCCGATTTTTCAGAGCCGGTTACACAAAACACACGTCGTTTTGTGCGTTGTTTCTTGGCGCTGGATAAAAATTTAGCGTATGCACGGCATTATCCGGCCATCAATTGGAACTTAAGTTACAGCGAGTATTACGACGATCTGGACGCGTATTATAACAAAGAAATGGGCGAGACATTTGCGCAGTGCCGCACGCGCATTTTAAGCCTGCTAAGCAAAGAAACAAGTTTGCAGGAAATTGTAAAACTGATTGGCACAGATGTGCTGCCGGAAACGCAAAAGCTAACGCTGGAAGTGGCCCGCGTGATTCGCACAGGCTTTTTACAGCAAAATGCCTACCATAAGGACGACACATTTGTGCCGCTGGAAAAACAACTGCGCATGATGCAGGTGATTTTGCATCTGCAAGACAAAGCGCAACCACTTGTGGAAGCCGGCATGACGATTTCTGCTGTGACGAAAACAGGCCTGCTAGAGCGGCTGATTAAAATCAAATACGATGTGCCGAACGATCGTCTCGACCTGTTCGACGGTTACTTTAAAGACATTGACGACAGCTTGCAAGCGGCGTATCGTCCAATGTAAAACTGCATAATTTCAATGATATTGTGTTTGTTTTGTAAGCAAGAAAGAGCAGACAGAAAAGGAGAGCAGGCATGGCCATGGAATATATGGGTCTAAGCAACATCAATGGCCCTTTGGTAACGTTAGAAGGCGTGCAAAACGTAAGCAATGAAGAGATGGTGGAACTGAAAACAAAAGGCGGAACACGCCTTGGGCGCGTGGTGACACTGGAGGGCGACAAAGCGGTGGTGCAGGTGCTTTCCGGCACGGCAGGCCTTGGGTTAAACAACGTAAACACGCGTTTTACAGGCCGCCCGATGCGCCTTGCATTGGGCAGCGAAATCATCGGCCGTATATTCAACGGTGCCGGAGAGCCCATCGATGGGCTGGGCCCTGTCTACGCCGAAACGGTGCGCGATGTAAACGGCAGCCCCATAAACCCGGTGTCGCGCAATTACCCAAGAAACTACATTCGCACGGGAATTTCTTCCATTGATACGCTCATCACGTTGATTCGTGGCCAAAAATTGCCCATTTTTTCGGGCAGTGGCATGAGCCACAACCGCCTTGCGGCACAAATTGCCCGCCAAGCGAGATTAAGCGATGAGGCAGGGGAAGATTTTGCCATTGTGTTTTGTGCGATGGGCGTTACAAAAGATGTGGCCGATTATTTTAAACGTAGCTTTGAGGAATCGGGCGCGTTGAGCCGTGTAACGATGTTTTTAAACCTTTCAAGCGACCCAATCGTAGAGCGCACCATCACGCCACGCTGTGCTTTAACAGCGGCCGAGTATCTTGCGTTTGAAAAAAATATGCACATTCTCGTTATTTTAAGCGATATGACAAGCTACGCCGAGGCACTGCGTGAATTCTCGTCCTCTCGCGGCGAAATTCCGGGCCGAAAAGGCTACCCCGGCTACCTGTACAGCGATTTGGCTAGTTTGTACGAACGAGCCGGCGTGCTAAAGGGAAAAAGCGGCAGTGTAACGCAGTTGCCCATTCTCACCATGCCAAACGACGACATCACCAGCCCCGTGCCGGATTTAACAGGCTACATTACCGAGGGGCAAATTGTGCTAGACCGTTACCTCGACCAAACGGGCATTTATCCGCCGGTTAGTGTGCTGCCCAGCCTTTCCCGCCTGATGAAAGACGGCATTGGCGAAGGCTACACCCGTGCCGACCATCAAGCGGTGGCAAACCAGCTGTTTGCTTCGTACGCAAAGGTAAGCGATGCGCGCGGCCTTGCCAATGTAATCGGCGAGGAGGAATTGGGCGAGGCAGACAAGCGTTATCTTGATTTTGGCGCACAGTTTGAGCGAGACTTTTTGTGCCAAGGGGCAAAAGAGGAGCGCACGATCGACGAAAGTTTAGAGCTTGGTTGGAAATTGCTTTCCATTTTGCCGCGCAGTGAACTGGACCGTATGGATAGCAAATTGCTTGCCGAAAAACTGGGGCCGGCGAGCGAAGAAAATGCAGAGGTACGGCCAAACAGCATGCCTTTGCCGCAAACGG
Organism: uncultured Oscillospiraceae bacterium; assembly: GCA_964370195.1. Taxonomy (GTDB): domain Bacteria; phylum Bacillota; class Clostridia; order Oscillospirales; family Ruminococcaceae; genus JAAYCI01. The sequence continues at coordinate 11,233 of CAYJIH010000035.1, forward strand.
GAATGAAGCCACCGAAGGAGCGCGGCAAAGCAGCGGCTGTGCCGGAAAAATAAAAGGTGATGATGTGCTGAAAGGAGGGGGACGAGATGCCGGTGCAAGTGTCGCCCACAAAGGCAAATTTGCTGAACATTAAAAAAAATCTGGCGCTTGCCAAAACAGGGTTCGATTTGTTAGATAGAAAAAGAAACGTGCTTATGCGCGAAATGATGAAGCTCATCGACGAAGCCAGCGCGCTGCAAAGCGACATTGGCAACAGCTTTACCAATGCATATCAAGCGCTGCAAATGGCAAATGTCACCTTGGGCATTGAAATTACGCAGGAAAATTATGCCGAGGAGGAACAAGGTTTTTCCTTTACAAATCGCAGCGTGATGGGCATCAACTTGCCCACAACGAAGCTAGAGAAAAAAACACCGTTTCCCTATTTCGGTTTTCGCAGTTCCAATGCCTATTTAGATCGAAGCTACATCAACTTTCATCGTGTAAAGGAACTATCGGCACGGCTTGCAGGCGTGGAAAACAGTGTGTACCGCCTTGCCATGGCCATCAAAAAAACGCAACGACGCGCCAATATGCTGGAAAATGTGGTCATCCCACGGTATGAGGAAGATTTGCGCTTCATTGCCAGCGTTTTAGAAGAGCATGAGCGCGAAGAATTTACACGCATGAAGGTGATAAAACGCCATAAACGCAAAGCGTGAGGCCTTGGCACGTTGCAGCAAAATAATGAAATAAAAACACCCGCCGCATGATGCCGGCGGGTGTTCAATATTTGTGTTTTATTGTGATTTGATGAGGCCCATGCCATAGCCGGCCACCAGCATTTTTAAATCGTTTATCTTTTTGGAAATAGCAACCCCTTGGTCGGTTTCCGCAATGGTGATGCGTTTTTCGTACGTTTCAACAAGAATGTTCTTGGAATGCATGTCATCGTTGTTTTCGATAACGGCCGAAACCCCTTTAAAAGGATGATGCTCGGAAAGAAGAAGCTGATAGCTGTTTGATACAAGGGTATAGCCGGAAATGCCCGTCACGCTTTGGTATGCTTTCGAAATGCCGCCATCAATAATTAACACTTTTCCGTCGGCCTTAATGGGCGATTCCCCTTTTTTAATTTTCACAGGAACATGCCCGTTTACAATGTGGGCATGTTCGTTTTTTAGGCCAAATTCTGCAATAATCTTTTCAGCTGTTTCGCGCTTAATAATGTGCTTGTAGTAGGGGTCTTTTGGTTCATGCCATGCGCTTTCGTCTTGTATAAACACACGCTCAAACGTCGTCATTTTATCTTTTCCATTCAATGGCGAGGTGGGCCCACACCATAAATACCACATAAAATCCAGGCCAAACGCTTTTTCATCACGGTTTCCATACGCCCCCACACGGCACAATGTGTCGCACAAATCCATAAATGCTTTGCCTTTATACAAGGTGCCTTCGTGTTCAAACGAGGCAAACGCACCACTTTTATCCATGGGAATACAACCATGGTACATCAAATTTTGGTTATCAACTTTGTAAATGCCGCCGTTTTGAAACAAAAAGTGAACATGCTTGTGCAACAGGCTGTTGTGCATAAACGAAAATTGAAGCTGGTTGATAACATGTTGTTCCTCTGGTGTAAGCGCATACACATCATCCCAGTTGATAGTGGGGAAGTGTGTGTCGCTCATTTCATACGTTTTGCCGTCAATTGTGATGCATTTATTCGCCATATCGATTTTGTCTAACAGCAGCCGATCTTGCATGTCAAATTCCGGGCGATTTTGTATAATTTGCCCTTCTAATTTTAGCTGAATCACGGTAATGGCTTTGTTCACTTTGCTGGCAAGGGCGATGTTTTGCTCTTCTAGATGGCTTGGGGCGGCCGTGTTTTCTTGCATTTTTGGCATAAAGCATGTGCAAGGGTCGTTTTCGTATTGGCTAAGCGCAAACACAGCCAGCGGGCGAATGTTTAGGCCATAGCCTTCCTCTAGGCTTAAAAAATTGTTGTAGCGAATGCTGTTTCGAATTACATTGGCAATGCTTGCCTTGTGGCCATGTGTGGCAGCCATCCACACAACATCGTGGTTTCCCCACTGAAAATCCACGTTGTTGCGTTTGCATAAATCATCCATAATAAGATGTGCACCATAGCCTCTGTCGAAAATATCGCCGATGATGTGCAGTTTATCTACAATGATGTTTTGTAAAAGGTGTGCCAGCTCAATGATAAAATCATCGGCACGGCCCACTTGAATAATGGTGTCGATGATATTGCGGAAATAATCTCGCTTGTTCACCTCGTAGTTGTCGGTGTATAGCAGTTCGTCTATGATGTATAAAAAATCTTTCGGCAGGGCCTTGCGCACTTTGGAACGTGTATATTTAGACGTAGCCACGCGGCATATCCCCACTAGCCTCATCAAAACACTGGCATACCATTCGTTTGTGCACATGCCTTTTTCGCGCATGTCTGCCAGTTTTTCGTGTGGGTAATAAATGATGGTGGCCAAAAGGTTTTTGTCTTCTTCGTGCAAGGTGCCGGAAAAGCAAAGGTCTATTTTTCTTTTGATAGAGCCGGAGGCATTTTTTACAATGTGTGTAAACACTTCGTACTCGCCGTGCAAATCGCTAATAAAATGTTCTGTGCCTTTGGGCAAGTTTAAAATGGCTGTTAAGTTGATGATTTCTGTGCAGGCTGCCTGGCTGGTGGGATAGCTGGTGGCCAGCAGTTCCAAAAAGTTTTTTTCGCGCAGAATTTGCTCTTGGCTGTACATAAAGTGCCCTCCGAAAATGGGTGAAGTTGCGGGTAGGTGCGCGGTATGTTGTGGCAGTAGCAGTAAAATTGTAAAAATCACGAAATAAAGGTAAAAGAGCCGTATCTATTATACAGCATCGTGTTTTTTTTAGCAATATGCAACGACAATTGGGCGCATACAAAACGTATATAAATAATCATTATATACAAAAATGGGAAAGCACCGGCCGGTTTGGCGCAGTGCTTTCCCATAAATATTTTTTGTGCCCGTTGGCATTATGCTGTGGGTGCTTGTTGCTCTTGTAAAGTAACAGAAACACTTCCCGTTTCGCCGCCGCGCTCAATTTCAAGTGTGACGGTGTCGCCGGGGTTAAATTCTGCCAGGGCAAAACTTAAATCTGCCAAATCATCAATTTTTGTGTCCTCAAAAGCCACAATACGGTCGCCCACTTGCAAGCCGGCTTGCTCGGCGCCACTTCCGGCCGTTACAGCGGTGATATACAGCCCCGGCTCACTTACACCGGCCATGGCCGCGTTTTCTTCCGTTACGGTTATCGAGGAAATGCCCAAGAATGGGCGGCCTTGCACATAGCCGTGCTCAAGCAATTCTTCGGCAACTTCCATGGCCGTGTTGATGGGAATGGCAAAGCCAAGACCCTCGCTGCCGTCGCCGCTGTTTTTTGCATTCACAAGGCCCACCAATTCGCCGTTTGCATTAAACAACCCACCGCCGGAGTTTCCGGGGCTTACAGGGGCACTCATTTGCATCAGTGTCATTGGTGTATTTTGTATTGTAATTTCACGTTCCAGTGCAGAAATAATGCCATCTGTTACCGTGCCGCTTAAATTGCCCGTTGGGTTGCCAATGGCAAGGCAGAAATCGCCCACTTGCACCTCGCTGGAATCGGCCAACACAGCAGGCGTTAAATTGTCGGCCTCAATGCGCAGCAAGGCTACATCCGTGGCAGAATCGGTGCCAACAATCGTGGCTTTATACTGGGTGCCGTTGCTTAAGGTAACAAGCACACTTTTTGAGTTTTCCACCACATGGTTGTTTGTTAAAATTAAGCCGTCGCTGCTGATGATAACGCCACTTCCGGCGCCGGTTACATCCTGCAGTTGGTTAAACATATCGGTTACTTGTGTTTCGGTTTGAATGGAAACCACCGATTGAAGGCTATTTTGCGCAATGTCCGATAGGGTGGTGGCATCTGTTGAAATGCCCTCTGCGGTGGCTTGGCCGCCCACGCTTTGATACACCACGGCGCTGTTGTTTGAGGGGTAAAATAAAGTAACAGCGGCCGCGCTGCCGCCAAAGCCGGCCACGGCACATGCCAAAACAAGGGCGGTGCCTCCTAAAAATTTTGCGCTGCCGGGCTTCTTTTTTGGTGGAGGCTGCTGGCGCTGGGGCGCTGGGTCGTAGCGCAAAGAATGCTGTGTTTGGTAGGTGCTTTCGTATTGGGGCGGGCGCTGGTGCGCGTTTTGGGTGTGTGGCTGTGCGGCGTGTGGCACCGGCGCATGTTGTTGTGGTGCCGATGTATATGAGTGCGGCGCAGGGCGCGCGTGTTGCGGTGGTTGCGGGTTTGGGGTGTAGCTTCCGTCTGGTCTTTTTTCAAAATAAGACATGGTTTCCTCCTAAAAACTTCGTTATAAGCAAGTTTTCTTTATTTTGGGTTTTGCGGCACACAATGTAGTGTGCGTGCTTGTTACTATTTAGTATAGTGCCCATGTGTGAAAACCATCTTAGGAAAAAGTGAAAAAAACGTGAGAAAGGCACGCGCAATAGAGGGAGTGGCTTATTGGTTGCGCTCATGTGCGATGATTTTTTTGATGCGGATGATGCCTGTTATAATCATTAGTATGTTAAATATGCCAAGGAAAAGCGGGATGAGGCGCGGAAATAGCATCATTAACGAAAATGTGATGAAACTTTCGGTGCGCTCTACAAGGCCCACATCGTAGTGCATCGATTTGCGTCCATCATTGGGGAACAGTGCGCCTGCCACCATAAAGGTGGAAAAATTAAAAATCATCCCTATATAAAATAGGAAATAAAAAATAGAAAATTGCGGCATAAAAAAATAAAACCCAAAGATAAGGGCGCTTTCTACCACGCGGTCGAACACGAGGTCTAAAAAAGCGCCAAGCTTTGAGCTTTTTTCACTTAAGCGTGCCACGGTGCCATCCAAAACATCCAAACTGCCCGAAACCCACAGCAACACAAGGGCTGGCAAGGGGCGCCCCATGCTTAAACTGGCAAAAGAGCCAAGCCCAACAATAAGAGACGCCGTGGTAATCACGTTTGGATGCACTTTATGTAGCTGCACGGTTTTTGCAAATGAATCAAAAGACGTTTGTACGTGTTTTCTAAGGTTTGTATCGATCATACCGTTCCCCTTTATGCCGTTTGCATAAGAGGTGTGTATGCAAACGGCAATTTATTGTGGTGTATTTGCCGCTGGCTGCTCATGTTCATTGGGCAATGGGTGCACCCTGGCGTGCAAGCGAGACTGTTTGCTGGCCAACTTGTTATCGTACATTTTTTGGTCTACCATTTTAAAATAGGTATTGTATTCATCCTGTGTGTTGCCCGAAAAATAGCCAAACCCAATTGCCAAAGAAAACCGATACGTTGTGTCGATGTTGGCTCTTTCCACCTGGTTTACAATGGCGGCAATGGTTGCATCCAGCTCCTCTTTTGTGCATCCCACAAGCAAAGACACAAATTCGTCTCCACCCACGCGGAAAGTTTTTCCATACGTTTTAAAGTGGTTGTTTAGTGTGTGATACGAATTGCGAATGGCGTTGTCGCCTTCCATGTGGCCTAAATGGTCGTTGATATGTTTTAAGTTGTTCATGTCGGAAATAACACACCAAAATTCTTTTTTGGATGTTGTGTCGATGAACAAATCGTTTAATTCTTCGTGATACGCTTTGGCGTTGTAGCCGCCGGTTAATGTGTCGTTAAACGAATACGAGAGCAACATGGTTTTCATTTTGTTGGCAACAGAAGCAATGCGGCCCACTTCGTCTTTTGTGTAAAGTGCGTTTGGTATTTCTATTTTCATGTTGCCGGTTACAGCAATTTCAGACATGGCCTTTTCTAGCGTAACTAAGCTAGAGCTCATGCTTTTTGCGAAAAACCGAATAAATAGAAGCACAGTAAGCACAACCAAAATGTTCAGCACAACACCGGCGATTAAAATGGTAAGCACAAGCACATCGTTTTGGTGCAGTGCAACAGAAAGCAACCGTTCTTCCTCCAGCGAAAAGGCATCAATGCTACCGAAAAAATCGTTTGCAATGGGCGTTACCACTTGCAAAGCATGCAAGGCCTCGTCATATTCACCGCCGTTCATGCGAATGTCGGCCGATAAAATCATGCTATGTTTATACACATTTTTTTGCTCAATAATTTCATTAAATTCTGCAAGCTGGCTACCGTCTAGCAGCACGGCAAAATCGTCCATTTTTTGATCAAGTTGTTCAAATGCTAAAATGTACTCATCGTACAAGTCCTCTCGCATCGCCTCATTCTCTTGCAGTAAAATATCCCGCCCTAAAACGCGGCATACATACATGTTGCGTATGATGGCGCTAAGTTGTTCTTTGTGGCGCACATTTTCGTTTACAATGCGCTCGGAGGAAATGTTTACCATGAGGACGGAGAAGAAAGAAAACATGCTAATTAAAACCATGCTGGCGATGATAAAGCATTGTAAAGGAATGAATTTTTTATGTATCGTAGCGTTGTTAAGCCACTTTTTAAACATGTTCATGGGATACCTCGCAGGGCAACGCATCGGTCGAATCCGCACAAAAGGTGCGTCGGTTTTGCATTAAATGTAAAAAACATTCAATGTCTGATAAAATCACAGTAATATCTTTTTTCAATTTTACCAAATACCAAGAAAAATGTAAAGGGCGCATCGTGCGATTTAACGTTATGTATAGGCCGCCGGTGCGAGAAATATAGGGGAAGAGCCATGCCTAGCTTGGCTTCTCAATGTATGCTATAATCAATGAATAAAATTTACAAAGTGAGGGCATGCTGTGCGTTATGTAAAATATTGGCAAATTGCATTTTTGCTTGTGGGCACTCTAACGGCGCTGGAATTTATATTTGTTCGAGGGCTGTTTACGTGGCTTATGGCAGTGGTGGCAACACTGTTTGTGGGAAGTGTTAATGTAATACTGGGCATCAAATATAAAGAGTGGATACCGGTGTGTTTTTACATGCTGTTGATGGTGGCGCTTTGTATGGGGTATTTTGCGCTTTTGTAATCCTACCGGTAGAAAACGAGGGTGCCCCAAAAGAGGGTTTTTGATACAAAAAGGCGACAAAGAGCGTATCACTCTTTGTCGCCTTTTTTCATAGGTGGCTAGGTATTTTCCTGCCTGTGAAATGCAGGGGAAACGTCGCCAACTGGCGCGTATAAAAGAGCAAATTGTGTTGCTGTGCTGTAAAAAGGCGGGTTACATGGCGTGTTTGAAACGATGTTCAGAAACTGCATTTTCTTCCTCTTCGTCGTGTTTTTGGCGTCTGCCAAATATTCTTAAAAGAATGCCAAGCACAATTTGCACAATGGCAAATAGAGCAAACCACACGCTGTACTCGTCAAAGAATATCATGGGCAGTGTAAGTTCTTGCGTGAGGATAAATACGACAAGGCTTACGATAAACATCACACCACTGCCAATTTTCACCACTCTGCGTTTCCTAAGTGCTTTTCGTTCGTATTCGTCATCGCTTGCATAGGTGTTGTCTTCTTCGCCTTCTTCATCGCTTCTATCGTGCTGTTTGCGAAGCCGATACAACACATATACAATCATCAATAAGAATACAACTACGGTCATCAGTAAATCAAATAAGCTCCATGCGTCTTCTGCGATAAAGGCGCTTAAAGGCACGCCGTTGTCGGTTAGCACCACGCTTTCCACAACACCATCGTCATATTCTATGGTAATACGTTGCTCGCCGGTGCCAAGCCCTTCAAGCACTTGAGCAGGAATGGTAACCACGCCATTGTCCACTGTGAAAAATCCGGGGGCGAGGTTTTCATTGTTTATTTGGACGTTGTTGGGCGTTTCTCCGGGGCGATTTGTATTAATTTCAACATCACCATCCGGTGTGATGCCCACGAACGGGCCTTCTACGCCGCCGGTAGTACCATTGTCTGTGGTGCCGTTGTCTTCTGCGCCGTCCTCTGTGGTGCCACCGGTTCCGCCGTTGTTGTCGTCGGGAATTACAGGAAGGTCATCTTCTTCATCATCTTCCTCGTCATCCCCGTCTAAGTCACCGTCGTCGGGGTCGGGGTCGGGCGTTGGAGCCGGTGTTACACCACCGCCGGTGCCTGTGTCACCGCCGCCTGTGCCGGTATCGCCACCGCCAGTGCCGGTATCACCGCCGCCAGTGCCGGTGTCACCGCCGCCACCTGTGCCGGTATCGCCGCCGCCTGTGCCGGTGTCATCACCG